>JANYBG010000132.1 GCA_025360865.1 Pseudomonadota bacterium | reverse complement strand
CGCCACGGTGACGGCCGACCGCGTCGATCTCGTCGATGAAGATGATGCAGGGCGCGTGCTTCTTGGCCTGCTCGAACATGTCGCGCACGCGCGAGGCGCCCACGCCGACGAACATCTCCACGAAGTCGGAGCCTGAGATAGTGAAGAAGGGCACCTTGGCTTCCCCGGCGATGGCGCGCGCGAGCAGCGTCTTGCCGGTGCCGGGGGAGCCGACCATCAGCACGCCCTTGGGGATCTTGCCGCCGAGCTTCTGGAACTTGCCCGGGTCCTTGAGGAAGTCGACGATCTCGCTCACTTCCTGCTTGGCCTCATCGACGCCTGCGACGTCGGCGAAGGTGACGTTCACCTGGTCCTCGCCCAGAAGGCGCGCCCGGCTCTTGCCGAAGGACATGGCGCCTCGGCCGCCGGAGGCCCCCTGCATCTGCCGCAGCATGTAGAGGAACACCACGATCAGCAGCAGCGCCGGGGCCATGTTCATCAGCAGCTGGCCGATGAAGTTCGGTTGCTTGGGCTCACGGGCCTCGATGACGACGTTCGCCTTCTCGAGGGAACCGATCAGGGCGGTGTAGTCGGTTTCGGGATTGCGGGTCTTGAAGTCGGACTTGTCCTTGAGCTTCCCGTAGATCATCTCCGACTGCATGACGACTGACTCGACCTTGCCGGTCTTCACATCGTCCAGGAAGCTCGAGTAGGCGATCTCCTGGGGCGTCGCCATGGCGGGCATGTAGCGGCTGAACACCAGCAGCAGGACGAACACGATGACCACCCAGAGCAGGATGTTCTTTGTCAGGTCGTTCAACGGCTTCCGTCCTTGTTCAGGCATATTTCAGGGTATCCAAATGAACCTACACGAAGCGAAACTGCATGGCCAGCTAATACATCGCGGGGCTGCGCGAGCGCGAGGCCTCCGGTTTCATGGGCTTGACGTTGCCCAATCGGATCCGGGCGGGCTCCACGAATCCCTCGAATCCAGTGCCCCTGGCAGCCTTGATCAGGGCGGAGCAGCCCGGCTTCAAGCCGTGGCCGCCATCTCCAGTGCCAGCTTTCGCCAGGTACCGGGAACGGGGTCCAGGATGTCCGTCGCGGGGCTGCCGCCATTATGGCCGACCGTGCGCCGCGCGTACTGGCTACAGGCCCCCGGTTCCGCTCCCAGCTCCAGGCACATCCTCCCGGGCTTGCGCGGAGGCTGCTTGCGATCGATCGGCTCGAGCTTGAACACGGCCCGTGAACCTTTTGCCTTCGCGCGCTTCACGCGTGGGTCGGCGCAGCGCTCCGGCCGCCCCTTGCTTGAGCTATGGGATCGTTGCGCCAATGAAATTAGTGGGCCAACCGGGGACATAAGTTCCTCCGTCCCCTCTTACAATATCCCGATGCCAAAAGACGCGAGCCCGCCTGCCCCGCCGGCGGCCCCCCAACTCTCCGAGCGCCAGCGGCGGCACCTGCGCGGCCTCGCCCATCCCCTGAAATCGGTGATACTCATGGGCAAGACCGGTCTCACCGACGCGGTGGCGCTGGAGACCATCCGCGCGCTCAAGGACCACGAGCTCGTCAAGGTGAGGACCCCCGGCGGTGACCGTGCCGCGCGCGAGGCGATGATCGAATCGCTCGCCGCCCGGACCGGCAGCGCCCTCGTGCAGCGCATCGGCAATGTCGCGGTTCTTTACCGGCCGCGGACGAAGGTACCGCGCATCCTGATCCCCGACAGCTGACCGAGGCCGCTGTTCCCGGGGCCGCCTTGGGCTCACTCCAGGCGTATCGCCAGGATCTCGTAGGAGTGGGTGCCGGCGGGGGCCACGACGTCCACGACATCGCCCTTCGTCTTGCCGACCAGCGCGCGCGCGATCGGCGAGGTGATCGAGACGCGACCGGCGCGGATGTCGGCCTCGTCCTCGCCGACGATCTGGTACGTGACCTTGCCGCCGTCGTTCTGGTCCTCCAGCTCCACCAGCACGCCAAATACCACTTTGCCGGTGTTGGGAAGGTTGGCCGGCTCAATGACCTCCGCGGTCGACAGCTTCGCCTCGATCTCCTTGATACGCCCCTCGATGAAGCCCTGCTGCTCACGGGCGGCGTGGTACTCGGCGTTCTCGGACAGGTCGCCGTGCGCGCGCGCCTCGGCGATCGCCTTGATGACGTTCGGGCGGGCCTCGGACTTCAGGCGCTTCAGTTCCGCGCGCAGCGCCTCCGCGCCACGCAGCGTCATCGGGGTGCGCTTGATGCTCATGCGCGGGCCGCCAGCGCGTGCAGGTCCTGCAGGCGGTTCACCTCGACCTCGTCCAGGTGGTCGAGGGCCTCGCAGGTGGCGAGGCCCGCGGCGAGGGTCGTGTAGTAGGTGACGCGGCGGTGCACGGCCTCGCGGCGGATCGAGTTGGACTCGCGGATCGCCTGCTTGCCCTCGGTGGTATTCACGACCAGGTCGATCTCATCGTTCTTTATCATGTCGACGATGTGCGGGCGGCCCTCGCGCACCTTGTTCACGCGCCGGCACTCGACACCGGCCTCGGTGAGCGTGCGCGCGGTGCCCTCGGTGGCCACGACCTCGAAGCCGCGCTCGATGAGTTTCCGCGCCAGCCCCACCGCGGGGGCCTTGTCGCGGTCGCGCACGCTGATGAAGGCGACGCCCTGGCGCGGCAGGACCACCCCTGAGGCGGCCTGTGCCTTGGCGTAGGCCTCGCCGAAGGTAAGCCCGGTGCCCATGACCTCGCCGGTGGACTTCATCTCAGGTCCCAGGATCGGATCGGCTTCCGGGAACTTCACGAACGGGAACACCGATTCCTTCACCGAGAAGTAGCTCGGCACGCGCTCGACCGCCCCGACCAGCTGCTTCAGCTTGCGGCCCGTCATGACTCTCGCCGCGATCTTGGCCAGGGGCTGGCCGGTGGCCTTGGAGACGAACGGCACCGTGCGCGAGGCGCGCGGATTGACCTCGAGCACGTAGATCACGCCTGCCTGGATCGCGAACTGGATATTCATGAGGCCGATGACGTTCAGCCCGCGCGCGAGCTTGCGCGTCTGCTCGCGCAGTTCCGCCTGTATCTCGCGCGACAGGCTGGTCGGGGGCAGCGAACAGCTGGAGTCCCCCGAGTGCACGCCGGCCTGCTCGATGTGCTCCATGATGCCGCCGATCATGACGTCCTCCCCGTCGCACACCGCGTCCACGTCCACCTCGATGGCGACATCGAGGAAGCGGTCCAGCAGCACCGGGCTGTCGTTGGAGACCTTGACCGCGTGGGTCATGTAGGTGCGCAGGTCCTCTTCCGTGAACACGACCTCCATGGCGCGGCCGCCGAGCACGTAGGACGGGCGCACGACCAGCGGGAAGCCCACCTCGCGAGCCAGGCGCACCGCCTGCTCCTCGTCGCGCGCGGTGGCGTTCGCGGGCTGCTTCAAGCCGAGCTTCTTCACCAGCGCCTGGAAGCGCTCGCGGTCCTCGGCGATGTCGATCGAGTCCGGCGAGGTGCCGATGATCGGGACCCCCGCGGCCTCCAGCGCCCTTGATAACTTCAGCGGGGTCTGCCCGCCGAACTGCACGATCACCCCTTCCGGGTTCTCCTTGGCGATGACCTCGAGCACGTCCTCAAGCGTCAGCGGCTCGAAGTAGAGCCGGTCGGAGGTGTCGTAGTCGGTCGAGACCGTCTCCGGGTTGCAGTTGACCATGATGGTCTCGAAGCCATCCTCGCGCAGCTGCAGCGCGGCGTGCACGCAGCAGTAGTCGAACTCGATCCCCTGGCCGATGCGGTTGGGACCGCCGCCGAGGATCATGATCTTGCGCCGGTCCGTCGGGGCCGCCTCACACTCCTCCTCGTAGGTGGAGTACAGGTAGGCGGTGGAGGTCGCGAATTCCGCGGCGCAGGTGTCGACACGCTTGTAGACCGGGGCGACGTTGAACTCACGGCGCTTGTCGCGCAGCGCCTTCTCGGGCATGTCTACGAGCTTCGCGAGGCGGCTGTCGGAGAAGCCCTTGCGCTTCAAATCCCACAGGCGCGCCGCGGTGAGCGCCCCCAGGCCCGAATCGCGCACCACGGCTTCCTCGGCGATCAGGTCCTCGACCTGCGCGAGGAACCAGGGGTCGATGTGCGACAGCTCGTTCACGCGCGACACGCTCCAGCCCGCGCGGAACGCGTCAGCGACATATAGCAGGCGGTCCGGGCCGGGCGTGCGCAGCTCGTAGGTGATCTTGTCCGCGCCCTCATCGTTCAGCGGCATGGCGAGGATCGGACTCAGGCCGTCCAGGCCCGTCTCAAGCCCGCGCATCGCCTTCTGCAGCGACTCCTGGAAGGTGCGGCCGATGGCCATCACCTCGCCCACGGACTTCATCTGCGTGGTGAGGCGGTCGTTCGCCGCCGGGAATTTCTCGAAGGTGAAGCGCGGGATCTTGGTGACGACGTAGTCGATCGAGGGCTCGAAGGAGGCAGGCGTCGCCCCGCCGGTGATGTCGTTCTTGAGCTCATCCAGCGTGTAGCCGACGGCGAGCTTCGCGGCGATCTTGGCGATCGGGAAGCCGGTGGCCTTGGAGGCGAGTGCGGAGGAACGCGACACGCGCGGGTTCATCTCGATCACCAGCAGCCGCCCGTCGTGCGGGCTGACGGCGAACTGCACGTTCGAGCCACCGGTGTCGACGCCGATCTTGCGCAGCACCGCGATGGATGCGTCGCGCATGCGCTGGTATTCCTTGTCCGTCAGGGTGAGCGCCGGGGCCACGGTGATCGAGTCCCCGGTATGCACCCCCATCGGGTCGAAGTTCTCGATCGAGCACACGATGATGCAGTTGTCCTTGTGGTCGCGCACCACCTCCATCTCGAACTCTTTCCAGCCGATCACGGATTCCTCCAGCAGCACCTCACCGGTGGGGGATGTGTCCAGGCCGCGTGCGACGATGGTCTCGAGCTCCTCGCGGTTATAGGCGATGCCACCACCGCTGCCGCCCATCGTGAAGGAGGGCCGGATCACGACCGGGTAGCCCAATTCGCCGGCGATCGCCAGCGCCTCATCCATGCTGCGGGCGATCTGGGACTGCGCGGTCTCAAGACCGATCTCGCGCATCGCGTTGCGGAAGAGTTCGCGGTCCTCGGCCATGTCGATCGCCTGGCGCGAGGCGGCGATCATCTCCACGCCGAACTTCTCGAGCACCCCTTCGCGCACCAGATCGAGCGCGGTGTTCAGCGCTGTCTGCCCACCCATGGTGGGCAGCAGCGCGTCCGGGCGCTCCTTCTCGATGATGCGGGCGACGGACTTCGCGTTCACCGGCTCGATGTAGATGGCGTCGGCCATCTCCGGATCGGTCATGATCGTCGCGGGGTTGGAGTTGACCAGGATGACGCGGTAGCCCTCCTCGCGCAGCGCCTTGCAGGCCTGGGCGCCGGAGTAGTCGAACTCGCACGCCTGGCCGATGACGATCGGGCCGGCGCCGATGATCAGGATGCTATGGATGTCGGTGCGCTTGGGCACGGCGCTACCGGCCGGCCGCGCGGAGACGCAGGCTATCCTCGGCGATCTTCAGCTGCGCCTGCAGCCGGCGCAGCATGAGATGGTTGAAGCGCTCGAACAGCGGCCGCAGGTCATGCGGGCCGGGGCTGGCCTCCGGATGTCCCTGGAAGCTGAAGGCGGAGCGCTCGCTGAGGGCGAAGCCCTGCAGCGAGCCGTCGAAGAGCGAGCGGTGCGTCGCCTTCGCGCCTGTGGGCAGCGTGGCCTCATCCACCGCGAACCCATGGTTCTGGCTGGTGATGAAGACCCGCCCGGTCTCAAGGTCCTGCACCGGGTGATTGGCGCCGTGGTGACCGAACTTCATCTTCAGCGTGCGCGCGCCGACGGCGAGTCCGAGGATCTGGTGGCCGAGACAGATGCCAAACACCGGGATGTCCGTCTCCAGCAGCTTGCGGGTGGCGGTGATGGCGTAGGCGCACGGCTCGGGGTCACCGGGACCGTTGGCGAGGAGCACCCCGTCGGGCCCGAGCGCGAGCACTTCCTCAGCGGACGTCTGCGCGGGCACCACGGTCATGCGGCAGCCGCCATCGGCCAGCAGGCGCAGGATGCTGCGCTTCACGCCGAAGTCGAACACCACCACGTGCAGGCGCTGGTTGGCGCGGATCGGCACGCGCGCGTCCTCCGCCCACAGGCTGCCCTCGTTCCACTGGTAGGTCTTCTTGGTGGACACCACCTTGGCGAGGTCCATGCCCTTGAGGCCGGGGAACTTGCCCGCGGCCTTCACCGCGGCGTTCTGGTCGACCTGCTCGCCGGTCATGATGCAACCGGACTGGGCGCCCTTCTCGCGCAGGATGCGCGTGAGCTTGCGCGTGTCGATGCCGGCGATCGCCACCACGCGTCCGCGCTCGAGGAATTGCGGCAGTGTCTCGTTGGCGCGCCAGCTGCTGGCGAGAATGGGGAGGTCGCGGATGATGAGGCCCGCCGCGTAGATCTGCGCGGACTCCATGTCCTCGGGAGTGGTTCCGGTGTTGCCGACGTGGGGCGAGGTCAGCGTGATGAGCTGACGCGCGTAGCTCGGATCGGTGAGTATTTCCTGGTAACCGGTGAGGGCGGTATTGAAAACGACTTCACCGGTGGTGTTGCCTTTGGCGCCGATCGACTGGCCATGGAAAATCGTTCCATCTGCCAGCGCGAGCACCGCGGGAACACTCACGTGATCACCTCTCCTCACCCCAGATACACAAAGCGGGAGGAGTTCTCATCGAACATCCCCCCGCTTTGCTTGGACTAACCCGTACACGGATTAGACGGAAATCTTACGGGCTTTACGCCCGATGTGTCCATGGAAAATTCCCACGCGGAAGAGGGAGAGCCAACCTCAGGCGCTGTCGGGATTACGCGCCTAAGTGGCTGTTTTAATGGCAAGCACATCGCGCATGGTGTATCGGCCCGCCGGCTGCGACGAAAGCCAGAGCGCGGCCGCCAGCGCGCCCTGCGCGAACAGGCTCCGGTCACTTGCTTTATGGACCAGAGTCAGCTCCTCGGCGGCGGAGGAAAAGCGCACCGCGTGCGCGCCCACGATTTCGCCCTCGCGTATCGATTCGATGTCAGCCGCGGCGCTCGCGCCGGGGACCAGGGCGCGCGCCGCGGCGGCCGCGGCGGCGAGAGTGAGCGCGGTGCCGGAGGGAGCGTCGCGCTTACCGGCGTGATGGGCCTCGGTCACGCTCATCGCGAAACCCGCGGGGAGCGCCGCGGCGGCGAACCGCACGAGTTCCGTCAGAACCGCCACGCCGATGCTGGTGTTGGAGGCGACCAGGAGCGCGATCTCGCGCGCGGCGGGCGCGAAGTCGGCCTCGACCGCCGGGGCGAATCCGGTGGTGCCGATCAGAAGCGGCGTCCCCGCGGCGCGGCAGGCCGCGAGATTTCCCCGCGTGGCGGTCGCGGCGCTGAAGTCGATGGCGACGTCGGCCTGCGCCAGCGCGGACGGCAGGTCCGCCTGGTAGCGCAGCGCACCCTGGGGGGTGAGGCCGCCCAGGAGCGCGCTGCCGGGTGGGACGATCGCCGCGGTGAGTGTGAGCCCGGTGGAATCCCGCGCGGCGGCGAGCAGCGCCTGCCCCATGCGGCCGCCGGCGCCGATGAGGACGGCGCGCGCGGGCCGGGGGAGCTGCCGGGAGTTCATCGGGGCGACTTGGTTCCCTCGTCCGAGCCTGCGAAGAAGCGCCGCACGCCCTCAAGGAAGCCCTTCTCGCGCGGGGCGTGGCGGCCGGCGTGCGCCTTCAGTGACTCCTCGAGCTGCTTGATCAGTTCGCGCTGCTCGGCCGAGAGCTGCACCGGGGTCTCGATCACCACGCGGCAATACAGGTCGCCGCGCGCCCCGCCGCGCACCGGCTTCACGCCCTTGTCGCGCAGGCGAAAGACACGGCCGGACTGCGTTTCCGCGGGGATCTTGAGGGTCACGTCGCCCTCGAGCGTTGGTACCCCGACGCTCCCCCCCAGCGCCGCTGTCGCGAAGCTCACCGGCACCTCGCAGCGAAGGTTCTCCCCCTCGCGCTCGAAGATGGCGTGCTCGCGCACCTGCACCTCGACGTAGAGGTCGCCCGGCGGTCCGCCATTGCGGCCGGCCTCGCCCTCACCCGACAGGCGGATGCGGTCCCCGGTGTCCACCCCCGGCGGGACCTTCACCGCGAGCGTGCGCGTGCGCCGCACGCGGCCCTGGCCTAAGCAGGTGTCGCAGGGATTGCGCACGATGGTGCCGGTGCCCCGGCAGCGCGGGCAGGTCTGCTGCAGCTGGAAGAAGCCCTGGCTGACGCGCACCTGTCCCTGCCCGCCGCAGGTCTCGCAGGTGACCGGGGCTGAGCCCTTGGCGGAACCTGTCCCGTGGCAAGTCTCGCACTCGGACAGGCGCGCCACCTCGATCTCGACCTGGTGGCCGAACACCGCCTGTGGGAGCTCGAGCTCAAGCTCGTAGCGCAGGTCAGCGCCCCGGAACACCTGGCGTCCGCCCCCGCCCCGGCGCGCGCCGCCGAAGATGTCCCCGAAGACATCCCCGAAGATGTCGCTGAACGCGTCGGCGCCGCCGCGGCCGCCGCCGCGCTGCTGCGCCGCGAGGCCCGCGTGGCCGTGCTGGTCGTAGACGGCGCGCTTGTGCGCATCTCCCAGCACCTCGGCGGCTTCCTTCGCCTCCTTGAAGGACTCCAGCGCCGCCTGGTCATCCGGATTTCGGTCCGGGTGATACTTCATCGCCAGGCGGCGATAGGCCTTCTTGATCTCAGCCTCGGTCGCGGTCCTCGGCAGGTCGAGGACCTTGTAGTAGTCGCGCTTCGACATGAAAGACTTACGAGGCCTTGCGGCCCGGGTCCTTCACCTCTTCGAATTCCGCGTCCACGACGTTCTCGGCGCCGGCGGCCGCGCCGGCGCTCGAAGCACCCGCCTCCGCGCCCGGCGCGCCGCCGGCTTCCGCCTGGGCCGCGCGCTGCGCGATCCCGGAGGAGGCCTGCGCGAGCGCCTCGGACTTCTTCTCGATCTGGCCCTTGTCGTCGCCCTTGAGCGCGGTGCGCAGATCCGAGACGGCGCTCTCGATCTTGGCGCGCTCGCCGCCGTCGATCTTCTCGCCCAGTCCCTGCACGGTCTTCTCCACGGTGTGGATCAGCCCGTCGGCCTTGTTGCGCACGTCCACGAGTTCGCGAAAACGCTTGTCTTCCTCGGCGTGCGCCTCGGCGTCGCGCACCATGCGCTTGATCTCCTCCTCATTCAGGCCGCTCGAGGCCTTGATGACGATCTTCTGTTCCTTGCCGGTGTTCTTGTCCTTGGCCGAGACGTTGAGGATGCCGTTGGCGTCGATGTCGAAGGACACCTCCACCTGCGGCATGCCGCGCGGGGCCGGCGGGATGTCCGAGAGGTCGAACTTGCCCAGTGACTTGTTGTCCTGGGCGCGGTCGCGCTCGCCCTGCAGCACGTGGATGGTCACGGCGGTCTGGTTGTCGTCGGCGGTCGAGAAGGTGTTCGAGGCCTTGGTCGGGATGGTCGTGTTCTTCTCGATGAGCTTGGTCATGATCCCGCCGAGGGTCTCGATCCCGAGCGACAGCGGTGTCACGTCCAGCAGCAGCACGTCCTTGACCTCACCGGCCAGCACGCCGCCCTGGATCGCCGCCCCCACGGCCACGGCCTCATCGGGGTTGACGTCCTTGCGCGGCTCCTTGCCGAAGAAGTCCTTCACGATCTGCTGCACCTTGGGCATGCGCGTCTGGCCACCCACGAGGATGACTTCCGCGATCTCGGCCGGGGCGAGGCCCGCATCCGTGAGCGCGGTGCGGCACGGGCCGACCGTGCGCTGGATCAGATCGTCCACCAGTGACTCGAGCTTCGCGCGGGTGAGCTTGATGTTCAGGTGCTTCGGGCCCGCCGCATCGGCGGTGATGTACGGCAGGTTGATGTCGGTCTGCTGGGTCGAGGACAGCTCGATCTTCGCCTTCTCGGCGGCTTCCTTCAGGCGCTGCATGGCCAGTGGGTCCTGGCGCACGTCCACGCCCGACTCCTTCTGGAACTGCTCGGCCAGGAAGGTGATGATCCGCAGGTCGAAGTCCTCGCCACCGAGGAAGGTGTCGCCGTTGGTGGAGAGCACCTCGAACTGGCGCTCGCCGTCGACCTCGGCGATCTCGATCACCGAGACGTCGAACGTGCCGCCGCCCAGATCATAGACGGCGATCTTGCGGTCGCCGCCCGCCTTGTCCAGGCCGTAGGCCAGGGCGGCGGCGGTGGGCTCGTTGATGATGCGCTTGACGGTGAGTCCGGCGATGCGGCCGGCGTCCTTGGTCGCCTGGCGCTGGGAGTCGTTGAAGTACGCCGGTACGGTGATCACAGCTTCCGTGACCGGCTCACCGAGGTAGTCTTCGGCGGTCTTCTTCATCTTCATGAGCACGCGCGCGGAGACTTCCGGCGGGGCCATCTTCTTGCCCTGGGCATCGACCCAGGCGTCGCCATTGTCGGCCTTGACGATCTTGTACGGCACCATCTTGATGTCGCGCTGCACCACCTCGTCGTCGAACTTGCGTCCGATGAGGCGCTTGATCGCGAACAGGGTGTTCTGCGGGTTCGTGACCGCCTGGCGCTTCGCCGGCTGGCCGACGATGACCTCATCGTCCTTGGTGAAGGCGACGATGGAGGGGGTCGTGCGATCACCCTCGCTGTTCTCGATCACCCGGGGCTTGCCGCCCTCGATGATGGCCACGCACGAGTTGGTCGTGCCGAGGTCGATTCCGATTACTTTTCCCATGAGTGCACTCCGCAGCGGATCTCTTTCAAAAGGGGGACAGTCTAGGGCCACTTCTTAGGGGTGGCCGGGGCGGCTTTCAAGCCCGCGAAGGCTCCTTGGAGACGATGACCCGGGCGGGGCGCAGCAGGCGGCCGTTGAGCTCGTACCCCGGCTGCACCACCTGCAGGACCGAGTCGGGTTCGGCGGTCACCGATTCCTGGGCCAGCACCGCCTCGTGCCGGGCCGGATCGAAGGGCTCCCCGAGGGGGTCGATCTCGGTGACCCCGAACTTGGAAAGCGCCTTGGACAGGAGCGCAAGCGTCGCCTCCTGGCCGGACTTAAGGCTCGCCGTGTCGGCCCGGCCGGAATTCTGCACTGCCAGGGACAGGCTGTCCCGGACCGGCAGCAACTCGGCCGCGAGCTTCTCCAGCCCGTAGCGGTTGGCCGACTCGATGTCGCGCTGGGCACGCTTGCGGACGTTGTCCAGCTCGGCCACCGCGCGCAGATACTGCTCCCAGTGGCTCTTGGCGCGCTCCTCGGACTCCGCGAGCGACAGCTGCAGCTTCTCCATCTGCACCAGCTGGGCGGCCGTCTCGGGCAGCACGGTCGTCTGTTCGGCGCCTGCGTCGTGCCCGTCGCGCTCGTTGGCAGTCATTGTGTATCGCCTCCGCAATGCTCTTTAAACCCGTCGGCGCCAATTTTTCCGCCCTCGCCGGGGGCGGTCCTCAATCAGGCGGCCGTACCGCCCACGGGTGGGGGTCACCGGCGCGAATTCAAGGCGGCACCGAGGAGTTTAGCCGTCATGTCGACGATCGGGATGACCCGTTCGTAGGCCATGCGGGTGGGCCCGATCACCCCGAGCACCCCGATCACCGAGTCCCCGTCCGCATACGGGGCCGTGACCACGCTGCAGTCATCGAGGATCTGGTAGCCGGATTCGTGGCCGATGAAGATCTGCACGCGCTCGGCCTTGAGGCTGTGGTCGAGCAGGTGCAGGAAATCCTGCTTCTCGTTGAAGGCCTCGAACAAGCGCCGCAGCTTATCCACGTTGGTGAGCTCGGCGACGCCCATGAGGTTGGTCTCGCCCTTGATGACGTACTCGAGCTTGCCCTCGGAGCTGGCCTCGAATGCCTGCTGCGCCACCGAGATCGCATCCAGCATGATCTGGTTCATGTGCGCGTGGGCCTCGGAGAGCTGGCGCAGGATCTCCTGGCGCGCCTCGCTGAGCGAGCGACCGCGGAACTGGTCATTGAGGAAGTTCGAGGCGCGCTTGAGGTCCTCGGCCAGGTAGCGCTTCTCGGTCTGGATGATGCGGTTCTGCACCTCGCGGTCGTTGAACACGAGCACCACGAGCACCCGGTTATCCGCCAGCGGCACGAACTCGACCTGGCTGATCTGCGCGCCGCGCGTGCGCGGCAGCGTCACCACGCCTGCCAGCTGGGTGACGCTGGAGAGCAGCTGCGAGACCGTCGCGATCAGGTCGGTCGAGCTGTCCCGGCCGGCCTCGAACTGACGGCGGATGTGGGTGCTGTCGGCTTCCGGCAGCGGGCGCCCCTGCAGGAGCGTGTCGACGAAGAAGCGGTAGCCCTTGTCGGTCGGGATGCGCCCCGCGGAGGTATGCGGGGAGGCGACGAAGCCCAGGTCCTCCAGGTCCGCCATGACGTTGCGCACGGTGGCCGAGGAGAGCTGCAGTCCGGAATCGCGCGACAGCGCCCGCGAGCCCACCGGCTGCCCGTCCCGGATATAGCTCTCGATGAGGATCCGCAGCAGGTGCTGGGCTCGCTCGCCTAAGGCCTCTTCCCGAGCTTCTTGCCCCATACAACCTTCGAGTGCCACGCGGACTTCGATCATGCATCAGCGGCGCTGGGCGTCAAGCGGTCGCCGGCGCGCGCCGTGGCCGCGCGCGACCCGATGATGTGACTTACGGCATTGGCCGCGCCGGCGCGCCGCGTGTTACAAAGACCCGCCTCGCGACGCGGCGGGGTTAAGTCAAGGGCTCGAATGGCTTTTCCGGTGCGCACTTGCGCGTTAGTGGGACGATTCGCCGATCCGCGCATCGCGGAAACCGTGGGCGCGCTCCTGCCGCACCTGCACGGCCGCGGCGTCACCGTCCTGGTCGCCGACGATGCCGCCCTGCCCTTGGGCGCCGCGGTCACGCGCACCCCCGAGGCGCAGTTCGGCGCGCGCGCCGACCTTGTCATCGCCGTGGGCGGTGATGGCACCCTGCTCCACGCCGCGCGCCTGGTCGCCCGCCACGGCGTGCCGCTGCTGGGCGTCAACCGCGGCCGCGTCGGCTTCCTCACCGACGTGCTGCCCCAGGACATGCTGCCCTCGGTGGATGCCGCGCTCACCGGCGAGCTCACCGTCGACGAGCGACCGCTGCTGTCGGCGCGGCTGGTGAACGCGAAGGGCGCGGTCGCGGAAGCCCTGGCGCTCAACGATGTCGTCATGCAGAAGCACGACAGCGGGCGCACGCTCGACTTCGAGACACGCGTCGACGGGCGCTTCGTCAATTTCCACGGCGGCGACGGCATCATCATCGCCAGCGCGACCGGGTCGACCGCCTACGCGCTGTCCTGCGGCGGCCCGATCATCGAGCCGCACCTGCCGGTGCTGGTGCTCGCCCCGATCTGCGCCCATACCCTCTCCAACCGCCCGATCGTCGTCTCGTCCGCCTCGCTGATCGAGGTGGCGCTGCAGGAGCGCTCGGACACCCAGGCGCACGTGAGCTGCGATGGCGTGGTGCTCGGGGAATTCGCCCCCCATGACCGCCTCGAGGTGCGCACCGCGAAGGAGTGCGTGACGCTGCTGCACCCGCCCGGTCATGATTACTACAAGCTGCTGCGTTCCAAGCTTCACTGGGGCCGCGGCGCCCTGGAGCGTTAGGCGCCGATGCTCACGCACCTGCAGATCCGTGACTTCGCCATCATCGACGCGGTGGAGCTTGAGCTGCGCCCGGGGCTCACCGTGCTCACCGGGGAGACCGGTGCGGGCAAGTCGATACTGGTCGACGCGCTGCAGTTGCTCGCCGGCGGCCGCGCCGGCAGCGAAGTGGTGCGCCATGGAGCTGAGCGCGCCGAAGTGAGCGGGACGTTCGATCTGGCGCGCGCGCCGCGGGAACTGCGGCCCTGGCTCGAGGAGCAGTCCGTCAGCGCCGCAAGCGAGCTGGTGGTGCGCCGCGTGGTCGGCGCCGACGGCCGCTCGCGCGCCTACCTCAACGGGCAGTCCGTACCGGTGCAGCTGCTGCGCGAGGCGGGCAACATCCTCATCGACATCCACGGCCAGCACGAATTCCAGTCCCTGACGCGCGCCCCGGCGCAGCGCTCGCTGCTGGATGGCTACGCGACCCTCACCAATCTCGTAAGCCAGGTCGGCATCTCGCATCGCGTCTGGCTGGAACTGCTCAACCGCACGCTCACCCTTGAGGGCAAGGCGCGCGACCGCGACGCCAAGCTCGAACTGCTGCGCTACCAGGCCCAGGAGCTCACCGCCCTGGGCGTGAAGCCAGGCGAGATCGAGACCCTCGGGGATGAACACGCGCGCCTGGCCAATCGCGGCAAGCTCGCGGACGGCTCCCAGGCGGCCCTCGGGGAGCTGTACGAAAACGAGTCCTCGAGTGCCCACGCCGGCATCGCCCGGGCGCTGGCGATCCTGCGCGGCCTCGCAAGCCTCGACGTGAAGCTCGCCGCGGTGCTGCCGATGCTGGAGGAGGCCTCCATCCAGGTGCGCGAGGCCGCCCGGGAGCTGGAACGCTATCGCGAAACCCTCGACGTGGATGCCTCGCGCCAGGACGAGGTGGAACGGCGTCTCTCGGCCATCGAGGAACTCGCGCGTAAGCATCGCGTGACCCCATTCGAGCTGCCCGGGCGCACCCAGGAGCTCGCCACGGAGCTTGAGTCGCTCGAGCGCGCGGACCTCGACCTCGCGGTGCTGCGCCGGGAACTGGCGGCCGCTCTTGCCACCTACCGCGAACAGGCGCTGCAGCTCTCCGGCAAGCGCATGGCCGCGGCGCGCGCGCTGGCGCGCGACATCAGCGCGCGCATGCAGACCTTAGGGATGACCGGCGGGCGCTTCGAGGCGGACGTCACGCAGGATGGCAACGCGGAGCCTGCCCAGCATGGCATCGACCAGATCGAGTTCCGCGTGAGCGCGAACCCCGGGCAGCCGCCGCGCGCCCTCGCCAAGGTGGCCTCCGGCGGGGAGCTCTCGCGCCTGTCACTGGCCGTGCAGGTCTCCTGCGCGCAGGAGGAATCGCGCTGCATGGTGTTCGACGAGGTGGACTCGGGCATCGGCGGGGCGGTCGCGGAGATCGTCGGCCGGGAGCTGCGGGCACTGGGCGCGCGTGGCCAGGTGCTGTGCGTGACGCACTTGCCGCAGGTGGCATCCCTTGCCCACCATCACCTGCGCGTGACCAAGCTCACCGACGGGCGCACCACGCGCACGACCTTAAGCGAGCTCACCGCCGCCGAGCGCATCGAGGAACTGGCGCGCATGCTCGGCGGCATCGAGATCACATCCAAGGCGCGGGCGCACGCGAAGGACATGCTCGCCGCGGCGGGCCAGGACGGGGGCAACGGCGGCGAGGCGCCCGAGCAGGTCACCGCCGACACCGTGCGCGTGCGGGTACGTCCGAAGCGCTAGGGTGGACGGCGGGCCTTGTGGGGGCAGGTCGCGCGCTTGCAGTGCCCGTAGAGGATCAGCGAGTGGTCGCGGATACTGAAGCCGAGCTCCGTCGCCACGGAGGTCTGGCGCTCCTCGATCCCTGAATCCATGAACTCCTCGACCCGGCCGCAGTCAAGACACACGATATGGTCGTGATGCGTCCCCTCGTTGAGCTCGAATACCGCCATGCCATCCTCGAAGTGGTGGCGCGTGACCAGGGCCGCCGCCTCGAACTGGGTCAGCACCCGGTACACGGTGGCGAGCCCGATGTCCTCGTTCGACTCCAGCAGCGTGCGGTAGATGTCCTCGGCCGAGAGATGGCGGGTCTTGCTGCCCTCCATGATCTCCAGGATCTTCAGGCGCGGCAGCGTCACCTTCAGTCCGGCCTTGCGCAGGTCCTTGCCTTCCAACGGGTTCTCCAGGCGGGGTGGCGGCATTTGCGAGGCGGAGCCGGCCCGCGATCAGGTATGCTTTGATGTTCATTATCCCCCATCGGATCCGCATGCGCTTACTCTTCACCCGCCTCAGCGCCCTCGCGCTGCTCGCCCTCGCCACAGGCTGCGTCTTCCGGCCGGATATCCAGCAGGGTAACTACCTGGAGAGCAAGACCGTCGATCAGCTGCAGGTGGGAATGACCCGCACCCAGGTGCGCTACCTGCTGGGCACGCCAATGGTGCCGGACGTGTTCGACAAGGACCGCTGGGACTACCTGTTTTACTTCCGCCACGGGCGCCACCCGTACACGCAGCGCCAGGTCATCGTGCGCTTCAAGGAAGACAAGGTGGCCAGCATCGACTCGGTCAACATGGGAAGCGGGCCGCCGGTGACACCCGACGAAAGCGCCCCGATCTCGAAGTTCCCGAGGATCTAGCCTTTCGGGCCGATGGCGCGCCGCGCGCGCGCCACCTGCTCGCGGCGGCGCTCGCGCGGGTCACGCCGCAGCGGGCGGTACAGCTCGATCCGGTCCCCGTCCGCGTAGCCGTCGGTGCGCTGCCGCGGCTCCCCGAAAATCCCCACTGGTGCCGTGTCCCAAGGAACCGCCGCAGCGGCCGGCATCGAGCCGGCGGCGGCGCGCGCCGCGGCGAGCGCATCGCCGATGCGGGCGTCGCTGTCGAGGGTCAGCGCCCACAGGTACTGTTCGCGCGGGCCCGCGTAAGCGACCACGCAGCCCTTGGAGGCCGCCGGACTCATGGCCGGGTGCGCGCCCGCTGGACAAAGGCCTCCACGAGCGAGCCGATCGTCTGCGCGAACAGCGGCTCGAGCAGCAGCGCGGTGAGGCGGTTCCTGAAGGCGAAATTCACGGTGAAGTCCACGCGGCAGCCGTGCGTGTCGATGGGACTGAGTAGCCACCTTCCCTCGAGCGCGCTGAAGGGGCCCTTGACCAGGTGCATGGTGATGGCGCGCTCCGGTTCGAGCGTGTTGCGGGTGGTGAATTCCCCGTTCAGCGCCCCCTGGCGCACGCCGATGGTGGCCAGGATCTGCGTGTCGGTGCGCTCGAGCACGCGCGCGTGCGTGCACCAGGGCACGAAGCCGGGATAGGCCTCGATGTCGTTGATCAACGCGTACAAAACCGACGGCGGTTGGCTCACCAGGGCTGTACGCTTAACCTCTCTCATGTCCCCATTGTCCCATCAGCCCCGCCCATGACCAAAGCCGCCGCCACAGAACGCCTGATCGCCGAGAACCGCAAGGCGCGCTACGAGTATTTCATCGAGGAGCGCTACGAGGCCGGCATCGCGCTGCAGGGCTGGGAAGTGAAGTCGATGCGCGCCGGTCGCGCCCAGCTCACGGAGGCCTATGTCTACCTGCGCGGCGGGGAGGCGTACCTCTTCGGCGCGCACCTGGCGCCACTGCGTTCCACCTCCACCCACGTGCTGCCCGAGCCTGACCGCACGCGCAAGCTGCTGCTCAACTACTCGGAGCTGCAGGGTCTGATCGGGGCCGTCGAGCGGCGCGGCTACACCCTGGTGCCGCTGGAGCTCTACTGGAAGAGTGGCCGGGCGAAGCTCGCCATCGGGCTTGCCAAGGGCAAGAAGCAGCATGACAAGCGCGCGGTCGAGAAGGACCGGGACTGGAAGCGCGACAAGGCCCGCGCGCTGCGCCGCGGCTGACCGCCGCGGCGCGCGGGACCCATCACTGCGGCGCGAGCTTCGGGTTCCTCATGTCGTAGGCCAGGCTCAGCGTCATCAGCGAGTCATTCTTTCCGGATCCCGCCGGGGGGCTGCTGTTGCTGGTAATCTGGTACCCGGCCGCGAGCGCGAGCCGGTTCGACATCTTCACCTGCAGCGCGACACTGCCGGTGGTGAGCGTGTTGTCGCTGCTCGCGAGCACCGTCGCGCCCGCAAGGAATTCCTGGTGAAGGACGCCATCGGCGGTGTGATCGCGCGGCTCGACCATGATCCTGGCACCCTGCTTCCGTACGGGCCGGCGCACAGCGTCGCCTTCAACGGCGCGGTGACCTTCGAGCACAATTTCAACGCCGCCACCAAGATCCTCGCGGGCGCGACGGTGCTCGCGAGCAGC
>JANYBG010000123.1 GCA_025360865.1 Pseudomonadota bacterium | reverse complement strand
CCCCGGCGGCGTAGTGAGTGGCGAGACATTTCGCTGGTGGAAGCGAATGGTCGAAGCGAACCGCGGGTCGATCATCATCAGTGCGCATCACTACGTACTCAAAGATACGACGGTGGCGTCAGGCGAGTGGGAAGGCATGCGGCGCGACGAGAACGGTCCTTGGAACTCCTGGTATCACGGGTATTTTCCACAGGGTACTCCACAGGGCGCCTCATTCTTGTACTGGGTAGACAGCGAGCAGGATTCGGGTGCGTTTGAAACCTTCCTGGCAGCAGCACCGTCCCGTGTCGACCTATGGCTCGGCGCCCACACCCACACAAGCCCAGATGACGCGTTCGGTGGCAAATCACACATCGAGCGGCGCTGGGGTACGACATTCATTAACGTCGCTGGCCTGACTAAATATCACGTGAATGCAAGCGCCCCGGAAAATGGGGTGCCCCGCAGCTGGCTGCTGACATTCACCGACGGCAGTGATCGGGTAACAGCGCAATGCTATCTGCATGGCAATGACTACGCACCGCAGGGGTGGTACACAAAGAATGATCGCATTATCAAATTGTCAAAGCCCTTCAGGATGCCTTCCGTCCCGTTCTGAGGAGCCCTCAGCTCCGCGGTCAATTTGCGCGGGGAATTGCCCCGACCCGCTCCGGATTCCTCCAAGTGTTTGAAATCTCAGGCCGCCAACGACAGCCTGAGCCGCGTAGGGACAGCCAGCTGCGCGCCCCCGCTACCAACTTGTTCAATAAGTCCTGGGTTACAGCGACCGAACAAGGGTATCGCGTCGACGCTCAGCCGACCGTACAGCTTCCCGTCGCGCTCGAAGACTGGGAATATCTCCTGTGAGGCTGCGCAGGGCGGCCCGCGCGGCCTCCACATTCGAGCCCCCGAGTACGGCAGCCATATCAGCGACGGCGGCCCTATAGGCCTCCTCGGCAGGCATCGCGGCGACCTGTGCGCCCTGCGCCTTACGCCAGTTTGCGCGCTGTAGCGTGACCCATCTTCTCCCTCAGATCGGCGACGACGGGGCGCAGCGTCGCCGCCAGCGCGCCGCGCTCAGCAATCAAATCCTGAAGCTCCGCAATCTGCGCCGCGGTAGTGGCGACGGCCGGAGCCTCTTCGCCTGCGGCAGCCTGAGTGATTTCAGCACGCGCATAGTCGCGAATGAGACGGCATCCGAGTTCCACAGCCTCGGGCTCAAGTAGCTCGTGTCTGATTGGGTCAAGCACGGCCCGCTCGGCTATGTCGCGGCGGGCATGTTTGCCCACTGGGCAAGCGGTTGGGCCGCCCTGGCGATGGGCCGCACAGAAAGTTCGATCCTGGGACCGGCGCAAGGTGCGGAAGCGCTTGCCGGTGTCCGGATCCTTGTGCCATTCGCTAACATTCCAACGCACCGCGCCACGGTAGCGCTCGTTGCGCAGAATCACTCTGCGAGAGCCCTGAGAATTACCGCAGATTCTCGACCGCCTGGGCGAAAGCGATCTGTGATCTCGCCTCGCAGGGCGGGCGGATCTCGGGAGGCGTCTCGTCGGGTGCTTCACACGAGGCGCTCGCCTCAGCTCGAAGTCGCAGCAGGAGGCTGACATCCATGGCACGTAGGGCAAAGTACAAGATCTTAGTGCCGTGCCGGCCAAGTTCGGCCCGGACTTCATCGAGAAGCTGTCCAAGCGCTGCACACTCACCCGCGTTGTCCGCGAACGGCGCGATGCACTGGCGCAGCACGTCGGTGGCAACCTCACGTACATCCAGCAATCGCTAGTGAAGCGCACGGTGTGGCTGGAACTAATTACGGAGACCTATGAGCAGCGCTTCGTTAACGGTGAGGATGTCACCATAGGCGCGATCCACGCAGCTCAACAACACACTCAAGGGCCTCAATCCTTAGAAAGACCGACAGCGACCAGTCCTCGCGTAAGACAAAGCTGACGAGTTCATGGGCTCGCGTCCGCTACGTGACCGGGTCGCAGCACCCATAACATTCGCAACTCGCGCGTCGCGGGCTAAATGAGGTGCCTCAGCGAACCCGTCCTAGTGGCGCGACCGCTGAGCAGCTCCCGAATAACCGCTGTAGCTTCAGCGAGGCGACGGGGGATCAAGAATCCGAAAACTGGCGTTCTTCGGTCTTGCTTTTCTCGAGTGGCGTCAACCTGGCGCCACAGCGTGCGCACGGGGGTTGGCCGATGGCACGGACGGTTTGCTCGATTCAGACGAGGTAAGGAAAGCCAATGAACAAACTCAAGATCTATTCCAGACGCCCGGCGTGGTTCATGACATTCATGCTCGGCGCTTTAGTGGCCGGATGCGGCGGTGCGGAGAAGGATCCGATCCTGGGCGCGGACGGCGTCGCCGCATTGCCGCCTATTTCGGTGCAGTCCACCGACCCTGCCGCTGCTGCCGTTGGTGTGTGTCCAGGCGCGACTATCAGCGCGACCTTCAGTGTGCCGTCCGGTTTAAAGATGGATCCCGCGACGGTGAACGCCATGACGTTTACCGTGACAGGACCCGGACCTAGTTTCACTCCTGTGACGGCAGCGTCGGTGGCGCTTGATACCACCGGTCTCATTGCGACCTTCGTACCACAGACCGCTCTCAGCGCTGGTGTGACTTACACCGCCACAATTCTAGGCGGCGCTAACGGGGTCAAAGATTTGGCAGTGCCGGCCCAAACGTTGGTAAGTGATTACACATGGTCCTTTACCGCAGGTCCCGCGACGGCGAATTGTCCAGTTGTGCTTGGATCGGCCTCGACGTTCGGGACTTTTGGTGGTTCCGCCGGGATGACCAACCAGGGCGTTCTGACGGTGGTCAAGGGCGACATCGGGACTA
This sequence comes from Pseudomonadota bacterium, assembly GCA_025360865.1. GTDB lineage: Bacteria > Pseudomonadota > Gammaproteobacteria > Steroidobacterales > Steroidobacteraceae > 13-2-20CM-66-19. Next base: position 7,023 of record JANYBG010000123.1, on the reverse strand, counting down.
CCGCTGTCTCGACCGCGGTGACTGGATTTCACGATGCAGGGCCACAATGTATCTATACAGAAACCGCTCTTAACATCGGCGCCGTCACCGGAAAGATATACACGGCGCCGCCCCCGCCGACTGTTGGCTGTCCGACTGAAGGAACCGCAGCCACCTTCGCGATCGCGCAGCAGGCCCGCGCCGATGCGCTGACCGCATACAACGCTCTGGTGGCAAAACCGGCTGGACCTGATCCGGGTGCCGGCAACCTGGCCAACCTTGTGCTGACTCCGGGCGTGTATACGGCCGCGGCGGGTTCGTTCATGATTCAGGGAGGCGATCTCACCCTCGACGCTCAAGGCAACGCGAACGCGGTCTGGGTGTTCCAGATGGCAACCACGCTCACTGTCGGCGGCCCGGGAACGGCATTCCCGCAAAGCGTCATCTTGGTCAACGGGGCTCAGGCCAAGAACGTCTACTGGCAGGTTGGCAGTGCCGCGACAATCAACGCAGCGGGCGGCGGCACGATGGTGGGAACCATCATTTCTCAGGCGGGCGCCGCTTTCTCCACGCCTGGCAACACCACGATCGTGACGCTGAACGGCCGAGTGTTGTCCCTGGGGGCTTCAGTGACTCTGGTGGACACGGTCGTGAACGTCCCGGCTCCGTAAGCCTTCAATAGACTCAGGAGGAAGACATGAAATTGGTGAAAACCTCAAGGACGCTGGGTCTGGTGGCACTCGCCGCACTCGCCAGCCCATGCGCGATGGCGGACGATTCAGGCTGGTACGTCGGCGCCAACGTGGGCCAGTCAAGAGCGAAAATCGACGACGCGAGGATCGCGAGCGGACTTCTGACAGGAGGTTTTACTACGACGTCGATCCGGGATGACGAGCGCCACTTGGGCTTCAAGGTCTATGGCGGATATCAGTTCAACCGGTATTTCGCGCTGGAGGGAGGCTATTTCGACCTCGGCAGGTTCGGTTTTACTGCGACCACGGTACCGGCAGGGACGCTGACGGGCGATATCAAGCTCAAGGGCGTGAATCTTGATGGCGTAGGCATTCTCCCATTCACGGACAGGTTTTCCGCGTTCGCCCGGATCGGCGCGAACTACGCGGAGGCCAAGGATTCATTCGCGGGCACCGGCTTGGTAGGGGTGCCTGATCCAAATCGCAAAGAGCGCGCCACGAACTATAAGTTCGGTGTGGGGCTCGCGTACCGTTTCACAGAAAACGTCGGCATGCGCGCCGAAGCGGAGCGCTACCGGATCCACGATGCCGTTGGCAACAAGGGCGACGTCGATCTTTTTTCGGTCGGTCTGGTCTATCGCTTTGGTACGACCCCGCCCCCGGAACGCCGCGCAACCGAGCCCGCGCCGGTGGTGATCGCACCCGCGCCGGTGGCCGTGCCGCCGCCGCCGCCGCCGCCGCCAGCGTTGCCGGCGAAGGTGAGCTTTTCCGCGGATTCCCTGTTCGATTTCAACAAGGCGGTCGTGAAGCCCGCTGGCAAAGAGGAAATCGACAAGCTTGCCGCGAAACTCAAGAGCGCCAACTTTGCCGTCATCAAGGTAACCGGATACACCGACCGAATCGGTTCACACGATTACAATATGAGACTTTCGACGCGACGCGCCGAAGCGGTCAAGGACTACTTGATCGAGTCCGCGGGCATTCCGGCGAATAAGGTAAGTGCCATAGGCGCAGACGGATCAAACCCGCAGACTAGGCCGGGTGAATGCGCAGGAAGCAAGAGGAACCCACAACTGATTGCCTGCCTGCAGCCGGATCGCCGCGTGGAGGTCGAAGTCACCGGCACGGAGAAGTAACGACGGCGCTGGGGGATATCCCCAGCGCGGTTCGACGCAACTGGTAGCACACCCCGCGGGCTATCGACACATTCCGCGCGTCAAGCTCGTAGTTGTCACCCGGCGCTTTCACGAAGACCCCAATTCGGTGTAAACAGGGGTTGAAGAGTTTGCGAAGAATGGGCGCTGCAGGGCTGGTTTGCCGTCCGTGCGGGGCCTGAAATATCGGGACGCTGAGCCCGAAACTCTCCATCAACGCCTTGGCGGCTGCCGTCGGCAGAGCGGCGTGAGGCGTCGCCGGCGTGCTCACGCCCATCAATGTACCGCCGTACATCGTTGCCTTGAGAATCTCCCGACGAGTTGGCGCCATATGTGCTTTCCTTCGGTTGCGGCCCGCGCCCTTACCCCGAGTGGGATTGGGAAACTGAATCTTAGCTACAGTCAACACTGTCGGAGGCTTTCCCCACGCGAGCAATGACAGAATCGCTGTTGTACCCCGGATGCACCACCTGTCCGTGTAGGGTGCGGCTCCCAGGGGGGTACTGACGCTCCGGGACGTCCGCAATGGGTCGAGAGCGGTTCTTCGTTGTCCCCTATCCGGTCGCCTTCAGTGGCGGGAGCCGCGCCCTTAGATCAGCCTGACTGGCGACCTCCGAGGTTGAAAATAAGTCCCAAAGCGGGCCCACGCTACCCCTAGGCTACGATAGGACGGGCATCAAAGAAAAACCCGAAAATCAGCGCGCCCGCCGCGCTCACAGCTGCCGTGAGAATAAAGGCTGCCGAGTAAGTGCCGGTAACGTCCACGAGCCACCCCGCTGCGGCAACGCCGACGATCCCGGGAATCGTCGCGAAAGTATTGCTGAATCCGAACAGCACCGCACCGTGACGCGGAGCGACATCCAGAAAGCTCGGTGGGACCCCGGACCACGTGCACCCGAGTGCGCCGGTAGCTGCACACAGAAGCGCTAGGGCCGCGCCAGGGGAATGCGCTTCGCGGATCATGACGAGGAACGCAGCGGACATCACCAGACCAGCGCATTGCATCACCTTGCGTGTGGTCGTTAGACGCACGCCCCGCGCAATCATGCGGTCGGAGACGACGGCGGCGAGGTTAGTGGCTGCAAACATCGCCAGCCACGGCGCCGCCGAGAAAAGGCCAGCGTTCGCGATGCTCAGCCCCTGCACGTCGCGGAAGTAGCTGGGTAGCCACGAGAGCAACACGTACAGGCTCCATGACGTTGCAAAGTGCCCGGCAATGAGGGCCGCTACCGGTGTGCGCAGGAGCAACCGCCGAAGAGACACCTTATCTACCGGTCCCGCGGCAGGCCGTGCTTTCAGCAACTGCGCGCGCTCCTCCGGACCCACGCGTGGATCAGCGGCCGGGTCGTTCTGAACCTGTTTGAACCAGGCGATGACCCATAGGAGTCCGGCGGCGCCAAATGCATAGAACGCCATGGGCCAACCGAAGCGCCCGATGATCCAACCGGTTCCCATTAGCCCGATAAGAGTTCCGATCGGAATGCCGCTGTACAACCAGGCCACCGCCCGAGCGCGCTCCGTTGGCGGCACCCAGCGGCCGAATAGCTCGAAAGTTGCAGGAAACATCGCCGCCTCACCGATGCCCATGCCGATGCGCGCGACGAGAAGCGGAGCGAGTGACAGCGTCGCGGCGAGTGGCGTCAACAGCGTGAAGATTGACCACGCAACCACGGAACAACCAAGTACTCGCTTTCCGCCGAATCGAGTCGCGAGGAGACCCGCCACGAACATGAACGAGAGATAGCCGACGAAGAACGCGGAGAGAACCAAACCTTTCTCGGTTTGCGACCAGCCGAAGTGCTCCTTCATCGCAACCGCCGCGACCGAGATATTCACCCGGTCGGTGTAGGCGATGATGCAGCCAAGGAACGTGAGCCAGACGACCACACGGCGCCTCGGCCAGTGACCGATCACTGCGCGTTCATACGGCATCCAGCCGCGCCGTCGTTAGCTTCGTCGATCCCGCCACGATCGCCCTCCCGCGGGCAAATAACCACAACCTTGCGCCGCTTCGCCGGCGACATCCTACGGCGCTGGGCGTCGCGCCCAAACGCCAGTCATCGCCGGCAGCGGTGCCGGAACGTCCCGTGATGCCGTCTCCTGTAGTAGCCTCTCGTACAGCGTGTTCAAGTCGCCCAGCGGGCCGAGTGGCAGGTCGAACGCCTCAATCTGTGGGGCCAGACTTTGCAGCACATCCGGCATCCAACGCTCTGCGCCATTTAGTGTATCGGTCTGGGTTCGCGGCTCGGGCAGTCCAGCGTTCATGAACGCAGCCGGCAGATCGGGACCCATCTCCGTGTTGGTGCCGGTGCGTTGGAATACTTCGACCATTAGATCTGCTCCAGCCCGCCATAACGGCAGACCTTCGCACGCCTGCAAGAACGACTCCCAGTTCGGTTCCTGGAAGGCTACGACCCCACCCGGCCGCACAGTTCTTGAGACATTCTCCAATACAGACACGGGGTTGCGAAGAAACATTAGGATGTAACGCCCTACGGCGGCATCGAACGGCTGCTCGCGCGGAAGCTCCGAGACATCTACCTGCGTGAACCGAACGTGTCTAAGACCAAGTTCGGTCATTCGAGCGGTCGCCCGTGATACAGCTCGTGCATCCCGTTCAGCGCCGACTACTTCGCCGGTGTCACCAACAAGGCGAGCCGCGATCAGGGCCACATCCCCTACCCCCGACCCGAGGTCGAGAACACGCTGGCCCCGCCCGATTCCGGCCCGGCGCAAGAAGCGCTCCGTGTGGCTAGTAAGCCAAGCCGCCTGGCGTATCAGGCGTTCCTGCTCGGCGGCGTCGCTGCCGAGGGCATACTCGTTTGTGCTACCGGGCATTTGCATTTGAGGCATAAGTTATTAAGCCCAATTGCATTTCTTGTTGCTCAGCACGACAGTCGCCTCGGTACCCATTCCTAGTATCAAGTCGGTACATCCGACATGTCGAAGGACACCTGTATTCCGGCTTTTAGGACACGTCGGCTGCGGAAGTAGACCAGCAACGCGGTATCAATTTCACATTTACAGCGTCCGTATCTTAAACGCTTTCGAGAGCCTTAATAAGCCGCTCAAATCGCGGGTACCAACTTTGAGGTGCATACTAATGAACGCTGTTCCTCACCTTCGGCACCGGCATGGACCGCGTGCAAGGACGGAACAAGCCTTCCGTGAGGTGCTCAACGAGGCTCGGCTTCGAGGTCGCACGTCAATTGCTCGCAAACGCTCCACCACCTCGGGACGACTCCCGTAGGTTCTGCCGCTGGGCCGGACCTCTCAGCGAATCAGGCATGACGAGGGCAAAACACGGGCTAGAACTTAGCAACGGTGACAGCGCCCCGCCCCCAGGTTGGGCGCGACCTATCAGAGTCGAATCCTTAGAGTGCCTGAAAATAAGTCCCCAGTCGGGCCCCCGCTACCACGTTTGAAGTCATTGAATGTTCACAGGCTGGCTGCTGTCGAAAGCCACACTCCGGCGTCCAGTTCCAGCAGGGCGTAGACCGCTCGGCCTTGCTGCCGGATCCTCACCCGGAGGGGGTCACCCAAATTGCCCTGTTCACCAGCGCTTGCTGATGGATATAGTCTTCAGGCGCAGATCTGGGAGGATTCATCAATGAGACGCACCTTCAGCGCTCCCTCTATTCGTGATGCTGTCGGTCTACGCGGTCGACTCACGCAGCAGGCGCTGACGCTACAACCGCCGCTCACGCGAAGGGATGAGGCAGCCATCAGGAACGTCGTGGCCACTTCCGTCGAGGCATGGAACAAGCACGACGCCAACGCCTTTGCGAGGGTCTTCGCTGACGAGGCTGACTTTAAAAATGTGCGTGGAATGAGCGCGCACGGGCGGGCTGCAATCGCGAAGTTCCACGCACCGATCTTTGCAACAAGTTTTAAGGACTCACCTCTAAACATTTCAGACTCGAAGATTCGTTTCATAAAGCCTGACGTGGCTGCCGTCGACGCGTGGTGGGAGATGACAGGAGCTAAGCCCCGTGACGGGCAGGATCTACCGCTGAGAAAAGGTCTGTTGAGTTTTGTCATGACGACGGCGAAATCTCAGTGGTTCATCACGGTGATGCACAACACGGACCTGCCTGCCTGTCCGTAGCCCGTCACCGATGACGATCAGGTTCTGATGTAGCGCAACGCCTAGGCGACCCCGTGCTAGCCAACCCATGAATGCCGGCAGAGCGCGGGTACGGAAACACTGCTCCAAACTTCAGTTCGCGGCAACCAACAAAACAGTGCTGTCGGTGGACGAATTGAGGTTTATAGTGAGGTGTCTCAAAGGAGCGGACTGAACGTCCGCCAGTATCAGTACAGCTGCGTGCTGATCGCAATACATAATCGAGAGGGGAGAATCAACATGAAGAGCATTCTTGTCACTTTTGCGACGCTTCTGGTGATGTTCACGGCGACCGCACGCGCTGCTGATGACGCGGACGCCCTAATATCGCTGGACAAACAATGGGGCGAATCCGTGGTCAAGGGTGATACGACCGTGTCGGCGAAAATGCTCGCTGAGAAAGTCGTCTCGGTCGCCGAGAGCGGCATCACGGGAAAACAGGGTACGCTCGCTGCTATGAAGCCCGCCCCTGCCGGCACGCGTTATGAGCCTACCGACTACAAAGTTACGTTCATTAATCCGGATACGGCCATTATGACGCATAGCACCAAGGGCGCTGATGCCCACCACAGCCTGCACGTTTGGTCACGCAAGGACGGCACGTGGCAGATCATCGCCACATCAACGACGCCAACCAAGAGCGGGAAGTAGCGCATCGCCGAATCCGCCGATATGAAACGTTGAGGTCCGATCGCGCCGACTCACCATAGACTTGTTTTACAGGCGGCCTGCGACATTGTCGGGTCGTGGGCCGCTTCTCTGACAAATCGTGGTCGCTGACGTCGCAGCTGGCGATAGGGCCAAGCAGAAGCCTGAGCAGAGCAGGCTCTAGTCCTGGGAGTGTGGTTAGGGGGCGAGCATTTTAAGGCGATTGAGCTCGCTCGCGATCCATCTAGCACGCTTGGCTCCCCGCCTTTCCGCTGTCCCGGTGTACCCGGCTCCGACTTGCCTGCTCTTCCCTAGTGCGAAGACGGGGCGAACGGCACGAAACTATCTGCCCGCTTTGAATCCCCCGTTCCGGAATAGCGAGCCAACACCGGGTATGGATAAACGGGCCGGGTGCGCTCGACGG
>JANYBG010000107.1 GCA_025360865.1 Pseudomonadota bacterium | reverse complement strand
TCGATCTGTCCAAGGAAGACCTCGCGCGCGTGAAGCGTGAGCAGCCGCTGATACACAAAGCCGTCGAGGCATTCTCGGAAGAAGCACCGGTTAGCCTGCGCCTGCAGGCGCCCGTCCCGGGGATACGATCCAGCTCCTACGGTTCGCGGCGCGTGTTCAACAACCAGCCGCGCAGTCCGCACAGCGGCATGGACATCGCCGCGCAGGTGGGCACGCCGATCCATGCGGCCGCCGCCGGCCGGGTGGTCAACTCAGGCGACTATTTTTTCAACGGCAACACCGTGATCATCGACCACGGCGAAGGCCTGGTGACGATGTACTGTCACCTGAGCGCGATCGAGGTGACACCCGGCCAGGTCGTCGCGGCGGGCGCGGTGATCGGCAAGGTGGGCGCGACGGGGCGGGTGACCGGCCCGCACCTGCATTTCGGCGTCGCGCTTAACGCTAGCTTCATCGATCCGGCCCTGTTCCTGCCGGCTCCCGCCGCGAGTGAGTCACGTGGCGGATCTGGCTGAGCGGCGCGACGCGTCGTTCATGGGCGCAGCGCTCGAGCAAGCGCGCTCCGCCGGTGACCGCGAAGAAGTGCCGGTCGGGGCGGTGCTGGTGCGCGACGAGACGATCATCGCGGCCGCCGGCAACAATCCCGTCGCGAGCCACGATCCCACCGCGCACGCTGAAATTCGCGTGTTACGTGAGGCGGGCGCGGCGCTCAGGAGTTACCGGCTGACCGACACGACGCTCTACGTGACGCTTGAGCCCTGTGTCATGTGCGCCGCGGCGATCGTGCACGCGCGCGTGCGCCGCGTCGTGTTCGGCGCCTGGGATCCGCGCGCGGGGGGTGCGGGAAGCATCGCCAACGTGTTCACTCTGCCGGGTCTGAATCATCGGGTGGACGTATTTGGCGGCGTGCTGATGGATGCCTGCTCGGAACTTCTGCGCGAGTTCTTCGCGCAACGGCGCAGCTAGCGCGCCGGCCGCGCCTTGGGCGGCGCGCTCACCGTCGCCGCCGGCGCAGCCGCAGCCGCAGGCGGAGCGGGGGCCGGGGTCGCATCGGAGGCTGGCGCGGGGGGCCGTGGGACAGCCTCACCGGGCTGCCATTCGAGCAGGGTGAGATGGCGCTGGATGCGATCGACGAACTGCACCGGCTCCCACCCGCGGGCGTAGCCGCGCTTGGCGCTCTCGGACCAGCGCTCCTGCGCCAACAGCGGCAGCGCCTCGCGCACGTCCGCCCACGAGTCGGGGTTCTTGCCGCGCGACTGGGCGATGACGCGCGCATCCTCCAGGTGACCAAAACCGACGTTATAAGCGGCCACTGTGAGCCAGGTGCGGTCCGGCTCGGCGATCCGTTCCGGGATCATCGCGCGCACCTGCGCGAGGTAGCGCGCACCCGCGGATATACTCTGACTGGCGTCGGTACGATCCTTGATGCCCATCGAATGCGCCGTGTCCGCGGTGAGCATCATGACTCCGACCGCGCCATCTCCCGAGGCCGCGCGCGGCTCCCACTTGGACTCCTGGTAGCCCACCGCGGCGAGCAGTCGCCAGTCTATGCCCGATTGCGCCGCGGCCTCCTCGAACAAGGCCCGGTAGCGCGGCAGTCGCTCGCTTACGTGTGCCTGGAACTCGCGTGACTCCTCGTACTCGAAGCGTCGCGTATCCCCCGAGGACTCCTGCACCATCTGCGGCAGCTTCCCCGAAGATGCCAGCCCATGGAAGAAGGCGTTGACGCTTGCGACCAGGGCAGGCGCGCGGTGCCGCGCCATCCACTGCACAGGACGTCGCTCTGGCAGGACGAAGCCGACCAGCACGTTGGGATACAAGTGATGGGCGAAGGAGAACTCGCGCTCGTCGGTGATGGCGTACTGCGCCGCCCCGGAGTCGACATCGTCCACCGGGTCCGCGTTACTGGGCGCCGTCTCGACCCATTGCAGGCTCGGGGCGACCGTGCGCTTCAGGCGCTGCAGAATCAGCTCCTGCGCGCTGCCGGCCCGCACGGCGAGCTTAGCGGACTCCAGCTGCAACGTGTCGCGCGGCTTCACGCCGTTACGCTGATAGACGACCAGCTGCGGGATAAGAGTGTACGGATTGGCGGCATCAGCCACCCGCGCCCAGTCGGGAGTGTTGGTCAGGGAGGCCGCGGCGATGTCCGCCCGGCCGGCGGCGAGTTCGGCCTGTAGGGCGCGCTCGTTCGCCAGCGGGTGGATGTTGAGCGTCACACCGATCGAGGCGGCGTACGCGCTGGCCAGCTCGTATTCCAGTCCCTCGGTGCCCTGAGCGCCCAGGTAGTAACAGGTGGGCAGGTTCAGAGTCACGACGCGCAATTCGCCGCGGGCGCGGATCTGCTCAATCGCGTTGGGCTGGAACAGGGCCGTCGGGTCGAACTGGCCACAGGCGCTAAGCCCGGCCAGAAACAGCAAGACGGTGACGAGAGTCACTGCGCGCACGAACCTCCCCCCACCGCACGGCCTTCCGCTAGAATAGCAGCCCCGCGAAATTCACAGCGGGAGCCGGAGAGGTACCGAAGTGGTCATAACGGCGCCGACTCGAAATCGGATGGTCGGGTAATTCCGGCACGTGGGTTCGAATCCCACCCTCTCCGCCATGAGTGGCGCGGCCGTCTCAGGATAACGGCTTCCTCAGACCGTCGCGGTACGCGGCCGCGAAGGCTTCCACGAACGTGTGAGGCAGATGATCGGCCGGCATCTCGATGAGATTCCGATAGAAAGTGGTGAACAGCTCCCAGTACTGCGCCTTGTCCGCGGCGCGGGCCTTGCCGCGGCGGGCGGCGCGTTCGAAGCGTGCCTCAAGCTCAGCAGGATCCAGACGGCCCAGGAATTCCACGAACGCGGCGCGGGTGGCCTGCGCGGTGGCCTGCTCATGCGCCTTGGCGTCGCCGATGGTCTCGCGCAGCCACTGCACAGAATCCAGTGCGCGGCCCTCGTGGCGCGCGAACAGCGCGATGATCAGATCCTCGACCATGGAGTTGGCGAGCGAGGGCCGCGGGTCGTCCGCTTCCTGCGCCGGCAACTCGATGCGATAGCGGTTGCGCGTCTCCGCACGGCTGCGTTCCAGGTCTTTCAGCCCCACGAAGGCCTCGCGAAACAGGCGGCCGGCCAGATGCAGCAGGCGCCCCTGGGCATCGGCGGGCAGGGATTCGCGAGCGATACCCGCGCCACGACAGAAGGCATCGAGCCCGGTGCGCATGTCCTCCAGCGCCGCGGCGCTCGCGCCCATGCGCGGTTCACGCGAAACCGCCTCGGCCAGGCGCGCCATGCGCTGGGAGATCGACTCGGCGCTGATCGGCTCGGAACTCAGGCCCGGCGGCCGCTGCGACTCGAGATCGGCCGCTCCTTGGGGTGCCTGCGAAGGCGACAGGGCCGGAATCGACTCCTGCATGCGCGCGAGCGCCCGCACGGGGCCAGAGTTCACCGCCTGGCCGTAGGCGCCGACGGGCAGTACCGGGTCCATGTCGATGACCGGTACCAGGAGTTCGTCGAGGTTCAGCGGTGCCCCGATGTCGCGATCGCCGGCGCGGCGCAGCAGGCGCAGGGCATGGATGCTGGTGGGCACCGGCGGCAGCGGCTCCTCGGGGGCCTTGCGCGCCTCCACCGCGGCGACGATGTGGTACTCGCCCATGCGCAGCACGTCACCATCCCCCAGCAGGTAGCCGCTCGAACCGCGCTTGGCGAGGGGTTCCATGTCATCGTTGACGTACACGCCGTTGGTGCTCACGTCCTGCAGGTAGAAGTTGCCCTCGCGGAACTGGACCCGGGCGTGGTGGGCGGAGAGGTAGCGCTGCGGATCAGGTAGGACCCAATCATTGTCGGCCGAACGGCCGATGGTGCCGCCTTCGACCGAGAACACGGCGCTGCTGCGATCGGCCAGGTTACGCCGCTGATCGCTGACAATACGCAGTCTGAGCATGGTTCCCCGCCTCAAAGGCCATCCGTCCGTTCGCCAGTACCCGCAAGCCCGTGTGGGCGCGGCAGCGTCCCCGGCGCGCCCGGACATATAATGTAGGTATCCAAACTAGCAGTGAGCCCCCGCCCAACCATGGCAACGAGTCACATTTTCCGCATTATGTTCGTGAATCAGGGCAAGGTTTACGAGGTGTACGCCCGCAAGGTTAACCACGGGGAGCTGTTTGGATTCATCGAAGTCGAGGAGCTGGTCTTTGGCGAGCGCTCATCGGTCGTGCTCGACCCGGGGGAGGAACGCGTGAAGGCGGAATTCGCAGGCGTGAAACGCACCTTCCTGCCTATGCACTCGGTGCTGCGCATCGACGAGGTGAAGAAGCAGGGCGTCAGCAAGATCACCGCCTTGGAAGCTGGCGCCAACGTCACCCCGTTCCCCATGTCGTTGTTCTCGACACCGCCCGGCGACAAGAAGTGAGGCGCCGGTAGCATGCTGCGAATTCCAGGGGCACCCGCGCTCTCCGCCTTCCGTATCGCCAAGCTGCTCGAGCGCCTGCAGGCGCTCGAGCCGAGCGTAAGCTCGCTCGACGCGTGCTTCACGCACTTCGCAGACCTCGCGCGCCCGCTCGCGCCCGCGCAGCGGGTCGTTCTTGATCAGCTGCTGACGTACGGACCACGGTTGCCGGCGGGCAAGCTCGATGGGCAGAGCGTCTTCGTCGTGCCGCGCGCTGGCACCATCTCACCCTGGTCGAGCAAAGCCACCGATATCGCGCAGGTGTGCGGACTTGACGCGGTGCTGCGCCTCGAGCGCGGTATCGAATATCGCCTGCGCGCGACGCGGGCGCTGGATCGCGCCGCGCTGACGCGCTTGGCCGCCTCGCTGCGTGATCCCATGACCGAGATGGCGCTGCTGGATGAGGCCGACGCCGCCGGACTCTTCGCGCACGCCGCCCCGCGCCCGCTGGCCGCGGTGTCGCTGGCCGCGGGCCGCGCGGCTCTCAAGGCCGCTGACGCGAGGCTCGGCCTTGCGCTCTCGTCCGATGAGATGGACTACCTGCTAGAGAGCTTCCAGCGTCTGGCACGCGACCCGACTGACGTTGAGCTCATGATGTTCGCTCAGGCGAACTCCGAGCACTGTCGGCATAAGATCTTCAACGCGGACTGGGTCATCGACGGACAGCCGCGCGATGAGTCGCTGTTCGCGATGATCCGGTATACCCACGCCCGCAGTCCTGGCGGGGTGCTGTCCGCCTATCGTGATAACGCCGCCGTGATTGAAGGCTCGGCGGGCATACGCTATTTCCCCGATCCGGCGACCGGTATCTACCGCGAGAGTCCGGAACCGGTCGACATCCTCATCAAGGTCGAGACGCACAACCACCCGACGGCGATCTCGCCCTTCCCAGGGGCGGCCACCGGCTCAGGCGGTGAGATCCGCGATGAGGGCGCGACCGGGCGTGGCGCGAAGCCCAAGGCCGGTTTGACCGGCTTCTCGGTGTCGAACCTGCGCATTCCCGGCTACGTGCGCCCGTGGGAGCGCGAGTTCGGTCGTCCCGGGCGCATCGCCTCCGCGCTCGAGATCATGCTGGACGGACCGATCGGCGCCGCCTCGTTCAACAACGAGTTCGGGCGGCCGGCGATCTGTGGCTACTTCCGCACCTTCGAGCAGCACGGCGCGGGCGATCCGCCACAGCGCCTGCGTGGCTACCACAAACCGATCATGATCGCCGGCGGCATGGGCAACGTGCGTCGGCCGCACGTCGAGAAATCCGAGGTACCGCTGGGCGCGAAGCTACTCGTCCTGGGCGGTCCCGCGATGCTCATCGGCCTGGGCGGCGGCGCCGCCTCCTCGCTCGGCAGCGGTGGCTCGAGTGAGGACCTGGATTTCGCCTCCGTGCAGCGCGGTAACCCGGAGATCCAGCGTCGCGCCCAGGAAGTGATCGACCATTGCTGGGCCCTCGGCGCCGCCAACCCCATCGCGCTGATCCATGACGTCGGTGCTGGCGGCCTTTCGAACGCGGTGCCCGAGGCGGTGGCGCACAGCGCGCGCGGCGCGCGCATCGACCTGCGGACCATCCCGAGCGCCGAGAGCGGTATGTCGCCGTTGGAACTGTGGTGCAACGAGGCGCAGGAGCGCTACGTGCTCGCGATCGAGGCGCGGGCGCTGTCCCAGTTCGCCGCGATCGCGCAGCGCGAGCGTTGCCCCTTCGCGGTGATCGGCGAGATCGACGACTCGGGCCAGCTGGTCGTCGCCGACCCGTTGTTCAACAACGAGCCGGTGAACATGCCGCTCGAGATCCTGCTGGGTAAGCCGCCGCGGTTGATCCGCGACGTGAAGAGCCTCGCGCCACGGCAGCGCGCCTTCGACCTGGCCGCGATCACCTTGGAGGAGGCCGCCTACCGCGTGCTCCGCTTCCCCGCCGTCGCCGACAAGAGCTTCCTCATCACCATCGGCGACCGTTCCGTCGGCGGGCTCATCAGTCGCGACCAGCTGGTCGGGCCATGGCAGGTGCCGGTCAGCGACGTCGCCGTCACGCTCGTGGACTTTCACGGCAACGCTGGTGAGGCGATGGCGATGGGTGAGCGCAGTCCCGTGGCCGTGCTGGACGCTCCGGCGTCCGGCCGCCTCGCGGTCGCCGAGGCGATCACGAATATCCTCGCCGCCGACATCGATTCACTGGACCAGGTGCGCCTGTCGGCGAACTGGATGGCCGCCTGCGGGGAGCCCGGCGAGGATGCCGCGCTGTACGCCACAGTGCGCGCCGTCGGCAAAGAGCTGTGCCCGCAGCTGGGTATCGCGATCCCGGTGGGCAAGGACTCCCTTTCAATGCGCACCGCATGGCGCGACGGTGAGGTGGACAAGAGCGTCGTCGCCCCCGTGTCGCTGGTGATATCAGCTTTCGCGCCAGTGGGCGACGTGCGTCGCACCCTCACCCCCGCCTTGCAGCTGGAAGAGCGGCCGACGTCGCTGTGGCTGGTCGACCTGAGCGCCGGCAAGAACCGCCTGGGCGGTTCCGCGCTTGCGCAGGTGTATGGAGAACTCGGCGAGGAGCCGGCCGACCTCGATGCGCCCACGCGGCTGGTGCAGCTCGCCTCGGCGCTCAAGGAGTTGCGCGCCGAGGGGATGCTGCTCGCCTATCACGACCGCTCCGACGGTGGCCTGTTCACGACCCTGCTGGAGATGGCCTTCGCCGGTCACTGTGGACTCGATATCGCGCTGCCCGCGGCGCGCGGCTCCGCGCTTGCGCAGCTGTTCAGCGAGGAGCCCGGCGTGGTGGTCCAGGTGATGGCCGGCTACGAGCCGCAGCTGGCGGAGATTCTGGAGCGCCATGGCCTCGGGGAGGCGGCCTTGTACCTGGGCGCTCCGGTCGCTGACCTGCGCGTGCAGATGCGCATCGGCGCCGCGCTGTTCGATGGATCGTGGGTGGAGCTCAAGCGCGCGTGGTCGGAAACCTCCTGGCGCATGCGCCGCCTGCGCGATGATCCGCAGTGCGCGGACGAGGAATTCGCGGCACTCACCGCGGCCGATGACCCGGGCCTGAGCGTGGACCTCGGCTTTGATCCCGAGGAGGACGTCGCCGCGCCCTACATCGCCCGGGGCGTGCGCCCCGCGGTCGCGATTCTGCGCGAGCAGGGCGTCAACAGCCAGACCGAGACCGCGGCGGTGTTCGACCGCGCCGGGTTCACTCCGCACGACATCCACATGACTGATCTCCTGAGCGGGCGGCGTTCGCTGTCCGAGTTCAAAGGCGTGGTCGCCTGCGGCGGATTCTCCTACGGCGACGTACTCGGGGCCGGTGAGGGCTGGGCGAAGTCGATCCTGTTCCACGCCGCGGTGCGCGCGGAGTTCGAGCGCTTCTTCGCGCGCACCGATGCCTTCGCCTTCGGCATCTGCAATGGCTGCCAGATGTTCGCCGCTCTCAAGGCGATCATCCCGGGCACGCAGCACTGGCCGAGGTTCGTCAAGAACCGCAGCGAGCAGTACGAGGCCCGCTTCTCGCTGGTGGAGGTCCTCAAGTCGCCGTCGGTGCTGTTCGCGGGGATGGAGGGCTCATTTCTGCCGATCGCCGTGGCGCACGGCGAGGGCAGGGCGGAGTTCGGCTCCCAGGCCGCGGCCGAGGCGTGCGCCGCGAGCGGGCTCGTGGGGCTTCGGTACGTCAATCACGACCGCTCGGTCGCGACGACCTACCCGCGCAATCCCAGTGGCGCCCCTTTTGGCGTCGCGGCGCTGTGCAACACAGACGGGCGCGTCACCATCACGATGCCGCACCCGGAGCGCTCGTTCCGCTATGTGCAGAACTCGTGGCGGCCGCGGGGCGCTGGCGAGTACAGCGGTTGGACGCGGCTGTTCCGCAACGCTCGGCGCTTCGTCGGCTGAGCGCTAGCTGGCCGAGTTGATCGGCCTGACGTTGTCCGTGCCGGTCTCGTCGAGGAAGAAGCGGCGCACCATGATCGCCTGCTGTAGTTTGCCCTTGCGCACGTAGGCCTCATACAGCAGGTCCTTGGCGACCTCGAGCATGATGCCCGCCTCGTAGCCATCCAGCAGCGGCGGGGCTGAGCGGGCGTCGAACTCGGCCCCGAACAGCACGTTCTTTATCTTGGTGAAGATCTCCGGGGATATTCCGGCGAGATCGCGTACCGCGTTGAGCTCATCGAACAGGCGCAACCTGCCCGCCTCGCCCAGGTCGTTGAACACCGCCTGAGCCGCGCGTCGGCACATGGAGGCGAAGGCGTTGAAGGCGTTGCCGGAGAAGCAGCTCAACGCCTCGCGGAACAACACCTCCACGTCCTCGGGTATGTAGGTGAAGCTGAATTTCTCGCGGGCGCGTTCGACCTCGGTGAACTGCGGCGACAACTCGACGCGCGCCGCGCCGTAGATGCGCACCAGGAAGCGCAGGAATATGGGCGCGTGGCAGGCGTCGCACTGGTAGACGATGCCCACCTGCTTGGGTCGGTACAGCTGCAGGTCCTCGAACCGTGGCACCGCGCTCACCGTGATGTGCGCGACCGCCTGGCAATGAGGGCATGTCACGACCAGGTTCTTCTCGAGGTCGTGATGCAGTCGACTTGCGGAATCAATGTAGAGAGACATAGCCGTTTCGCGCCGGCGGCTGGTGTTGTTATGTCTGCCGCGCGCCTTATCGTACTCCAGCGCGCGCCGCCGCGAGACCTCGGTCGGCGGCGCAGGCACCGAACGCCACGTTATGTAACAGGGCGAGCCATCCGCGCGAAGGCGAGGATGCGTTCGGCGAGCGTCGCGTACTCGCCCCCGAAGTGGTGCCCGGTGCCGACCTGCTCGCGCGTCGCCAGTGCCTGCGGCAGGCCCGGGCAGATGGATTCCTTCTCGCCCGCGCCGTAGATGCAGAGGATCGGCAGGTGCGAGATCCGGCCAAGCTCAGGCCGCGTGGCAGGTCCGCTGGAGTCGTTCCCCACCCAGTCGGTGACGCTGATCTCGAAGGAGGCGGTTGAGTCAATTCCCAGGAGACTGACGCTCGCCACGCGTTCGCGCAGATCCGACGGCAGGCGGTTGACGACGAATGGCAGCACGTCGGCCCCGAAGGAGTACCCGATCAGCAGTACGCGCCGCTTGTTCCACGCCGACAGGTAGTGGCGCAGGACGCGCGTAACGTCCTGCGCGGTCTGCTCCGGCGTGCGCGCGCTCCAGAAGTACTTGAGCGAATTGAGACCAACGGTCGGCACGCCGCTCGCGGCCAGGCGCGCCGCGAGTTCCTGGTCAAGACCTGCCCAGCCTCCGTCGCCAGTCATCAGGAGCGCGAACTCGTCTGAGGCGCCACTGGCGCGCACCTCCTGCACCGGCAGATCGCCGATGTCGTCCGCCGGCGCGAGCGCGGACTCAGGCCGCGCGCTCAGTCGCGCGTAGGCATCGAGGAACTGCGGCATCCAGTGGCTCTCGACCGAGAAGCCGTGGCCAACCGTGGGGAGCCTGACGATCTCCCCGTTGCTGACCTTCGCCGCGAATACTTCGGCGGCCTGCGGATTGCAGACCTCGTCCTTCTGGCCCTGGAAGGCGATCCACCGCTGCCTAAGGGTCGTCGCGGGTTCGAACACCAGTTCATGTTGCTTGTTGGTGCTGTAGTGAAGGCCCGCGCCCGCGCACAGGCTGGCGCCGACGAAGTCCTGGCTCGCGCAGAATCCCAGGCTGAGCGCGCCGGCGAAGGTGCCGGGCGGGGACTGCACGAGGGTCGCGTACACCACGGTCGCACCCGAGGAATAGCCCACCAGCACCGGCACGGTGTACTCAGCCATGCCGATCTGCTTCTGGACCTGGTGGCTCAGTGTCTCGAAGTCGGCCGCGATCATCTGGCAAGGCGCGTTGGCGCGCGCGGCGACCTTACCCAGACTTGAGAAGTACTGGCGCATGTCGACGCCGATCACCACCGCGCCGGTGGTTTGGATCGCCTGCGCCATGTTGATCACTCCCAGTTCCCACCCGCCGTCCCCAGAGAGGAAGATCGCGACACTCTTCGGCTTGCCCTGCGGGATGTAGACTGAGACCGTGCCAAAGCGCACCGCCGCCAGGTGCCGCGAGGCGCCGTCGTCGGGCTTGGCCGCGGGTTTGGCGGTGGTTCTTGGCTGGTGGTGGACCGTCGGCGCCGTGGGGGTCGCGTCGCCCGGCGCATCGGCCGCGCTGTCCGCGGCGCCCACCAGGAGCCCCAGGAAGGCGACGGCCAGCACGGAAGATCGGGAGGCACCGCTAGGGCGCGCGGGATTTGCGGTCATCTTGCGAAGATCTCCTTCATGCCCCCGGCGATGAGCACCGAGACGTCCACCAGCACGCGCGGCAGCGCGATGCCGCCGCGTGCGACCAGGTAGCGCGGTTCCCACGTCGGATCGAACTTCGTCTTATAGCGGCGCAGCCCCTCGAAGTTATAGAAGTGCTCGCCGTGGCGGAAAATAAAGTTGCCGACGCGGTGCCACGCCGGGGCCAGTGGATGCGCCTCGAGTCCCGAAAGCGGCGCCATGCCCAGGTTGAAGCAGCGGTAGCCCTGGGCGCGGCCCCACAGCATCAGCTCGATGAACAGGTAATCCATCGCCCCGCGCGGGGCCTGCGGGTCAAAGCGCATCAGATCCACCGACAGCTCAGCCTTGGTGCCGGTGGTCCACAGGTTCGCGAAGGCGACCGGAACGCCCTGCGCTCTGACCACCGCGACCGGGAACTGACGCAGGTACTCGGGCGAGAACGCCCCGACCGAGAAGCGCTTCTCCGCAGTGGACTTGCTCGTGAGCCAGGCGTCCGAGATCTTCCGCAGCACCGGCACGAGCGCATCGACCCCCTCCGGGGCCACGACCTCGAAGCTCGCGCCGTCGCGCTGCGCGCGCTTGTGGGCCTGGCGCAGGTCCGCGCGTTCCGAGCCGTCGAGCGAGAAGCCATCGAGCGCCACCCGCGCCTCCTCACCGACCTTGAGCGCGGCGAGTCCCAGGTCCGCGTACAGGCCGAGCCTCTCGCCGCAGACCTGGTAGAACACGGTCTGCCCGCCGTGATGATCGGAGATCTCCCGCAGGCGCCACACCAGCTCCTCGGCGCCGGCCTGCGAGCCGACCGGATCACCGAGTGCTATCCAGCTGCGTCCCGCGATCTGATACATGACGAACGCATCCCCCGCCTCGCTGAACAGCAGCCGCTTGTCACCGGTGAGCGCCGCGTTCGGCAGGGTGGAGTCGCAGCCGGCGATCAGTGGCCGGGCGCGCGCCAGCTCCTCCGGCCCCGCCACCGCGGGCTCCGGCCGCGCGGGCCGCAGCATGCTCAGCAGGATATAGGCGGCGCCCAGGACGATCACCGCGAGCGTGGCGCGCAGCATGCGCGGCGCGTTGCCATGCAGCGCGAATGTCCACCACAGCTGGTCCGAGTAGCCGATGTGGTGGTAGGAGATGACGCCAATCCAGATCGCCATGACGACAACGCCGACGATGCTGACAACCCACGCGGGTGTGAACGGTTCCGACAGAATCGCGGTCGGTCTGTAGAACGCCCGCCGGCCCAGCATGAGGACACAGAGCACAACGGCCAGCAGGCTGGCCTCCTCGAAGTCGAGTCCCTTCAGGAGCGAGGCGAAGATACCGGCCACCAGAAGCCATACGGAGATGTGATAGGCCGCCTGCACCCGGCGGAACAACGCGCGCGCCAGCACGAGCAGCCCCAGGCCGACGATGCTGCCCGCGAGGTGCGAGGCTTCCAGCACCGCCAGCGGCAGCATCTGGTCGAGGAACTCCAGCCGCTCCTCCACCGCGGGAGTCGCGCCGGAGAACAGCAGCAACGCGCCGGCGAGGAAGGTGAGGGCCCCGGCGATCTGCGGCACGACGGGCGCCACGTAGATGCTCGCCAGTTCCCGGGCCCACGCCAGGCGCCTGCGCTGCGCGGCAAGTTCCTTGGAGCCGAAGAGCAACGCGCCGAATACCAATGGCACCACGTAGTAGACCGCGCGGTAAGCGAGCAGCGAGCCCATCAGGGCATCGGCGGGCACGTTCGGGAGGGTGTACAGGATCACCGCCTCGAACACCCCGACACCGCCTGGCACATGGCTGACGATGCCGGCGATGACCGCCGCGGCATACACGCCGACAAAGGTGACGAAGGAGACGTGCGCGCTCGGTGGTAGCAGCGACCAGAGCACCGCGCTGGAGAGCGACAGGTCGAGGACGGAGAGCACCAGCTGCGGGAGCGCGATGGCGGCGCCGGGGGCGCGCAGCGCCCAGCCGCGGATCTCGAGCATCCCGCGCGCCAGGCATGCCCACAGGGCGTAAGCGCCGACGACGCACAGCAGCAGCGCGCCCACGCCAACTGACCAGTGGCGGTTCATGTGCAGGATGCGCGCGGCATGCTCGGGCGTGACCAGTAGCGATACCCCGAGCACCGTGGCGAGCCCCAGGCCCAGCGACAGGCTGCAGAAGGCGGTCACGGTCGCCACCTCGATCGCCGTCACCCCCGCGGTCACGTAGAGCCGGAAACGGATGGCGCTTCCGGTGAACACAGCGAAGCCGAGCGCGTGACCGAAGGAGTAGGCGATGAACGAGGTGAACAGGATGCGCGTGTAGGGGATCAGCCGGCGCAGGTAGCGCAGCGCCAGAAACTCATAGGTCGTGAGCAGCCAGTAGCTGAGCGCGGTGAACCCGAGCGCCGCCAGGATCTGTCGCCGCGGTATCGCGTGCAAGTGAGCGAAAATGCTCTTGACGTGCAGGTGCGCGAGCTGGTGGTGCAGGATCAGCCCGACGGCGGTGAACACCATGAGCGCGGTGAGCGGGCCCACCCAGCGCCAGAGCGTGCCGGGCTCGGCCTGCGGCGCGGGCGATTTCGAGGTCGGTGCCAGTTCCAGCTCCTCAGCGGGTCAGCGGCTTGTACCTGATACGGTGCGGCTGCGAGGCGTCATCGCCCCTGCGGCGCTTGTGGTCCTCGACGTACTCCTGATAGTTGCCCTCGAACCACACCACCTGCGAGTCGCCCTCGAAGGCCAGGATATGCGTGGCGATGCGGTCGAGGAACCAGCGGTCGTGGGAGATGACCACCGCGCAGCCGGGAAAGCTCAGCAGGGCCTCCTCGAGCGCGCGCAGTGTCTCGATATCGAGGTCATTGGTGGGTTCGTCGAGCAGCAGCACGTTGCCCCCCGAGCGCAGGACCTTGGCGAGATGAACACGATTGCGCTCGCCGCCGGAGAGGTCCCCGAGCAACTGCTGCTGTTGTGTGCCCTTGAAGTTGAACCGGCCGACATAGCCACGCGAGGGCGTCTCGTAGTTACCGACCTTGATCATGTCGAGGCCGTCGGAGATTTCCTGCCAAACGGTCTTCTTGTCATCGAGGGTCTGGCGGGACTGATCGACGTACGCCAGCTTCACGCTCGGCCCGATGCGGATCTCGCCGGCATCGGGCTTTTCCGTCCCGGTGAGCATGCGGAAGAGGGTGGTCTTGCCGGCTCCGTTCGGGCCGATGATGCCGACGATGCCCCCGGCCGGCAAGTTGAACGAAAGCTTGTCGATGAGCAGCCGGTCGCCGTAACCCTTGCGCAGCCCTTCGGCGGCGATCACGAGGTCGCCCAGCCGCTCGCCGGGCGGGATGTAGATCTCGTTGGTCTCGTTGCGCTCCTGGAATTCGCGCGACGCCAGTTCCTCGTAGCGCTGCAGACGCGCCTTGCTCTTGGCGCGGCGGGCCTTAGGGTTCTCGCGCACCCACTCGAGTTCGTGCGCGAGGGTCTTGCGCAGCCCCTCCTGCTCACGCTCCTCGAGCGCCAGTCGCTTCTCCTTCTGCTCAAGCCACGAGGAATAGTTTCCCTGCCACGGAATTCCGTAACCACGGTCGAGCTCAAGAATCCACTCGGCGACGTTGTCGAGAAAGTAGCGATCGTGGGTGACGGCGATGACGGTGCTGGGGTACTGCTCGAGGTAGCGCTCCAGCCATGAGATCGACTCGGCGTCCAGGTGGTTGGTCGGCTCGTCGAGCAGTAGCATGTCCGGGGCGGACAGCAGCAGTCGGCACAGAGCCACGCGACGCTTCTCGCCGCCGGACAGCTTGGCGATGTTCGCATCCCACGGCGGCAGGCGCAGCGCGTCGGCCGCGATCTCCAGCTTACGCTCCAGCTCCCAGCCGCCGGCGGCGTCGATCGCGTCCTGCAGCTGCGCCTGGCGTTCCAGCAGGGCATTCATCCGCGTATCGTCCATGGGCTCCGCGAACTTGTCGCTGATCGCGTTGAATTCCTCGACCTGCCGGAACGTCTCGCCGACTCCCTCCATGACGTTCGCGCGCACGTCTTTGGTCTCATCCAGCTGTGGTTCCTGCGACAGAAAGCCGATGCGGATGCCGCTCTGCGGGCGCGCCTCGCCATCGAAGCTCGTGTCAAGGCCAGCCATGATCTTGAGCAGAGTTGACTTGCCTGATCCGTTGAGCCCCAGTACGCCGATCTTGGCGCCCGGAAAGAACGACAAACTGATGTCGCGCAGGATGACCCGCTTGGGCGGGACCATCTTGGACACGCGATTCATCGTATAAATGTATTGAGCCATGCCGATCCGTCGCTGAGGTGAGTGCGGGCTGGATTATCGTTGAGGCGGCCGCGGATGGCGATGCCCGCGCGTGGTCTGGGCACGGCTACCGCTGTGTTAGGCTCTGAGGCACTGGAGAGATCCCGTAGATACCAGCCCCAAACCCTCGAATGTCGCCGCCGTGGTCAGCGAGAGCCTGGCTCGTTATGGCTTCGGTGACGGTCACCCGTTCGGCCCCGACCGGCACGGCGCCTTCCTGCGCGAGTTCGCCGCCCGGGGCCTGGAGCGGCGCGTGCAGGTGCTTAAGACACGCTCGGCCTCGGCTGATGAGCTGCGCGCGTTCCACAGCGCGAGATACGTGGATTTCGTGCGTGAGCGGTCGGTGAATGGCGGCGGCTTCCTCGATGACGGCGACACGCCGGCTTTTCGCGGCTGTTACGAGGCGGCGGCGGGTGTGGTCGGCGCGACCTTGAGCGCGATGGAGGCGATCATGCGCGGGGATTGCCGCCGCGCCTTCGTGCCGATCGCCGGTCTGCACCACGCCGCGCGCGACCGCGCGGCGGGCTTCTGTGTCTTCAACGACTGCGGGGTCGCCATCGAGTTGCTCAAACGCGCAGGCCTCAAGCGCGTCGCCTACGTCGACATTGACGCCCACCACGGGGATGGAGTGTTCTACGCCTTCGAGGAGGATGCGGCGGTCGTGTTCGCCGACTTGCACGAGGATGGACGCTACCTCTACCCCGGCACGGGTGCCGTGGAGGAGATCGGTCGCGGCGCCGCCAGCGGCACCAAGCTCAACCGCCCGCTCCCCCCCGGGGCGGATGACGCGGTATTCGCCGAAGTCTGGCCGGAGGTGGTGGCGCACCTGGAGAAATTCGCGCCGGAATTCATCATCCTGCAGTGCGGCGCGGATAGCCTCGAGGGTGATCCGATAACCCACCTGCGCTTCACGGCCGAATCGCACGGCCGAGCGGCGCGCGAGCTCACCGAGCTTGCCGAGCGCTGTGGCCACGGGCGGGTGCTTGCCTTGGGCGGCGGGGGCTACAACCGCGCCAATCTCGCCCAGGCGTGGAATACGGTCGTGGAAAACCTCATGTAGAGGCGGGGTTCGCGCGGGGGTTACCCGCGAGGCGTACCTGTCGGGAACCTTCCGCGCGGGCGGCGCGCCGCGACAGGGCGCCAGTCGGGTCGTTCCGGTACAATCCGCGGCCCGCAACCCACTCACCCGCAAGGCGAAACCGCCCATGTTCCGGACGACGATGATGATCGAGGGATTTGATCCTGAGCTGGCGAGCGCCATGGCCGGCGAGCGGCAGCGACAGGAAGACCACGTGGAGCTCATCGCCTCGGAGAACTACACCAGTCCCCGGGTGCTGGAGGCGCAGGGCTCGGTGCTGACCAACAAGTACGCGGAAGGCTACCCGGGCAAGCGGTACTACGGCGGTTGCGAGTACGTCGACGTCGCCGAGCAGCTGGCGATCGATCGCGCCAAGAAGCTCTTCGGCGCCGACTACGCCAACGTGCAGCCCCACTCAGGCTCTCAGGCGAACGCGGCCGCCTACTTCGCGCTGGTGCAGCCCGGGGATGCGATCCTGGGGATGAGCCTCGACCACGGCGGTCACCTCACCCATGGCGCCAAGGTGAACTTCTCCGGCAAGTTCTTCCGCGCCGCGCAGTACGGGATCCGCCCCGACACTGGCGAAATCGACTATGAGCAGGTGCGGAAACTCGCCGAGGAACACCGCCCCAAGATGATCATCGCCGGCTTCTCGGCGTACTCGCGCACAGTTGACTGGGCACGCTTCGCGGCGATCGCCAAGAGCGTCGGCGCCTATTTCCTGGTCGACATGGCGCATTTCGCAGGCCTCGTCGCCGGTGGCGTCCATGCTTCGCCGGTGCCGCATGCCCATGTCACGACCACCACCACGCACAAGTCGCTGCG
>JANYBG010000100.1 GCA_025360865.1 Pseudomonadota bacterium | reverse complement strand
CATGCGCATCATCGGGTTGATGATTAGGAAGAGAGGTTCGGGTAGACGCATGTGCTTTTCCGAATCCCTAACGTCGTGCTTGAGCGACCGGCAGGGGGCGCTTACTGTGCGACGCGAGCGCACAATCCTTTCCCGCGCTCGCGGCGCACCAACACAGCTCTAACAGGGTCGCTCCTAGCAGTTGTTAGAAGTTCGACTTTCAGGTCACCACTGTGCGCGTGCGGCTTCGCTGCATCAAGCAAAACCGACGCACGTCATTAGGTTAAGCGCGCCTGCGGCCAAGAACGGAGCCGCGATGGTTACTTGTGCGGGAGCCGGCTACCGCAACCGCCTTTAACCAACCTTGACGGCGCGCGCCCAAGCCCTTCTCGAAGCGACACTGTCTCGAGCGGGGTCACGGTCTCAGACTCAGGACTGAGAGACCGAATCGAAGCTATTGCCGCACGCGTTTGGTGCCCATATCGAAGCCCCCCGTGTCAGAAGCAGGTGAACTCCGATGCCGTCGCCGGTGCTGGAACAAAGCAGCAGCTTACGATCCACGACCTGGTTAATTTTCGAATCGGACTTCTAACTATATGTATACGACCGAAGGGGGTGATGTAACACCCCAATCTAATCGGATAATACCCAAGGCGTCTCACTTCTGGCCCTCCGGGTACTGATAAAACTCACTGCGTAGGTATTCAGGCAGCACTGTGCCACCGGCCGCCCACCGCAGGTGCCGTTAGACGGGATTCTCTCAGCCGGCCAACTACTTAGCTCTCACCGCGCAATGCGCGCGAGGAACATCTGCGCGCTTGCCGCGCATGCTTACCGCGTGCCAGAGGGAGTCCACGCATGAAAAGCACGAATGTCGGGGTTGATCTGGCAAAAACGGGTTTGAGCTCCCCGTGGAAAGAGCCCATTCGTGGCAAGCGACCGTGTCTAATCGACGAGTCTCTTGTTATTTCAAGACTGGTGCGTAGTCTGCACTGCCGCATTCACATTCTAATTCGAGTCGCGCTGCCAGAGATCCCGGGGCGTAGGCACTGCGCGCGTGGCGCGCCCGCCTAACGTTCACGGCCGCGCCTGCATCAATTGTGTCGACTATGCGGTCGCGCCAGTGCCATCCAGCCGCCTGCGATGGTCGCGCCAGGCACGCCACCGCGCGTGCAAGCCCGCGGGAATAAAGAGCGTCGCCACCACTACGGCACCGAAAGCGTCGTAGGCGATCGATCCATGTGCCGCCGCACGCCACCGGAGCGGCCCCGCAAGGTAGACGATGAAGATATGAAAGGAGAACACCTGGAGCGAATGCCGACCGAGAAAGGCTAACGGTGGCCAGCTGAAGGCGCGCGGCGAGCGCACGGCCAGGCAGTACACGAGATAAGAGAAAGCCAGGAAATTCACGAGGTACGCAGCTCCGTAGTCGCGTTTCGCGGTAAACCAAGCCCCATGTATGAAAGACTCAGGCCAAGCCGCAGATTCCCATCGCATCGTTAGACCGACGAGACAGATCAGCACGCACAGTGCGACTAGAAGCGGTTGCGCCATGACGATGCGCCGCTTCTGATGAAGATGCGCGTACCCGAAATAAAGACCCGAGAAGAACACGAACTGCCAAGCGATGGGATTAAAGTCACCACGGAAAAGTCCGAACGGATCGCCGATGGGTCCGCGCCATCCGAGACCAGCCTGAGCGCAGCCCCAGACCGCAAGGCTGACGAGCAGCATGGCCGAGCCGCGGCCGCTGCGTAACGCGAGCAGCGCGGCGGGCATGGCCAGCACGAACAGCGCGTACATCGGCAGGATATCGAAGTACACCGGCTGGTACGCCCACACAGCGAAGTAACCCAGGGCTCGCGCCGCGTCGGCCCCCGAGCTCGCGAGCGCGAAGCGAAAATGCTCGCTGAGGCGCGGTTCGAGGAGCAGCATGCCCAGAAGGAGCGCGAAGGTGCCTACGTGGTAGGCCTGGATGTAACAGCAGCGCCTGAGGCAGCGGCGCGCGAGCGCCTGCGGCCCGCGTTCCGCAGTGCGGCTGTAAACCGCGCCGGCGACGAGCCCGGAGAGGAACACGAAGCCGGCCGCCGCAGAGACGCGCCCGAACATCTCGTTGCTCAGCCGGCCGAGCGGGCAACCGGTGTGTACCAGTGTGATCTCGACGAGCATGAGGCCGCGCAGGCTATCAATGCGGATGTCGCGTGCGGGCGGATGGGTTTGGGAGCGGGAAGGGCTGGTGTTGGCGGGCAACGTTCGCTCAGCCGGCGGCGAGCGCCAAATTCGATCGATGAACGTGGTCATCGTCTCTCCCACTGTCAAGCGCATCGATTGCACGGGCTTGGAGACCCACGAGCGCGTGCCCTGGGTTGACTCGAGTCGTCAACGGCTGGCGAAAACGATGAGTTCCAGTTCGTCGGGCACCTCGTGCGGTGCGGTACTGGGTGTGAAGTCGCCGGACGGTCATGCTTTCTCTTAGCCAAGGTCCAATGCTGCACTCTCGAATGGGTATTGTCCGACGAGTTTGGGATCGGCGTGTTATCCGGAAGGCTGCCCCAGTGCCCGAAGTGGGCTGGGGCTTTCTCCCAACCGGTCAGGGGAAGGTCAAGTAGCGGTTACGTCCCTTAGTCTCGCGAAGTGCTGACAATTCATTGTGTCTCGGCTCGAATGCGCTGCTCCTCGATCTTTCGCACGCACTCCCGCACGTCGCCGCTGATCATGCTCGCCGCGAACACAACATCGCATTCCTGGGCGTCCGGCGCCGCGTGACTCGAGTTCCATCTGACTTCTGGTAGTCGGAAGCGGTCGTCCTGATCAATCTGGATCCCGAGTGCATCCTCTCTTCCGCCTCTGCTGGCGACCGTTTGCGTGAACATCACTGCGCGCACACGAGCCCACGGAACGAAGAAAAGTCCGGAGCGACGCACCGGCGAACCGATTCTCACGCGTACTCCGCGGCGGGTCACTTCGATCAGAGGCACTGGCCAGAAGAGCTGCCGAACCGTCACGACGATGACGAAAGCAGAGAGCGTCAACATGGCCCAGCCTATCAAAGGTCTAGGAGCACCCTTGAGGTGAGCAATCCCCGTGAAAATCAGTCCGATGAATCCAAATACTATCCCGGCAACACATCCGAGAACCAACGTAAAGCGATTTACATCGACGGTATCGAGAATCGAATCCTTGGGATCGTCCAAAATGACCGTTGAGGCGGTCACACGACTCTTGTCCATGAACCAGAGCATACCGCGGTCGGTTGCGGTTTTTTTACCCTCTCCACAACTCCAGATGGATACACGGACGCCGTCTGGGGTCGGAAGCGAACGGCGGCACCGCGCCGGGACCCTCCTTCGCCCCGCCGAATGCTTGCACTCCTATTAGGCTCTCAGCTGACATTCGACCGAGCGATCGAGCGGGAAGAAAGCGGCGCCTAGTTCCAGAAATCATGGAAGTTGAACCAGTTGTACGGCGCGCGCCGGGCGTGATGTTCCAGGCGCTTGGCATAGTGAGCCGCGAGGCGCGTGACGCCGCCTTCGCCAACGGCCATCGGCTCGAAGCACACCTCATAGCGGTTGCCGCCGCGGTAAACGCCGAACATGAGCACGATGGGACGGCGCAGGATCGCCGCGAGGCGGAAGGGGCCGGTGGGAAAGCGCGCGGGCGCGCCAAGGAAGGGAACGGTAACGGTCAGGCTGTCTGCGTCGTCCAAGCGGCGATCGGCGAGCATGCCGACGAATTCGCCCGCATCGAGGCATGCGCGCACCTTCAGCATCGAATCGATCTCGCCGAGCCCGATGATCTTCATGCCGAGCGCGGGATTGATCAATCGCATGATCGCCCCCATGCGCTGGGCGTTGGCTTCGTACATCAGCAGGCTCACCTCGAGCCCGGGATGCATCCGCCCGGCCGCCCGCGTCACCTCGAAGCTGCCGAAGTGAGCGCCCAGCAGGAAGCAGCCCCTGCCGGCGAGCTGCGCTTCCCGTAGCGCGTCCGCGCCTTGGATGTCGAGGTCGAACAGATCGAAGCGGTCATTAAGCAGGAACACGCGATCGAGGATCGTCGAAGCGAACACGTGGTAGTGCTGGAACCGCTCCCGCAGGCGGGGTGGGCGGCCGAGCACGCGCGTGAGCCAGTCGCGCGAAGCACGCCGCGTGGCGACAGAAAACAGGAGAAAGTAGGCGCAAATCGGGTAGAGCAGTGCTCGCGCCGGCGTGCGGCCAAGCCGCAGCGCCACCCATGCGATGAATCGCAGCGCAAGGACGTTGCCGCGTTCCGGGCGCGAGGTCCATTCCTGGGCGCGGGGATTCATCGCGCGGTACCTGCTGCCTGCAACCGAGCCGCCAGCGCGAGTGGGGTTGCGCGTGCGATCTTGCCAGTGACATCGCGCGGCACGGCGAAACGCGCCGTCCGTGGATCGACCCCGCAAGTCACGGCGAAGACCGGGAGCGCGATCTCAGGCGAAGTGTCCGTCAACGAATATAGGCCGGGAGGGTTGCGCGCGAGTCGTTCGAGCATCACGGGTACGCGGTTCGCTGGCGGCGGCGCTCGCCGTTACCGCGGCAGCGCCGCCGGTGGGCGAGCACCGACTCCTCGCGCGCGAACGTGAGCGTCGCGGCGGGACTCAAGCGTGCGACCGGCGGGAGATGGGCCTCGACCGGGTTCGACATCGCGGCGGATCGACCTGAGGTCGCGGCGATCGCGGCTGCGATCAATGGCGCCGGCCTGCCGGTGACTTCGTCCGATGCTTCTTGACGTGTCCGTCGCGATACAGCCGCGTAGTCGCATCGACCTCGGCCCGGCCCCGGGCCCGGGCGATCGCGAGGTTGGGCGTCTCGAGATTCAGCGCCACGAGCCGGGTTTCATCTGCGTCTGCAACGTCGCGGTCGTCATGGCGTAGGCCTCCGGGAATCGGTCATGTGCGGGGGGCAGGCGGCGGCGGCCGGGCATCGGGGCGGGAGCGGTTGCTCAATGCCGGATGGAAGCCTCCGGATTCCATTCGATTCGGGCGTCCCCGAGCCGTCGAAGCGCTCTGAGTGTAGCGACGGGCCCAAGCGCAGACAAGGCACCGCGCCGGGCGTACGCCTTAAACCATGAAGGTGGCGAGCGTGCCGTGCAGGATGCAGCGCTCGCCCAGATCGACCTGCATCGCGTAATGCGCGAGCGGTGGCGCCAACGCGTCTAGGCTCACGGTCGCCGTGAGCGTCGTATCAGCCGGAACCTGCGTGGCGAACAGCGAGACGTCATGAAGGCCCACCAGGTAGCCCGCGCGCGGGCCGGCTCCGGGGCCCGCGCGCCACCGGCGCACGGCTTCCCACAGCGCGCCCGTCTGCGCGGCCGCTTCGATGGCCGCCAGAGCCGGGGCAAGCCCGCTCGCGACGAGCGGGCAGGTCGAGGGGATGCGCGCCGAACAGGCCAGGCCATCGGCGGACGCACCGAGCAAACCAGTGACGAAACGCATCGGCGGCTGGTGCGGGATCAACGTTGCCAGGGGAGGCGCCTCTGCCAGCCCCGGCAGGGCGGATGCGGCCGGACGGTCGGGTGGGTGAAGGCCGAACCGCAGCTCGCCATTCATGACCGGCGCCCCATCGCATGTTAGCGCGATGCGCAGCGTGTCCTGCGCGCGTGCTTCGGTCGCGAGCCGGAGCCGCGCCCCTGGCCGAACCAATTGCCGCAGCCGCAAAAATGTTATGCCGCCGAGGTCCAGGGCGGCGCCGCGTTCGCGCGCCAGCGCCTCGACCACCAGCGCCAGTTGCGCGACGCCGGGCAGGATCGGGTTGCCGGGGAAATGACCGTCGAACCATGTGTCCGCGACTGCGATGTCGAGCGCACTGTTCACGCGCGACGTGCCGTGATCGCCGCCACCACGAACGACGGCAGGGCATCGCGCAGGGCGGCGATGTCCGGATAGATCGTCACGTCGCGGAAGCCGTTCGCTTCCAGCGCCGCTGTCCATTGTTCCGGGGTCAGGAAACCGCCGTTCGGGCGCCAGGTTGGCACCAGCTTCGGCGCGCGGAAGGCGCCGAGCAGGTTGAACACGAACTCTACGTGCAACGGACGAACGGCGAACGGCCGCACGCACTCCGAGATCACCAGCGCCCCGTCGGGTGCGAGCGCGTCGCGGACTTCGGCCAGCGTCGCGGCGAGATCGCGCGCCACATGCAGGGCGTTGACAGCGTAGACCAGCTCACAGGAGCCGGCTGCGACGCCGGCCTTCGCGAACGGCTGATCCTGGTCCAGCCACGCGAACGTGAGCGGCGCGGCGGGAAACCGTGCCGACAGCGCCCTCTTCGCGCGTCGCAGGAAAGTGGGCACGATCTCGGTGAAACGATAGGCCGCGAGCCGGTCCGCTGCACCGAGAGATTCCAGTCGCGCCAGCAACGCGGTGGTGCCGCTGCCCAGGCCGCCGCCGAGCTCGAGAACGGTGGCCGCACGGCCGGGCAACGCCCGCTCAGCGGCGATGGCGCCCACGGAGTTAGCGATGGCGTATAGCGGGTTGGCGTTGGAGAAGTACTCAATCCAGGCATCGATGTGATCGGGCGCGAACAGCGCATTCTCGCCCGAGATCGCGCCCCGCAGGACGGCGGGGTATTCAGCCGCGGCGAGCGCCGCGATCCGGTACGAAGGCAGGCAGCGCGCGTCGTGTCGGGCCTGCTCGCGCAGCAATTCCTCCGGTTCGAGCAGCGGTAGCGCGGGGATCGTCCTGAAGCGTCCGTCGGCGAACTGCTCCAGGCGCCCGCGCGCGGCCAGCATGCGTAAGAACCACAATGCCGGCGCGCGGGCGGCCTCGGGCGCTAGGCCGGCGCGCGCCACGGCCTCGTCCATGTTCGCCGGTTCGGCGCATGCCTTCTCGAGGCCGGTCGCGCGAAACACCGCGACCGCCAGACGGAACACGTACTCCTCCAGACGTTCGGTGGACTGGATGAAGCGGTCATCGAAAAAGCCGACCAATTCCGGTGGCAGGAGCTGCGCAAGCGCGGTCTGAATGTCGGAGTGGGAGGGGGAGGACATCAGCGCCTGCCCCCAGGCGTACTCACGCCAGCCCCCCGGCCACGGCGATGATCTGGGCGGTGATATAGCCCGCGCGTTCCGAGGCGAGGAAGCTCACGAGGGCGGCCACGTCGTCGGGGGTGCCCGCCCGCTGCATCGGCACCAGCGCGTTCACGCGCGCGTCGGGGAAGGCTTCGGCCGTGCTGCCGGCGTCGATCACCCCTGGTGCGACCACGTTGGCGGTGATGCCTCGGGTCGCCACCTCGAGCGCAAGCGAGCGGGTCGCGCCATGCAGGCCGGCCTTCGCGGCGGCGTAGTTCGCCTGTCCCCGGTTGCCGATCAGCGCGCTCACCGACGAGATGCTGATGATGCGGCCCCAGCGCGTGCGGATCATCGGCAGCAGCAACGGCTGAGTCACGTTGAAGAAGCCATTCAGATTCACGTCGACCACGCTCGCCCATTGGGCTTCGCTCATGCCCGCGAGTGGCGCGTCGACGTGCAGGCCGGC
>JANYBG010000089.1 GCA_025360865.1 Pseudomonadota bacterium | reverse complement strand
GCACAAGACCTGAGCCCGCCGCGCCTGCCCCGCTGGCAGGCGCCTGCATCCCCCAAAGCCTCACCCGCGCCGGCTCCGCGGCGCTTTGACTCAGAAGCGCACCGTGGCATCGACCCCGTAGGTGCGCGGCTCCCCTACCAGCCCGTAGTCGAAGCCCAGCGCCCCGGTATCCGGGTCTTTCTGGTTGAGCCCGTAGGCGATGTACTGGCGGTTGGTCATGTTCTTGATCCACGCTCCCACCGCATAGCCGCGTTTGCCCGCGCTCTCGAATGACAGGCGGCCATTGGCGATGCCGTACGCACCCTGCGCGACTCGCTCCGTGTTGAAGGCATCGAAGTACTGCTTGGAGTAGTAATTGCCATCCAGGAACAGCCGCAGGTCCCCGGCCGCCAGGTGCGCGAAGCGCCAGTCGATGCTCAGGTTGCCGTTGTAGTTCGGGGCCTGGATCAGCTGGTTGCCGACACAGCAGGTGCGCGCGCCGACGTGCAGAGCGAGTTCCTCGTACTTGCTGTGCATGAGTCCCACGCTGGCGAGTACCTCGAGGTCCTCGGTTGCCTTCACGCGGAATTCGAACTCCGCACCGTCGATCTTGGACTTCGGCGCATTGACCGTGTGGAACCCGGAGCCGAGGCCCCCGGGCAGGGTGAACGCATCGAGGAACTGCTGGTTGCGGTAGTCGTAGTGGAACAGGGCCGTGTTGAACATGGCTCGGTGGTCCCAGAAGCTGGACTTCAGGCCGAGCTCGTATGAAGTGAGCTTCTCGGGCTCGGCGAAGTTAAGTTCCGACGGATCGTTGAAGGCCTGGCCGTTGAAGGCCGCGCCGCGGTAGCCCTGGCTGATGCTCAAGTAAGTCAGTACATCCGGGCTGGGCTTCCAGTCCAGGCCCACCTTGCCGCTCAGGTTGTTGTCATCCCGGGAGAACGCGGGCACGAGCGGGCCCTGCGGGGCCAGGCCCGTCTGGAAGTAGGTGCGCGCCGCTGGCAGCCCGCCGATGGTCTGGGTCCACCAGGTGACCCCGCCATCGGGGGCGTAGCCCTGCGGCCCCGGGTAGGCGAGCGCGCCCTCCAGCGCGTAGAAGTCGCTGATGGTGATTTTGTCCTTGGTGTAGCGGGCGCCAGCGCGCAGCGTGACCGTCGGGGTGATCGCGTAGCCGCCGTTCAGGAAGATCGCCCTGCTGTCCTTCAGTTGGGTGAAATTGTTGTATTCGTCGAATCCAAACAGCGGGAGGGGCGCGACAAGGCTGGTCGGCGGGACCTGCGGGAAGAAGCAGCAGGTCTGGTAACCGTCGAAGAAGTGGAACTCGACCGTTGGATGGGTGCTCTCGCGCCCGTAGTAGAGGCCGGCGAGCCAGTTGAACGGGCCGGCATCCTTGGAGGCGAGGCGTATCTCCTGCGAGAACGCGTTGACGCTGGAGAAGTAGGTGTTCGGATCGTCCAGGCGCACCGTGATCGGCAGCCCGCCGTCGTCACTTTTCTCGTACCAGCGCCCGTAGTCGTAACCGGTCACCGAGGTGAGCTGCAGGTGTGCGTTGATTTCCCAGTCGAGCTTCAGTGAGACGCTGTCGTTGCGGATGTCCTTGTGGACGGCGTACTTGGCGCCGTTGTCGAACCAACTGATGTAGCCACTGTAGACCGCCGGGTCGGTGTTGAGCGCGTGAGCGCCATAGGGAGTGCCGCCGGACCTGCTGAAGGATGCCTTCAAGGTGGCGGACAGGGCGTCCGTGGGCTTGGCGACCAGCGTCAGCCGCGCGGCGAGCGCGTCCACACCGTTCAGGGGCTCCACGCCGGGGACGACGCTGTTGACCCAGCCGTCGCGCTTCTCGTACAGCAGCGCGACACGCCAGCCGACGCTCCCATCCACGAGCGGGCCGCCCACGGCCGCGTGCACGTCCCGGGCGCGGTAGTTGCCCGCGCCGAGGGTGACGTAGCCGTCGTAGTCGGTGAGGCTGGGGTTCCTGGAGTAGAAGCTGACCGCGCCGCCCGTGGCGTTCTTGCCGTACAGCGTGCCCTGCGGGCCGCGCAGGACCTCGACCCGGTCAAGGTCATAGATCTGCAACGCCTGCACGGCGCCGACGCTCTTGTACACCTCGTCGACGTACATGGCGATCGGGCTGCTCTGGTTCTCGCTGAAGTCCTGCGTGGTGACGCCACGCAGGGTGAAGGTCGGCTGCGCCTCCGGGCCGTAGGGAGTATTGAGCAGCATGTTCGGCACCAGGGCGACGATGTCGCCCGCCTGGCGCACGTTGTAGTCGACCAGTTGCGCCGCTGTCACGGCGGTGATGGCGATCGGCACGTCCTGCAGGCGCTCGGTCGTGCGCTGCGCGGTCACGATCACCTCGGTGAGCTGCTCCTCCGACCAGACACCGTAAGGTGCGGCCAGCCATGTGACGGCGGCCATCCCGACGCGGACACGAGCAAGAAGGCGGGAGCTAACGCTCCGGTGAGCGCGCAATGGCATGATCTACCCCCTGAAGGTCGCGCGTCCTGCCCCCGGTGAGCCGCCGGTCCACGCATCGCCTCTTGTCGGTTATTGGTTTCTATCGCGTCGCGATTCACTCTAGGCCGACGGTCCACACCGGTCAAGAAACCGGGCGCCACCGGTGGCAGTTCCCCCCTCACTCATGAACGCGGGCGCTCGGCGAAGCCGCGCCGGGCCGCTGGGTGCGCGCCCGCGACGCCCTTGCCCCACCGTTGCGTTAGAGTCGCAACCCGGTAGGCCGCGCACGCGGCGCGACTTTGACCAGAGGATCCAGGCGATGAAATTCGTCGACGAGGCAAAAACGAAGGTGCAGGCCGGCAGCGGTGGCCGCGGCAGCAGCAGCTTCCGTCGCGAGAAATTCGTGCCGTTCGGCGGTCCCGACGGTGGCGATGGCGGCAAGGGCGGCGATGTCTACCTGCGCGCGATGAGCGGTATCAACACGCTGGCGGATTTTCGCATCCAACGCACTTACCGGGCGGGGCACGGCGAGTCCGGCGGCGCCAACGACTGCGCCGGCCACGGTGGCGCGGATGTCTACGTGCCGGTGCCCATTGGCACCGTGATACGCGACGCGGACACGCAGGAGATCCTGGGCGACCTCACCAGGGATGAAGAGCAGCTGCTGGTGGCGCGCGGTGGTAAAGGCGGCTGGGGCAACCAGCGCTTCAAGTCCAGCACCAACCGCAGCCCGCGCCAGTTCGGGCCCGGGCTTCCCGGGGAAAAGCGCGCGCTTGAATTCGAACTCAAGGTGATCGCCGACGTCGGTCTCCTCGGCCTGCCCAACGCTGGCAAATCCACCCTCATCCGCGCGGTCTCGGCCGCGCGCCCGAAGGTCGCCGACTACCCCTTCACCACGCTGTACCCGAACCTGGGCGTGGTCGATGTCGGCCAGCACAGAAGCTTTGTCATGGCCGACATCCCCGGCCTGATCGAGGGCGCGGCCGAGGGCGCCGGGCTCGGTATCCGCTTCCTGAAGCACCTGCAGCGCACTCGCGTGCTACTGCACCTGGTCGACATGTCGCCGGTGGATCCGGATGCGGATCCTGTGAAGGACGCGCGCACGATCCTCGCGGAGCTCAAGAAGTTCAGCAAGGAGCTGGCCACCAAGCCGCGCTGGCTCGTCATCAACAAGGCGGACCTGCTGCCCAAGGCGGAGGCCGCGCAGCGGGCGCGCGCGATCGTGCGTTCACTGCGCCACAAGGGGCCGCACTTCCTGATCTCGGGAGTGACGGGTGAGGGCACCCGCGAGTTGTGCCTGGCGATCATGGCGTTCCTGGAGGAACACGATCGCGCGGCGCGTAGGGGCGCGGCGGACGCCACGCCATCCGCAGGAGGGGAGGAGATTTAAGCCGGTTCGGGGGCCGCGGCCTTGCGGCGCTCCCGGGACCGACTCACTGCATCGCGCGGATGCGCGCCGCCAGGCGGCTCTTGTGTCGAGCGGCCTTGTTGCGGTGGATGATCTGCTTGCTCACCAGCGAGTCGATCACGGGAACCGCCTTCTGGTAGCTCTTCTTCGCGACTTCCTTATCGCCGCCGGTGACCGCCGCGGTCACCTCGCGCACGGCCGTGCGCATGCGCGAACGCAGCGCCACGTTGCGGATGCGGTGCTTCTCAGCCTGACGGGCAGCCTTCTCGGCGGACTTGGTATTAGCCACGAAATCTCCGGTATTTCCCAAACGTCCCGGTTCGCGGGGGCCGGTAGTTTCCGTATCGGCCCCTTCCTTGTCAACGCGCGAATGCTTTACGGGCGCCCTCGCCGCCCCCACACTTCACCAGGCCGGTGGCGGTTCTTCTGGTGCGCGCCCTGATCTGTTTTTATATCTTATTTATCAATAGTTTATAGATTATGCGCCTCATTCGCGGATTCGCCGGGATGCGCGGGCTCAGCCGCCACTGCGTGGTGACCATCGGGTCCTACGACGGGCTGCATCTGGGCCATCAGGCGCTGATCGAGCGACTGGCGCAGCACGGGAAGCGCGAGGGTCTCCCGGCGGCGCTGGTGACCTTCGAGCCGCTGCCCCGGGAGTACCTGCAGCCTGAGGAACCTCCCGCGCGGATCACCTCGCTGCGCGAGCGCTGGCGGATCCTCGCGCCGGGTGAACTGGATTACCTGTGCCTGCTGCGCTTCGGCGAGGCATTGCGTAATCTTTCGCCTGAGACGTTCGCCGGACTTCTTGCCCGGGAATTGGGCGCCCGCATGGTCGTGGTCGGGCACGACTTTCGCTTCGGCAAGAACGGCGCGGCGACCGCGAAGGTGCTCACCGAGGCCGGCCGCGGCCTGGGGTTCGCGGTCGACATCGTCCCCGCGGTGCGGACCGAGGGCGAGCGCATCAGCAGCAGCGCGGTGCGCGCGGCGCTCGCGCGCGGTGATTTCGCCTGCGCGCGGCGCTCCCTCGGGCGAGCCTGGTCGATGCGCGGGCGTGTCGTCGCCGGGGAGCGTCTCGGGCGCACGCTGGGCTTCCCGACGGCGAACCTCGCGCCCGAGCGCGCACGCTCACCGGTGCGGGGGGTGTTCGCCGTGCGCGTTCATGGCATCGCCGCGGGCGCGCTGCCGGGGGTGGCGAGTCTGGGCACGCGCCCGACGGTCGCCGGCACGCGGCCGCTGCTCGAGACGCACGTGTTCGATTTCGCAGGCGACCTGTACGGTCGTGAGATTGAAGTGGAGTTCGCGGCGAAGCTGCGCGACGAGGAAGCCTTCGCCTCCCTCGCGGCGCTCACCGAACAGATGCACCGCGACGCGAGCGAGGCGCGGCGCATCCTTAACGTTTAAGACGAGTTGACATGGCCGACTACAAACACACGATAAACCTGCCGCAGACGGCGTTCCCGATGAAGGCGGACCTCACGCAACGCGAGCCCGCGGCGGTGCGCGCCTGGGACGAGCGCGGCACCTACGCGAAGCTGCGCGAGATCGCCCGCGGCCGCCCGCGCTTCGTGCTGCACGACGGGCCGCCCTACGCTAACGGGGCGATCCACATCGGCCACTCGGTGAACAAGATCCTCAAGGACATCGTCGTGAAGTCCCGTTCCATGGATGGCTTCGACTCGCCATACATCCCCGGCTGGGACTGCCACGGACTGCCCATCGAGCTGCAGGTCGAGAAAAAACACGGGCGGCCCGGGCAGAAGCTCGACGCGCAGGCCTTCCGCGCCGCCTGCCGCGTCTACGCGCAGGAGCAGGTGGAGCTGCAGCGCACCGACTTCAAGCGTCTGGGGATCCTCGCGGACTGGGACCGCCCGTACCTGACCATGGCGCCGGGCTACGAGGCGCAGCAGCTGCGCGCCTTCGGCCGCATCATCAAGAACGGCCATCTGTACAAGGGGGTGAAGCCGGTGCACTGGTGCCTCGACTGCCGCTCGGCGCTCGCCGAGGCGGAAGTCGAGTACGAGGAGAGAACCTCGCCGGCGATCGACGTGGGCTTCCGCGTCGCCGACAACGCCGACCTCGCCGCGCGCCTGAACCTGCGGCCCGCGGAACTCGCCGCGACGCCGGTGGATGTGCTCATCTGGACCACCACGCCCTGGACACTGCCGGCGAACCAGGCCGTGGCGTTGCGCGGCGAGTTCACCTACGCGCTGGCCGAGGCGCGCAACGAGGCGGGTACGCGGCGCTTCATCGTCGCCGCGGAATTGCTCGATGCCTGCGTCACGCGCTTCGGCATGAGCGCGCCGCGGGTGCTCGCGATGAGCGAAGGCCGCGCGCTCGAGGGCCTGCGGCTGCGCCACCCGCTCGAGGAGCGCCTGGTGCCAGTGATCCTGGGCGAGCACGTGACGCTTGACGCCGGCACGGGTGCGGTGCACACGGCCCCCGGCCATGGCCTGGAGGACTTCGCGGTCGGCAGGCTCTACGGCCTCGCGGTGGTGAATCCGGTCGGCAACGACGGGCGCTTCCTCGCCGGCACTCCGCTGGTCGCGGGCCTGCGCGTGGAGGAGGCGAACCCGGTGATCTCCGCGGCCTTGAGCGCGAACGGCCAGCTGCTGCACGAGGAGCCGGTGCGCCACAGCTATCCACACTGCTGGCGGCACAAGACACCGGTCATCTTCCGCGCCACCCCGCAGTGGTTCATCAGCATGGAACTGGCGAAGCTGCGCGAGCACACCCTGCGCGACATCAAGGGCGTGCAATGGACACCCGGCTGGGGTGAGCAGCGCATCACCGGCATGATCGAGACGCGCCCGGACTGGTGCATCTCGCGCCAGCGCACCTGGGGCGTGCCGATCCCGCTGTTTGTGCACAAGCACAGCGGCGCGCTGCACCCGCGCACCCAGGAGCTGGTCCTCGAGGTCGCCGCGCTGGTCGAGAAGGGCGGCGTCGACGCCTGGTTCGCCCGCGGCGCGCACGACCTACTGGGCGCGGACGCGGACAACTACGACAAGGTCACCGACGTCATGGACGTGTGGGCGGATTCGGGCATGTCGTTCGAGTGCGTGGGCAGTGAGCGCCCGGAGATCGCAGCCCCGGTGGAGCTGTACCTGGAGGGCTCGGACCAGCATCGCGGCTGGTTCCACAGCTCGCTCCTCTTGTCCGAGGCCCTCTACGAGCGCGCGCCCTACAAGGCCGTGCTCACGCACGGCTTCACGGTCGATGAGAAGGGCCGCAAGATGTCCAAGTCCCTGGGCAACGTCATCGCCCCGCAGAAGGTGGTGAACAGCCTCGGGGCCGACGTGCTGCGACTGTGGGTGGCGGCCACGGACTACGCCAATGAGATCAGTGTCTCGGACGAGATCCTGAAGCGCATGGCCGATTCCTACCGGCGCATGCGCAACACGCTGCGCTTCCTGCTCGGCAACCTGCACGGCTTCGAGCCGGCGCGCGACGCGGTGGCGGCGCCGGACCTTGTGGCGCTGGATCGCTGGGTGCTCGCGCGCACCGCCGCCCTGCAGGCTGAGATCACCGAGGCCTATGGCCGCTACGCCTTCCACCTCATCTACCAGAAGGTGCACAACTTCTGCAGCGTGGACCTGGGCGGGTTCTACCTGGATGTCATCAAGGACCGGATGTACACCACGCCCGCGGCCGGGCTCGCGCGCCGCTCGGCGCAGACCGCGATGTTCCACATCGCGGAGTGCATGGTGCGATGGCTCGCGCCGATACTCTCCTTCACCTGCGAGGAGGCCTGGCGCTTCCTGCCCGGTCCGCGCGGCGAGTCGGTCTTCCACGAGACCTGGCACCACCCCCTGCAGGCTCCCGCGGGCGCGCTCGACTGGGACGGCCTCATGAAGCTGCGCAGCGATGTCACCCGCGAGCTGGAGAAGCTGCGCGACACCGGTGCGATCGGCGCTCCGCTGGATGCGCAGGTGGATGTCTACTGCGCGCCGCGGGAGTACCCGCGCTTCGCGGCGCTGGGAGAGGAGCTGCGGTTCCTGCTGATCACCTCCCACGCCCACGTGCATGAGATCGAGAGCCCACCGGCGGGGGCGGTGCCCGCGGCCAATACCGGCAGCGCCGGGGTATGGATCGGGGTCGCCCCGACCACGGATGAGAAATGCGCGCGCTGCTGGCACCGCCGCGCCGATGTGGGCGCGGATTCGCGCCACCCGGAGCTGTGCGGGCGCTGCGTGAGCAACCTTGAGGGCCCGGGGGAAGTGAGGAAGTTCGTATGAGCGCGGTCCCAGCCGTCGACGGCCAGCCCACGCCTGCGCACAGCGGCTGGCGCTGGCTGCCGCTTAGCCTGGGCGTCATCCTCCTCGACCAGCTGGCCAAGGCGTGGATCGTGCACCACTTCACCCTCTTGGAACGCGTGCGCCTGTTGCCGGTGCTCGACGTGATCCTCACCTACAACACCGGTGCCGCCTTCAGCTTCCTCTCCGGCGCCTCCGGCTGGCAGCGCTGGCTGTTCGTGCTGCTCGCGGTGGGGATCAGCGTCATGCTCATCGCCTGGCTGCGCCGCCTGCGCGCCTCCTCGCAGGGGCTGTTGGCGTGCGCGCTCGCGCTCATCGTCGGCGGCGCGCTCGGCAACATGATCGACCGGCTGCTGCACGGCCGCGTCGTGGATTTCGTCCTCGCGCACTGGGCCGACCACCTGTTCCCCGCCTTCAACGTGGCGGACTCCGCCATCACCATCGGCGCCGCCCTCGTCATCCTTGATGCCCTGCTCGAGTCACGAGGCGGCGCCCGAGTGTCCAACCCATGAAAATACTACTCGCCAACCCGCGTGGCTTCTGCGCCGGCGTCGACCGCGCCATCGATATCGTCGAGCGGGCGCTCGAACTCTTTGGTGCGCCGATCCACGTGCGCCACGAGGTCGTGCACAACACGCACGTGGTCGAACGCCTGCGCGCGCTTGGCGCGGTGTTCATCGAGGAACTGGCCGAGGTGCCGAACGGGGCCACCGTGATCTTCTCCGCCCACGGCGTATCGACCGCCGTCGAGGAGGAGGCGCGCGTGCGCAACCTCACCGTGTTCAACGCCACCTGCCCGCTGGTCACCAAGGTGCACATGGAGGTGCAGCGCTATGCTCAAGAGGGGCGTGACGTGATCCTGATCGGGCACGCGGGGCACCCAGAAGTCGAAGGCACCATGGGGCGTTTCGACGCGCGCGCTGGCGGCCGGATGCACCTGATCCAGGGCGTGGCCGATGTCGCGCACGTCACCGTGCGCGATCCGCAACGCCTGGCATTCGTCACGCAGACCACGCTCTCGGTGGATGACACCGCGGAGATCGTCGAGGCGCTGCGCGCCCGCTTCCCGACGCTCACCGCTCCGGCGCGCGAGGACATCTGTTACGCCACGCAGAACCGGCAGGATGCGGTGAAGAAACTGCTGGAGGAGTGCGACGTGCTGGTGGTGGTCGGCTCGCGCGCCAGCTCGAACTCCAACCGCCTGCGCGAGCTCGCCGACCGGGTCGGCATCCCGGGCTACCTCGTCGACGGGCCACCTGAGATGAAGGCCGAGTGGTTCAAGGGCAAGCGCTCGGTCGGGGTGACCGCGGGTGCCTCCGCTCCCGAGCTGCTGGTGCGGCAGGTCGTCGAGCAATTGCGCGAGTGGGGCGGGGAAGCGCCCGCGGAAGTCGCCGGGCGCCCCGAGCACGTGGTCTTCACGCTGCCGCGCGAGCTGCGGCGCGCCTCAGAAAAACCCGTGTAGTTCGACGAAGTACAGCTTCAGGTGTTGGGCGCCGACCTGCGGGATTCCGTCGTTGTAGCGAAAGCCGCCGCGCACCTGCACGAACTGGATCGGCGAGTACTCGTACACCAGGCTCCAGCGCGTCCGCCGATTGTTGGAGATGTCGCGGTTAGGGTCCAGCGACTCCCCCGTGACCTTGATGTTGTGGCCGCGGGCGGGGGAGTAGTTCGCCTCCAGCAGGCCCGCCAGCGACTTCCGGCCGGCTGGCACGCTCTGGTCGTTGATGATCTCCGCCTGCCCGAGCCAGGCGATGGGTCCGGTTTTCAGACCGGCGAACAGCGCGTAGGCGCTGCGGCTGCCCGCGCTGGAGGAGTTGTTGAGGTTGGCCGCGACGCCAAGCCGCCAGGCGCTCTCCACGTAGGACAGCTGCGCGCTGGTCTGCTTGCCGTTACTCGACGTCGCCCCGCCGGCGGTGCCGTTGCTCACCGCGAGCTGGCCGTCCCAGTGACCCTTCAGCCAGCCGAACTCGACGCCCTTGTCCGCGGTCCGCATGTTGATGCCACTAGCGGTGATGACGAAGGCGCTCTCGTCCTGCAGGCGCAGCCCGAACGGCAGGTACAGCTGTCCGCCCTTCACGTACCAGCTGTGGTTGGCGGACCAGAACATGCCCCATGCCTCGCGGTTGAGCGCACCCCCAGGGGCGATCTGCTCGTCAACGTACACGAGCAGGCGCTCCGGGATCACGTTCGCCGACAGGTAAATGCGCGTCTGCTCGAGGTCGAACTGGCGGGTGGAGGCGCTGTGCGGCGCCTGCTCGAATGTGCCCTGGAAGCGCAGGTCGCCACCGATGGCGATAAACCGGTTGATCTGACCGCTCCAGATGTCGGTGCCGGTATCCAGGTGCCGGGAGGGCAGCAGCGTCTGCGCGAACACCTCGCCGAACACAGTGCGTTCACCACCGCCCGTGGGGTTCACGTGACACTGGCCGCACTTGTAGCCGTTGGCCACCGCGAGATACGGCTCCGCGCGGGCGGCGGTGGCGGCGAGCAGCAGCCCGAGGAGGGTGGCGAGAGAACGAGCCACGCGGCCGCGCGCGCTCATGGCGCGTCATCCACCGTGAACTCGCTCGTATGGCTTCGCGCCAGTGGCTGCGCGTTCACGTCCGCGAGTGAGTCCGCACCCGCCGCGGGCACGCTCAGACGGTACACGCCGCTGGCCAGCGCGAGCCGCGGGGTGAGCAGCACCGTCGCGGGGTTGCCGCCGGCGAGTGTGAGCATCACCCCGCCCGGCACTTCCCGGATACCCTCGGGCGTCACGCG
The DNA here is from genome assembly GCA_025360865.1 of Pseudomonadota bacterium. Classification (GTDB taxonomy): domain Bacteria; phylum Pseudomonadota; class Gammaproteobacteria; order Steroidobacterales; family Steroidobacteraceae; genus 13-2-20CM-66-19. Next base: position 5,434 of record JANYBG010000089.1, on the reverse strand, counting down.
CTCGAGGCGCACGGAGGCCTCGCTGATGCGGGAGAAGTCCGGCTCGTGGTTGAAGGCCACGACGATCGGCCGGGCGCCGACGCGTACGTGCGCCCCATCGGGCGGGGAAATTGCGCTTACCGCGAACGCGCCCGTGGTCTGGCCGCCGGCGGAGGCGGCCGATTGCGCGCCATCGGAGATCCACTGCTTGATCACATTGAGCGTCCCCTGCGACAGGTACGGGCCGCCCAAGGGCATCTGCTCTCCGGAGATGCCGGGGCCTCCCTGCAGCTTCCTGATGATGTAGCTGCTATTGGGGTCACCGGCGGTGACCCGGTTTAAGGCGGGCTGCTCGGCGCTTGGCACCCCCACCAGCAGGGCGTAGCTGTGCGCCTCATCCAGCTGCAGCCCCTGTGGGGCCGAGGCGCCGCTGTGGCAGCGGACGCAGACGGGAGTGAAGACATTGTCCTGGATTGACTTGAAGTCGGCCGCGAGCGCATGGGGATGCGTACTGACACCGTTGACCGGGTCGCCGTTGGCATCTAGTCCTTGGCCGTTGCCGGCGCAGGCGCCCAGCACGGAGGTGAGGAATGACACGGCCAGGGGTCGCGCGGACTTGGAGGTCGTCGTGTTTGGTTGTCGCACGCCCGTAGGTGCGGGAGGATGCGCGGGTGGGTTCACTTCCCGCGCCTTTATTTGTTCGCCGATGATGAAACCCAGGCGCGCGCCACGCACACATACGTGCTGGGAGCGGGGCCTCAACTTTCTGGCCGACGTGGGGCCGGCACCCAACGCCCCGCCACGGGTCTCCCGGCCCATCCACCGGTGACCGGGACAGGGTCGTCCCCGCGGACGCCTATGGCTGTTGAATCAGGAGCCCGGACCTCGGTGAGCATCGTACCTTGAGTTTCATTGGACCGGGTGTGGCTGCGGTCGGACGGTCTCCGGCCGTGCGCTGAGCACGCGCCCGAACTTCGGCGCGAGCCACTTCTCGAGGTCATCGATCACCGTGAACAGCGCGGGCACGATGATCAGCGTCAGCGCGGTCGATGTGATGAGGCCACCGATCACCGCGATCGCCATGGGCTTGCGGAAGGAGGTGTCTCCCCCTAAGCCAACCGCGACCGGCAGCATGCCGGCGATCATCGCCACCGTCGTCATGACGATCGGGCGGGCGCGCTTGTGAGTGGCCTCCACGATCGCGGTCAGGCGGTCCTTGCCGGCGCGCATTTCCTCGATTGCGAAGTCCACCAGCAGGATCGCGTTCTTGGCGACGATACCCATCAGCATAAGAAGCCCGATCATCGCCCCGAGTGACATCGGATTTCCCGTGATCAAAAGCCCCGCCACAGCTCCTCCGAAAGACAGAAGCAAAGAGGACAAAATCGTGATCGGCTGGAATACGCGGGCGAACAGCAGCACCAGCACCGCGAACACCATGAGGATGCCGGTGACCATGGCGAGCAGGAAATTGGTCATCAGTTCGACCATGTACTTGGCCTGGCCCACATCGACCTGGTGCACGCCCTGGGGCAGGTTCTTCAGCGCCGGCAGCGCCTTGATCTTGTCCATGGCCGTGCCGAGTTCGACTCCGTTGAGGTCAGCGACGATCGAGAGCCGCCGCGCCTGGTTGTACCGACGCACGCGCGTCGGCCCCTCCCCGAAGTTGATATCGGCCACGGCCTTGAGCGGGACAGCACTGCCGCTGGCCGTCGGTACCGGCAGATTCTCCAGCGTCGACAGGTCCTTGCGGCTGTCCTCGCTCAGGGAAACGCGGATGGGCACCTGGCGGTCGGGCAGGGAGAACTTGGCGCTGTTCTGGTCCAGATCCCCCATGGTGGCGATGCGGATCGTGTCGCTGAGCGCGGCCACTGTGACACCCAGCTGGGACGCCAGGTCGAGGTGCGGCCGCACCAGTATCTCCGGCCGCGGCATGTCTCCGTCGATGCCCGCATCACGCAGCACTGACAGACCCCGCATCTCGGCGACGAGATCGCGGGCGCTCTTTTCCACCAGGCGCGGATTGTCACCGGTGATGTAGATGTTGATGTCGCGGCCGTTGCCGCCACGGTTGAAGTGAATGCGCGCATCCGGGATCGTTGCGAGATCCTTCGTCACGCGGTCCTCGAACTCGCGCTTGCTCACCTTGCGCTGGTTTGGCTGGACGAGGTTAATGAATATGGAACCCGTGCGCACCTCACCAAACTCGTCGCCACCGACGTTTTCCACGACCGACTTGACCTCCGGCTGGCGCGCGAGGATGCGGTACGCCGCGCCGGAGACGTTCGCGGTGTCCTCCAGGCGTGCGCCGGCGGGCAGTTCGATGTTGACCTGGGTGAAGCTGTCGTCGTCGTCCCCGAAGAACGATTTCTGCACCACACCCAGCCCAACCAGCGACAGCGCGAAGAAGGCCAGGCCGCCGGCGAGAGTCTTCCAGCGATGCGCCGTGACCCAGCGCAGCAGGCGCTGGTACCAGGCCATGATCGGGCCGTCCTCGTGGGCGGCGACCTTGTCGGACGTGAGCGTATAGGCGGCGACCACGGGGGTGATCAGTCGCGCCACCAGCAGCGAGAAGAACACAGCGGTCGCCACCGTGAGTCCAAACTGCTTGAAGTACTGCCCCGTGAGGCCGCCCATGAAGCTCACCGGCAGGAACACGGCGATGATCGTCGCCGAGCAGGCGACGACCGCGAGCCCGATCTCGTCCACCGCATCCAGCGCCGCCTGGAAACCGCTCTTGCCCATGCGCATGTGCCGCACGATGTTCTCGATCTCCACGATCGCATCGTCCACGAGCACGCCGGCGACGAGCGAGACGGCCAGCAGGCTGATCGAGTTGAGCGTGAACCCCAGCCACTGCATCACCGCGAAGGTGGGGATGGCCGACAGCGGGATGGCGAGCGCCGAGATCAGCGTCGCGCGCATGTCGCGCAGGAACAGGAAGACCACGAAGACCGCGAGGATCGATCCTTCGAACAGGGCGCTCATGGCAGAGTGGTAGGTCTGCTTGGTGTAGTCGACAGTGGTGAAGATCTGGTTGATCGTGACCTGCGGGTTATCCTTGCGGATCTTGTCGATCTCCGCATCCACTCCGTCCATGACCGTGACGTCGGAGGATCCCTTGGATTTCAGCAGGCTGAACGTGGTGGCCGGCCGGCCGTTCAGGCGCGACAGTGAGCGGATCTCACCCACGCTGTCCTTGACGGTGGCGAGGTCCGACAGTCGCGCGAAGCGCCCCCCGGACAGCGTGATCTGCGTGTCGCCGAGGGTCCGGGCGCTGCGCGCCTCGCCGAGCACGCGGATCGCCTGCTCGCCGCCGCCCAGCTGGGCGCGGCCGCCGGGGGAATCGAGGTTGAGCTCGCGCAGCTGCGCATTCACCTGGGCTGCCGTTACGCCCAATGCCTGCATGCGCGCTGGCTCCAGTTCGACGCGCATCTCGCGGCTGACGCCACCCCCGCGGGAGACCTGCGAGACGCCCGTGACGCCGAGCAGGCGCTTGCTGATGGTGTTGTCGACGAACCAGGACAGGTCCTCGTCCGATAGCGCGCTGGAACTGACCGCATAGTCCGCGAGCTCGTTGGCATCGGCATCCATGCGCGAGACGGTGGGCTCCTGGATGCCCGCGGGCAGGTCGACGCGAACCTTCGAGACCGCGTCGCGCACGTCCGCCACCGCCCGGTCAATGGGGGTGCCGATCGCGAACTCGATGAACACGCGCGACTGTCCCTCGAGCGCGAGCGAGGTGATGTTTTCGATGTTGCCGATCCCGGCGACCGCGGCCTCGACCTTCTGCATGATCTGGGTCTCGATCTCCTGCGGCGATGCGCCCGGCTGGGAGACGAGCACCTGCACGCCCGGGAAGGAGATGTCCGGGTTGAGCGTCAGTGGCAGGCGGATGAAGGCGACGACGCCCATGAACATCAGGACCACGAACAGCACCACGGGTGTGACCGGGTGGCGGATCGCCCATGCGGACATGTTCTTCATGGGATGCCCCTACTTGAGGGCGCTGGCCGGCGCCAACGCGATGCGGACCTCTTCGCCGTCATGCAGGAAGCCCCCCGCGGTGGCGACGACGCGCTCGTTGCCGGCGAGGCCGGAGCTGATGATGGTGCCGGCATCGGTCATCCCCGAGACGTGCACCGGGTGACGCTCGACCTTGTTGGCGGCGTTGACGAGAAGGACGTAACTCCCGCTGCTGTCGGCCATGACCGCGGTCTGGGGCAGCACGGGGCGCTGCGCTTTGTCGGTTGAAACCTCCGCGCGCGCGAACGCGCCCGGGCGCAGCGCCGGATCGGGTTGCAGCTGGATGCGGATGTCGCCCAGGCGCGTGGTCGGGTCGATGATCGCGCCGAGCAGGCGCACCGTGCCGCTGAAGGGGTGGTTGATGCTGGTGAGGTAGACGGTCGCGGCCTGGCCGCTCTTCACCGCGGCCAGGTCCTGCTCGGCGATCTGGCCACGCATCTCGACCTCGCCACCGCTGGCGATGCGGAACAGGGGCTCGCCACCTGGGTTGGCGATCTGCCCGACCTCGGCGTGGCGGGTGAGCACGACGCCGTCGACCGGGGCGGTGAGGTGCGTGCGCGCCAGGCGCGCCTGCGCCTCGGCGAGCTCGGCGGCGACGACCTTGACGTTGGCGGCATCGGTCAGGGAGGTCGCGCGGCGCTTCTCGATGTCCTCCTTGGACAAGGCACCCGCGGCCTCGACACCCTGGGCGCGCCGGAAGTCGGCGGCCGAGAGTGCCGCCTGGGCGTGCGCCTGTTCCAGCGATGCCGCCAGACGGTTCACCTGCTGCACCATCACCGAGTCGTCGATCCGGGCGAGTCGCTGGCCGCGCTTGACGTGATCCCCGGCCTCCACGAACACGCCGGTGATCCTGCCGGTGTCGCCCTCGTTGGCGATCGGCATGTCATAGCGCGCCGCGATCGCACCGGTGAAGCTGACACTGGAGGTCACGGACTGCAGCGCGGGCACCACCACGGTGATCAGCGGCAATTCGGCGCGATCGGCGAGGGTCCCGACGGGGGGCTTGGAATGGCCGAAGAATTTCCACGCGCCGACCACGAGCGCGAGCAACGCCAGGACGACCGCGCCGATCACGAGCCACCGGCGCCGGTCACCGGTGCCGCGGTTGAGCGGGTCTTCCGGGGGGACATTCATCGCCACCCGCTCCGCCGCGGCGCGGTCACGCCCGATCCAGGCCACCGGTTCCGGGTGGGTCTCGGCGGGTTGGGGAAGAGGGTCGAGGTTCGTGCCCACAGAGCAATTCCTTTATCTGGCCCGACACGCGTCGTCGGTCAGGTTTGATTGCAGCGGAGTCTAAAGGTGCCGTATGCAATCTTCCGCCCGATTCGCCCAGTGGATGCCGCGGGACGACAGGCCGAACCGCCCGCTGTGGGCCGCTTCCTTTGGGCCGCGGAAACTGAACCCGCCGCGCACACCCCGTCAGCACCCG
>JANYBG010000086.1 GCA_025360865.1 Pseudomonadota bacterium | reverse complement strand
TGCTGCTGTCGAGCGCGATCATGGCCGGCTTCGGCCTGTTCCCCGCCGCCTACGCCTCGCTTGCGGCCATCATCGTCATCCAGACCCTGAACGGCTGGGTGCAGGGGATGGGCTGGCCACCGTGTGGAAAGACCATGGTCCACTGGTTCAGTACCCGCGAACGCGGGCTCACCGTCTCGGTGTGGAACACCGCGCACAACGTCGGGGGCGTGCTGGTGGCGAGCTTCGCCGCCTGGGGTTTGTCGCTCTTCGGTGAGTGGCAGGCGAAGTTCTACTTCAACGCGCTCATCGCCGCGTGCATCGCCGTGGCCGCGCATTTCCTGCTGCAGGACACCCCGCAGTCCCGCGGCCTGCCCCCGGTGGAGGCCTACAAGAACGACTACCCGCCCGGCTACTCGGAGGCGCAGGAGCGGGTCGCGAGCTTTCGTGAGATCTTCCTGGACTACGTGCTGTCGAACCGCTACCTATGGGCGATCGCCGTCGCCAACGCCTTTTGCTACTTCGTGCGCTACGGCGTGGTGAACTGGATCCCCACGTATCTTGAGACGGCCAAGGGGTTCTCGTTCCAGCAGTCGAGCATCGCCTGGTCGCTGTACGAGTTCGCGGCCATTCCCGGCACGATCGCCTGTGGCTGGATGTCCGACAAGGTGTTCAAGGGCAGGCGCGCGCCGGCGACCATGCTGTTCATGGGGCTCACCATGGTCGCCGTCGTGGTCTACTGGCTTAACCTCAAAGGACCGCTGTGGATTGACTACGCGGCGCTCATGGCGATCGGCTTCCTGGTGTATGGGCCCATCATGATGATCGGGCTGCACTCACTGGATCTCGTACCCAAGAAAGCCGCGGGAACCGCCGCCGGCTTCACCGGCTTCTTCGGTTACGTGTTCGGGTCGGCCGTCGCCGGCACGGGCGTTGGCTGGATCGCCGATCACTTCGGCTGGACGGCGGTGTTCGCCACCATGGTCGCCTGCTGCCTGCTGACGATCGTGTTCAGCGCGTTCACGCTCGGCCACAAGGCGCGCAGCGCCGCGCGCACCGCATGACGCCGGAGGCGCTAGCCGCGCCGCGTCAGTCGGCGTAGCCCGGGTTCACCCGGTCCAGCCTGCGCAGCAGGCCCGGCCACGCGAGCGCGCCGCCCATGCCGCGAGTGACCTGGGCAGCCGCGTCACGCATTCCCGCCAGTACGGGCGCGGGGATCGTGATCAGTTCCCCGCCGCCACTTTGCGCGCGCACCTGGATGGCGCACGCCGCCTCGAACATGTACATGGCGAGGAAGGCGTCCGCCATGGAGCCTGAGGCGGTGAGCAGGCCGTGGTTGCGCAGCATGAGGAAGGTCCTGTCGCCCAGGTCCCGCACCAGCCGCGGTTGTTCCTCGGTCCGCAGCGCCACGCCCTCGTAGTCATGGTAGGCGAGCGAGGCGAGAACGAAGAGAGACTGTTGTGAGATGGGCAGCAGTCCCTGGCGCTGGGCGGAGACCGCGATACCGTTGAGCGAGTGGATGTGCATCACGAATATGGCGTCCGCTCGCGCGGCGTGGATGCAGCTGTGGATCGTGAAGCCGGCGGGGTTGATCTCGTAGGGGGACTCCAGGACCTTGCCGCCGTCGAGGTCGATCTTCACCAGCGAGGACGCCGTGATCTCCTCGAACATCATCCCGTAGGGATTGATCAGGAAATGATGCTCGGGCCCTGGCAGTCGCGCGGAGATGTGCGTGAACACCAGGTCATCCCAGCCATATAGCGCCACCAGGCGGTACGCGGCCGCGAGGTTCACGCGGACCTGCCACTCCGCGGCGCTCACCTGTGCGCGCACGGCGCCGATATCGACGGATTTAGCATTCATCCCCTGCCTCCACGCATCCGTGGCCCCCCCGGGCCTTGGCCCACCGAGCTTAGCCCCAAAACCGGGGAGCGTCGATGCGACCCGTTGCCTGGCCGGCGCGTCAGCGCGTCTGGGAAGTACACATCTATCGCGGGCACGGACCGTGAGCCCATGGGAGAGCGGCGCGGCTACAGCACGGTGAGAGCATCGGCATGGGTGGCGGCTATGACAGGGCACGCCGCAGCTGTGGTCAGGGCGGTCTCGACAGTGGGTGCAGCCAATGGGCCGTCGATCCGCCATCTCCGTGTGTTCCCGGGGTGACCAACCCGACTCCTTCGTCGGCGATCCACGGAACCACGGAGCGGCCTTCCGTGTAAAATTCCAGCGGCATTGTCCGCGCGGCTATCCCGCGCGATCCCAAGGATCGGAACATCGCGAGGGGTACGGTAGTTCGTATGAGCCATGTCGAGTCTGCAACCACGGACGGGGTCGCCGTCCTGAGTCTGGAAAATCCGCCCGTCAACAGCCTGGGACTGGCGCTGCGCCGCGAGCTGCTGGCGGGCCTCAACCGCGCGGAAGCCGACGCCAGCGTCGGCGCCATCGTGATCATCGGCTCCGGAAAGGGCTTCTCCGGAGGGGCCGACATCCGCGAGTTCGGGACCTCAAAATCCACGGCGCAGCCGAACCTGCCGGCGCTGCTGCGCGCCATCGAGGACTGCTCCAAACCCGTGGTCGCCGCGATCGGCGGGATCTGCATGGGCGGCGGCCTTGAACTGGCGCTCGCCTGCCACTATCGGGTCGCGGTACCGGAAGCGCGCCTGGCGCTACCGGAGGTGAAGCTCGGCCTGCTGCCCGGCGCCGGCGGGACCCAGCGGCTGCCGCGCCTGGTCGGCGTCGAGACCGCGCTCAACATGATCGTCTCGGGCGCCCCTGTGGCCGCGGACGCGCTGCGCGGCACCGCGCTGATCGACCTCATGGCCCCGGCCGAGCTTGCCGCCGCCTCGCTCGCGTTCGCGAGGTCGCTGGTCGCGCAGGGGCGCGGACCGAGGAAGGTGCGCGACATCGCGATCAACATGCCCAACTCGGAAGCCTATCTGCAGTTCGCGCGCAACACGGTCAAGGCGGTCGCGGGTCCGTACCCGGCGCCGCTGGCTTGCGTCGAGGGTGTCGCCGCGGCGGTCAAGGGGCCGTTCGAGTCGGGCATGAGACGCGAGCGCGAATTGTTCGCCGCTCTCATGGTCACCCCGGAATCGGCCGCCCTGCGCCACATCTTCCAGGCGGAGCGCGCGGCCGGACACGTCAAGGGTGTTCCGGACTCAACTGCCGCGCGCCCGCTCAACAAGGTCGGCGTGATTGGCGCTGGCACCATGGGCGGTGGCATCGCCATGGCGCTGATCAACGCGGGCGTGCCGGTGGTTCTGCTTGAGAGCACGCAGGAGGCGCTCGACCGCGGCCTTGCGACGATTCGCGGCAACTACCAGGGTGCGCTGAAGAAGGGAAAGCTGACCGAGGATGCGCTCAAGAAGCGCCTCGCCCTGATCAGCCCGACGCTTGACTACCAGCCCCTGGCCGAGGTGGACCTGGTGATCGAGGCGGTGTTCGAGACCATGGAAGTCAAGGAAAAGGTATTCCGCAAGCTCGACGCGATAGCCAAGCCCGGCGCGATCCTCGCCTCCAACACCTCGGCGCTGGATCTGGATGCGATCGCCCGCTTCACCCATCGGCCGCGGGATGTGATCGGCCTGCACTTCTTCAGCCCGGCGAACCTGATGCGCCTGCTGGAGGTGGTGCGTGGGGCCGCCACCGCGGGGGATGTGCTGGCGACCGCCATGGCGCTGGCCAAGAGGATCGGCAAGATCGCCGTGGTCGCGGGCGTGTGCGATGGCTTCATCGGCAATCGCATGGTCGCCCGTTATGGGGATGCCGCGCACGATCTGCTCATGAGCGGGGCGACGCCGGAGCAGGTTGACCAGGCGCTGGAGAAGTTCGGGTTTGCCATGGGGCCATTTCGCATGGCCGACCTCGCCGGGCTCGACGTGGGCATGCTGGTGCGCAGGCGCCGCGCCGTCGAATTCCCCGGCCAGGATTTCTCCAACGTCGCGGACATCCTGGTCGAGAAGGGTCGGCATGGACAGAAGTCCCATGCGGGGTTCTATCGCTATGAGCCCGGCGCCCGCAACGCCATCCCGGACCCGGAGGTGAGCGCGCTCATCGAGAACTTTCGCGCGGAGCACGGCTTCAAGCCGCGCAAGGTCACCGACACGGAGATCATCGAGCGCTGCGTCTACGCGCTGGTCAACGCGGGGGCGCATATCGTGGAGGAGGGCATCGCGCAGCGCAGTTCCGACGTCGACATCGTCTACCTGAACGGCTATGGCTTCCCCGCCTTCCGGGGCGGTCCCCTGTTCTACGCCGATCAGGTCGGGCTGCCCGAAGTCGTGCGCGCCCTGCGCCGCCTCGGCAGG
>JANYBG010000012.1 GCA_025360865.1 Pseudomonadota bacterium | reverse complement strand
ATGATCGGTGAGCAGCCGGATTTCTATTTCACTCATTTCTGGGCTACCGGCAGCGCGCAGTCACTCGCTCAGGCCTTTCGGGCCGCTCTGGACGCACAGGCCTCGGCTAAGCAGACCTGAGCTTTCGCGTCGCGGACCCGCAAGAACAAGAATTCGTGACGATACCGGCAAAGTCAGTCAGCCTGCGCGAAGCGACGCGTGTCTGGGCGAAAATCGGCTGGCTCAGTTTTGGCGGTCCGGCCGGCCAGATTGCCTTGATGCACCGCGAACTGGTGGAGCAGCGCCGGTGGATCAGCGATGCGCGCTTTTTGCACGCGTTGAGCTACTGCATGCTACTGCCCGGCCCCGAGGCGCAACAGCTCGCAATCTACATCGGCTGGTTGATGCATCGCACGCGCGGTGGTGTCATCGCAGGCACCTTGTTTGTGCTGCCCGGCATTCTCGTCATCGGCGCGCTTAGCTGGCTATATGTGACCTACCAGCACCTGCCGGCGGTGACTGCCGTTTTCTTCGGACTGAAGGCCACCATATTGGCCGTTGTGGTTGAGGCGGTCATACGCGTGGGGCGTCGCGCGTTGAAGAATGCCCTGATGCTTGCCATTGCCATCAGCGCCTTCCTCGCCCTGTACTTCTTTAAAGTTCCGTTCCCCTTGGTCATCCTGGGCGCGGCGCTCATCGGGGTAGTCGGCCTCCATTGGCACCCTGCAAGTTTTCCAAAGCCCGCATCCGCAGCCGCTCTGGCGCAGAGTGATTACCTGATCGACCAGCGCATTGCGAGCGGTGAACTGACCCCCGCAACCAGATCCTTGCGACGCTCGATCGTGGTGATCGTGGTATGCGGGGTCCTCTGGGCTTCCCCGGTCATTGTCGCGTTCCTGCTTTTCGGTGGCGCAAGTGTGTTCCTTCAGCAGGGCACGTTCTTTGGGCAAGCCGCCCTGGTGACGTTCGGTGGCGCATACGCGGTCCTCGCCTACGTGGCCCAACGGGCCGTGGAAACCTATGCCTGGCTCAGCCCGGGGGAAATGCTGGATGGCTTGGCCCTGGCCGAGACGACTCCAGGTCCCCTCATCATGGTCGTGCAGTACGTGGCGTTCATCGCGGCGTTCCGTCACCCTGGAGGCCTGCCACCCTACGTCGCCGCAGTGATCGGCTCGTTGCTCACGACCTGGGTGACTTTTGTCCCCTGCTTCCTGTGGATATTTCTTGGCGCACCCTACGTCGAGTCTCTTCGAAGCAACCGCATTTTGTCAGCGGCCCTCTCGTCGATCACGGCCGCCGTGGTGGGCGTCATACTCAACCTGTCGGTCTGGTTCGCCGTACATACTATTTTCCGGACCGTAAGCCAGCACGTTGCAGGCCCGATCCGAGTCGACCTGCCCGCGTGGCGCAGCCTGAATCTCGCAGCACTCGGGCTCAGCCTTGCCTCACTAATAGCCATGTTGCGGTTCAAGGCGGGGATGGGACGGACCTTGATCGCCAGTTCCATCGCGGGAGCTGCGATTTGGGCCGTATTCGTAAGAACTTGACTCCTCGCCACCGAGCACGAATATACGGAGATGACCCAGCGACTCAGTTCTCATCCGGGTCCGATGCGCCCCTTCTTGGTCGGAGGGATATTCCTGGTATGTCTTCTCAGCGGCTGCGACCACGAGACGATGCATCCGCGCCGCGACGAGCCCCAGCAGACGAACCTCGCACCGTACTTGCCCGTCCTCTGGCCGGCTGATTTTCATGCTACTGCACACAACCCCGAACACTTTGAGAGTGACCGGCGACTCCCGCGATCTGGGTAGAAGCGCATGACGCGGCGCCGATGACCCGCCGGGATTGGGCGGCACCGCACAGATGAGTAAGGCGACGAATAGATTTCACCTGAGCGTCGTCGCTGCTCTAGCCGCAGCAGCGCTCTTCGGCGGCAGCACGCCACCCGCAAAGCGCTCGTCGGCGCAACGGCTCCTGTGCTGTTGGCGGGATTGCTATATCTGGGCAGCGGCATCGAGATCACTGCCTGCCGACTGATTCGCGACCGCGGCTGGCGCCCGGTCGATTTGCCCAAGCACGAATGCCCGTGGTTGCTCGGCGCGATCGCGGTCGGGGTGTGCTTGGCCCGGCGTTACTCATGCTCGGTCTTGCACGGACCTCGGCGACCAGTGCTTCCCTTCCGTGCGCCGCGCGCCTCCGGCGCGGCGCGCTGTGTCAGAGCGTACTCGGGAGTGGCACCGATCACCGCAAACTCCACCAGTTGCTTGAGTAGCGCGGAGTCTGAGAGCCCGCGCGCGGCCGCAAGTGTCCCGAAGCGCTGCTTGAGCTCTTCAGGAACCCAGGTCGATAGGCGTGTGCCCCGGGAGGTCACGCAGCACATTTGATTCAAACGCGAGAGGAAAGACACTAGTTACACCGCAAGTTTTTTTGGCGTTGTTGCGGTATTCCTGCGCATTCATCGTGGGCGCAGACTATCGAATGCGCGTCAGCAGTCTGCCGGCAACGCCTCACTAAGAACTTGTCACGCGCCTTGGGGCGTTCAGGCCTGACGTAGACCAACGGCCCGGCGTACGTAGGCATGAATCAAACAGCCGCCGAATGGCTATCCTGCAATACCTACGAATCGGGCGCCGCTACTTCACTGATATCTTCGACCCCATTCTGTCCCATGAACCCTTAAACGTCTTAGGCGCGGCAAAGAATCGCGCCAGTGACCTAGTCAACTGATCGCCGCTTCCGATTCGGTCAGCCCGATTAGGGCATAACATGGCCTCCCCACATAAGCCTCCGAGATTTGACATGCGCCGCATAACCATTTCCGTAGACGACGACCTGGCTACTACCTTCGATCAGCTTGTCAAGGAAAAAGGTTACGAGAACCGCTCCGAAGCTTTCCGCGATCTTGTCCGGGGCGCGCTAGGAGATGCACGCATTCGCCAAGGAAAGGCTAAGCACTGCGTGGGTGCCATGACGTACGTTTACAACCACCACCAGCGCCAGCTCGCAAGCCGACTGACTGCCATGCAACACGACCACCATGACCTCACGGTCTCAACGCTACACGCGCACCTGGATCACGAGAACTGCATCGAGACTGTAATTTTGCGCGGTCCTACTGATTCAGTGGTCCAATTTGCACAATCGGTCATGGCTCAGAGCGGCGTCCGCCATGGCACCTTCTATCCCATCCCGATCGAGCTTGAGGACGATAGTTCCAGGAAGCCCCGTCACGTGCACGCACGACCTGCGACCTGAGCACAGCCGCAGACCGACGGCGAACTATTCCAAGCGCTGCATCCGTCCCGCCGCGCCTCCCGTAAACGCGAGTAACACATTTTTTTAGGTTCGTCGTATCCTAGTTGCTTTTAGTATGACGAATTCTAGAATGATCATACGAAGTTGCAGGAAACCAAATGAGGAAACGTCGCTGGTCTGACTCAAATTGCCTGACCGTTGCTGCACTTGCGGGACTTGCGGCCCTGCTTCCCCTTGCAAGCCTCGCAGCCGACGCTACGGACGACGATGCCACTAAACGGCTACAAACCGTCACCGTTGTCGCGTCCGGGGTCAGCAACATGGACGCGGCATCGGCCGGGGACATCAGTCAGGAGGAGTTCGCAAACCAGCCGCTGCTGCGCCCGGGGGCAATCCTGGAGAACGTGCCCGGGTTAATCGTCACGCAGCACTCGGGCGAAGGTAAGGCCAATCAATACTTCCTGAGGGCCTTCAACCTCGATCATGGCACCGACCTGTCTACCGAGGTCGACAACATGCCAGTTAACATGCCCACACATGCGCACGGCCAAGGGTACACGGACCTTAACTTTCTGATTCCGGAGCTGGTCAGCGACCTGCACTACAAGAAAGGTCCGTATTACGCGGATCAAGGTGACTTCGCGACCGCGGGGGCGGTGCGCATGGACCTCATCAACGAAGTCCCGGACTCCGCCACACTTGGATTCGGCGTAGACGGATACCGGCGCGCACTGCTACTGGGTACGACAAGCCTAGGCAGCGGGACCCTACTTGGCGCCGGCGATGTTTACCACAACGACGGGCCATTCGATAACCCAGACGACTACAACCGGCTGACCGCCGTCCTCCGCTTCCATCAGGGAACCTCCACGGACTACTTCACGGTCACCGGTATGGCGTACTCGGGGAAATGGAATTCCACCGACCAGGTGCCGCAGCACGCGATTACCGACGGAATCATCGGCCGTTTCGGTAGCCTGAGTCCGAGCGATGGCGGCGAAACCAGCCGCTGGAGCCTGTCATTCAACCGGGTCAAGCGCTCTGACACCGACCAGGTCCAGTTCTCGGCCTACGTCATTCGCTACAAACTGGATCTTTGGTCGGATTTCACGTACTACCTCAGTGATCCGGCCAATGCCGACCAGATGCTGCAACACGACGATCGTGTGGTGTACGGCTTCAACGGGTCCAAGACTTGGTTCGGCACGCTCCTCGGTAGACCAAGTTCGACCCTCGTCGGCGTTCAGGGGCGATTTGACGACATCAAGGATGTCTCGCTGGATGCCGCGGTCGCGCGGCAATATCTCTACACAAAGCAAGCCGCGAGCGTGATGGAGTCCAACGGCGCGCTGTACATGGAAAATAGCACTCACTGGAGTTCTAAGTTCCGCACCGTGCTTGGACTGCGCGAGGACGTATTCAGCTTTAACGTGAGCGATAAGATGGTTAACCCCGACGGTAGCTGCAATATCAACAGCGATCCCCTCGGGTGCAACACAGGGGACGTGAGGGCAACTATTTTCAGTCCCAAGCTGGGAATCGTACTAGGACCCTGGAGCAAGACCAGCTACTTCATCACGGTGGCCGATGGCTACCACAGTAACGACGCACGAGGGGTCACGCGCAGCGGCGAGAGTCCCGGTGCACCCCCGGCTACTCCGCTGGTGCGTGCCCAATCCGCAGAAATTGGCCTTGCCAGCCAACCTACGCCTGCCTGGCAGACGACACTCGACCTGTTTCTTCTGAAGCTGGACAGCGAGCTGGTGTTTTCAGGAGATGCGGGGGACACCTCTCCTAGTGGTGCAACCACGCGAACGGGGGTGGAATGGGGCAACACCTTGCGGATCACCCAATGGCTGCACGCGGATCTGAATGCGGCATTCTCAAGGGGCCGGTTCGACCAGAACGTGGACCCAGACGACCTTGGCTGCGGAGGCGCAATTCCAGCCCACCCCTGTGCAGTGCCGATTTCCATTACCGGTCGTTACATCCCGAATAGCCCCACGAACGTCATCGATGCCGGCCTGACCGCGCAGCTCCCGTCCGGATGGTTCGGGTCGATCAAGGCACGACATTTTGGCGAGTCCCCTTTGGTTGAAGATAACAGCCAGAAGTCACCAGCGTACACGATGCTGGACATGCAGGTTGGTTTCGAGCGCCCGGGGAAATGGCTGTTTGCTGTC
>JANYBG010000009.1 GCA_025360865.1 Pseudomonadota bacterium | reverse complement strand
CGATCAGCGTGAAGCCGCGCGCGCCGCGGTTCATGGTGTGCTTCCCGGGCCCGTCGGATTGGGCGGGGGAGTCGGGGTGGCCGGAGGCGGCGTCGCCGGCGCGGGAGTCGGGGACGGTGTCTCCGGCGCCGCCGGATTCTGCGGAAGGGCCGCCCCGGGAAAGGGATTCTGCGAGCCCCAGATGGGCGTGAGCCCGTCCGAGGCGCCGATGGCGCCGCCGTAGATGCCACTGACGGTGGTGAGCCAGCCGGAGTCCTCGTCGGCCGTGGATTCCGCGGGTCGCACGCGCACGTCCATGCGCAGCGCCCCGGGCACCTCGGTGGCCACGACCTCCCGGTGCCAGTGCCACTTGCGGCCCGCGTAGTCGAGATCGCCGTTCGTGTCGCCCCTGGCCGGCTGCTGCCCGGAAATGCGGGTGGTGGCGATCATGTTCAGCGCCACCCAGTTGGCGAAGGTCTTGTCGCGCAGGTACGAAACCGTCTCGGCCGAGGAGTTGAGCGCGCTCATGACCGCGGCCATGCCGACCGCGACGATGGTGAGGGCCACCAGCACCTCGATGAGCGTGAAGCCGCGTGCGCGCCGCTTCATCGCTTGACCTCCACCATCGGCTGCTGCGCGATCACGCCCTTGTCGTCGGGCGCGATGGTCACGCTGCGCACGCCGTTGTCGCGCTCGAGCACCGTCGAGAACGTGGACAGGTCGCCGTTGGAGAAGATCATCACCTGCGGAGTCTTGTCGGTCGCGTCCTTGGGTCGCTTGAGCACCACCGGTCGCGCATCCACGTTGAGCTTCACGTTGAGCCCGTCGGGGAGCTTGCGCTCGACCAGGGCATCGTCCTCGAATACGTCGCGCCACAGCGCGCGGTGCGGGTCGTACACCAGGAACTCGTACCCGTCGTCCTGGAATAGCACACCGTACTCGCGGGTCTGCAGTTCGGCCTGTTCGCGCGCGTAGGTGAACAGGTCGACCAGGCGGGTGCTCTCCTTCTCAAGTTCGCGGTCCTGTCCGGTGAGGCTCACCGACAGCAGCATCGCCGCGGCGAGCACCCCGATGATCACGACCACCACCAGGATCTCGACCAGCGTGAAGCCGGCGTGCGCGCATCGGGCGGGCTGGCGCCGCGGCGTGCGCGCCGCGGGGCTAATCGCCGATGTTCCAGTTACCGATGTCCGCATCGATGCCCTCGCCCCCCGGGGCGTTGTCGGCGCCCAGGGTGTACAGGTCGTACTCCTTGCCGTGCGTGCCCGGGTTCGCGTACTGGTAGTCGAAGCCCCAGGGGTCCTTGCTCAGGCGCTGCAGGTAGCCGCCGACCTTCCAGTGCTTGATCGTCGGATCCGTCGGCTGCGTCACGAGCGCGGCCAGGCCCTGCTCGCTGGTCGGGTACTTGGAGTTGTCCAGGCGGAAGAGGGTGAGGGCGGTCTCCAGCGACTGGATGTCCTGCTTCGCCTTCACCACGCGCGCCTCGTCCACCTTGCTGATCACCGTGGGCACGATCACCGCGGCCAGCAGGCCAATGATGATGACGACCACCATGATCTCGATCAGGGTGAAGCCGCGCGCGTACCAGCCGGGGACGGCTCTGCTAACCTTTGCTGAGACTTGAATCATACGCTGCTGTTCCGTGGGCGGCCGCGCCGGGGCCACTGTTAGAGCGGTGAAAACGACGCGCGATCATAACAAATGGGGGTCGTCCGGCCTGTGAACCGCGTGCGCCCGGTGTTGCAGTCTCTCAATTGCGACGGCCGCCTCGGCTGGGCGCTCCTGCTCGCGTGCGCGCTGCTGCTCCTGCCCAGCGTCGCCGGCGAGGCGGGGCGCCTGGCGCTGCGCTACGACCGCGGCGCGCTCGCGGCCGGGCAGTGGTGGCGACTGCTCACGGGGCACTGGGTTCACCTGGGCTGGCGGCACGCGATCCTCAATGCGCTTGGGCTTGCGCTCATGTGGGCGCTGTTCGCCCGTGACTACTCCCCACGCCAGTGGCTCGCGATCGCGCTGGGGGCGATCCTGGCCATCGACGCCGGGCTGTGGCTGTGGGATTCGACCCTCCCGTGGTACGTGGGTTCCTCAGGAGCCCTGCACGGGGTGATGGCCGCAGGCACGCTGGCGCACCTGAGGCGCCGGGAGCCGGACGGATGGATCCTCGCCGCCTTCCTCGCCGGCAAGCTCGCCTACGAGCATTGGGTGGGTCCGCTGCCATTCTCCGGCACCACCGGCGTGGTGGTGGATGCGCACCTCTTCGGCCTCATCGGCGGGGCCGCGGTGGCCGCCTGCCTGCCGCGGCGGCCGCGGCCGGTATAATCCGCGCGCCCGCACGGGCGCCGACATCTGGGGTACGCATGTCCTTCGCCTTCGTCTTTCCCGGTCAGGGGTCACAATCGCTAGGCATGCTGGGCGGCCTCGCCGCCGCGGACCCGCGCGTGCGCGACACCTTCGCCGAAGCCTCGGCGGTGCTCGGGTACGACCTGTGGACACTGGTGAGCGAGGGACCGGAAGCGGCGTTGAACGAGACTGAGCGCACGCAGCCGGCGATGCTCGCCGCGGGGGTCGCCACGTGGCGCCTCTGGCGCGCCCGCGGTGGCGGGCTGCCGCAGGTGGTCTGCGGGCACAGCCTCGGGGAATTCACCGCGCTGGTGTGCGCGGACGCGCTGGAGTTCGCTCCGGCGATCGACCTGGTGCGCTTCCGCGGCCAGATCATGCAGGAGGCCGTGCCCCAGGGCAGCGGCGCGATGGCGGCGATCCTCGGGCTCGATGATGCCGCCGTCGAGGCCGCCTGTCGGGAGGCCGCGCAGGGGGGGGTCGTGGAACCGGCGAACTTCAATTCCCCCGGCCAGGTCGTGATCGCCGGCGATGCGGCCGCGGTGCGGCGGGCGATTGAACTCGCCAAGGCGCGTGGCGCCAAGCGCGCCGTGCCGCTGCCGGTGAGCGTGCCTTCGCATACGAGCCTCATGCGCGCGGCCGCCCAGCGCTTGGCGGAGCGCCTGCGCGAACTCACCGTGCGCGTACCGAGCGTGCGCTACCTGAGCGCGGTGGATGCCGCCGAGCATTCGCGGCCGGATGAGGTCCGGGAACTGCTGGTGCGCCAGCTCTCAAGTCCGGTGCGCTGGTCGCAGACCCTGACGGCACTCCTCGCCACGGGCGTGGGGCGGGTGATCGAGTGTGGGCCGGGCAGGGTGCTGACCGGCCTCAACCGTCGCATCGACAAGCGCGACGGGCTGGAATACGCAGCGCTTGAGGATCTGGCCGGGATCGACGCGGCATTGACCGCGACACGGGGGCAAGCATGAGCAGGCTGGAGCAGGAAGTGGCGCTGGTGACCGGCGCATCACGCGGGATCGGCCTTGCGATCGCCCTGGCGCTGGGGGAGGCGGGGGCCCGGGTGATCGGCACCTCGACCAGCGCGGCGGGGGCGCGCAAGTTCTCCGAGGCCCTCGCGTCGCATGGATGCAACGGTCGGGGGGCGATCCTGGAGGCGGGGGATCCGGCCTCCATCGATGCGCTCGTGGCGGAGCTGGAAAGCGCCGGGGAGTCCCCCAGCATCCTGGTGAACAACGCGGCGATCACTCGCGACACGCTGCTGCTGCGCATGAAGCCGCAGGACTGGGATGCGGTGATCGCGACCAATCTCACCGCCGTGTTCCGGCTGTCCAAGGCGTGCGTCAAGGGCATGATGAAGGAGCGCCGCGGCCGGATCGTGAACATCACCTCGATCGTGGGGGTGACCGGCAACGCCGGCCAGGTGAATTACGCGGCCGCGAAAGCCGGGCTTCTGGGCTTCACCAAGTCCCTCGCCAAGGAGCTCGCCTCCCGCGCGATCACCGTGAACGCGGTCGCCCCGGGCTTCATCGACACCGACATGACGCGCGGGCTGAACGAGGGGCAGCGCGCGGCCCTCGTGGGTCAGATTCCCATGGGACGGCTGGGAACCGCGGCCGATGTGGCCGCGGCGGTGCTCTTCCTGGTCTCCCCGCAGGCCGCCTACATCACGGGGGAGACGCTGCACGTGAACGGTGGCATGTTCATGCCGTAGGCGACGGCGCCGTTGGACGCGCGCCACACGCACCCGGACCTATTCCAGCGACAGCGCGGAAAGCCGCGCGCACTTTCGCGAATAAAAACAACCACTCGCGCCTGCGCCGGGTGAGTGGCACACGGGGGGGTGTTCCCCTACAATACCGCGCCCGCAGCGCACCTGATGGTCAGGTGAGCCTGGGCGGACTTTCTTTTACACAAGGACCCACCGCTAATGAGCAGCACAGTCGAGCAGCAGGTTAAGGCCATCGTTGCCGAACAGCTGGGCGTCAAACAGGAACAGGTCACGAACGATGCCTCGTTCGTTGACGACCTGGGAGCCGATTCACTCGACACGGTCGAGCTGGTCATGGCCCTCGAAGAAGAATTCGAGATTGAGATCCCGGATGAGGACGCTGAGAAGATCACAACCGTCAAGCAGGCGATCGACTACATCAACGAGCGTCGCGCCAAGGCCTGAGACCCCTCGCAGCAGACGCCATACGGATCTCGCGTGAGTAAGCGCCGCGTTGTCGTGACGGGGCTGGGGATCGTGTCCCCGGTGGGCAGCACCGTCGACACGGCATGGGATGCCGTGCTCAACGGCAGGAGCGGCATCGCCCCCGTGACGCGCTTCGATGTGTCCGCCTTCCCGGTGCGCTTCGGCGGCGCGGTGAAGGACTTCGACGTCGCGCAGTACATACCGCCGAAGGAAGCCCGGCGCATGGACGAGTTCATGCACTACGGCGTCGCCGCGGGGATCCAGGCCGTCACCGACAGCGGGATCGACTTCACCAAGACCGACCCGGCCCTGTGCGGGGCGATATGTGGCGCGGGCATTGGCGGGTTGTGGACCATCGAGGAGGACCACAACGAGTACCTGAAGGCCAACAGCCCGCGCAAGATCTCACCGTTCTTCATCCCCGGTGCGATCATCAACATGATCACCAGTTTCGACGTGTGGAAACAGGGGCACAATCCGATTGAGATCTACGGTGCCGAAGGCACGCTTTTCGTGCCGGACCCGAACGGTTTCGGCGGCCCAGTTAAACTCGCCAAAGGCGGCGTGCCGAGCCCGGTGATCAGCGAATGTCCGCTGTCCCACATCTACACCGAGAACTCCCGCAGCATCGGCACGGCGGATATGGCCTATGCCTTGCAGTCCGGACGCAAACACCGCTGCAGCGGCGCTCTTGCCTTCCATGTGCTCGAAATCATGGAATCATTTGAAAAGTCCAGTCTTGCCGGTAAGCATATCGAATTGACGACCACCTGCGAACGCCCCGCGGCGCTTCCGCTCGGTCTTCAGGACGGTCTGCTCGACCTGTAA
>JANYBG010000075.1 GCA_025360865.1 Pseudomonadota bacterium | reverse complement strand
ACAAAACGCAGTCTCTCGTCCATCTTTTGACACTCCTGCCAGGGCATCTGCGTCTCCCGCAAAAGCCCCAAAGTGTCAGCGATCTGGCCGGAATACTCTGTAACCTATGTGCCCGAAAGCATACGGTCTGACATCGCTGGTAAGCTCGATGTATTCAACGAATTTCGAGGTGGCGCTGGCGTGAGAAATAGCACCTGCCTTGTGGCCGCCGTGCCGCACCTGACGATCGCAGGCACCGCAGCATCCGCCCGGACCCCTGCCCTCGATACCGCCCCGAACTCCGAGTCTGGCGTCCCGATTGAACGCCTGATCGCGGCCGTCGCCAAGAAAACCGGTAAGCGCTTCGTACTCGACCCGAGAGTGCGCGGCGGCATCACATTGGTAGGCGAGGAGCCTGCCGATGTGAGCTATCCTGAATTTCTCGCGGTACTTAGCGTGAATGGCTACGCCGCCGTAGAGGACGGCCGGCTCGTCCAGATCGTTCCCGACGCCAACCTGCGCCAGTATCCCACCCCGATCATCACCGCCAAGGACACACGCCCGGCGTACGAGTTCGTCACCCAAGTCATCGCGCTGAAATACGCCTCGGCGGCGCAGATGATCCCGATCTTGCGACCGATGATCCCCCTGTACGGACACCTCGCCGCCAACCCGAGCTCGAACACGATCCTCATCTCGGATCGGTTCGCGAATGTGCGCAGGATTGAGGCGATCATCCGGGAACTCGACGTTCCTGAAGCCGCCAAGTCGCGCACCGTGGGTTCCACGGCCGGATCCACCGATTCCGGCCCGTCCCATTAGCTTGCTCCGCGGCGCCACCGCTGGCGCTTCCCGCCCCACGATGCCCGCGTCAAGGATCCGCTCATGAGTGAAAGCATTCTGCTGGTCGATTTCGAGAACATCGGCAAGATCGACCTGGCCGAAGTGCCAGATGGGGTCACGGTCGCCCTGTTTTTCGGCGCGGCCCAGAAGTCCGTGCCCAAGGAGTTTCTCAAGAACGCCCTGAAACTCGGCGAGCGCTTCATGCACATCGACGCCGCAGGTCAGGGAAAAAACGCGCTAGACTTTCACATCGCCTACTACCTGGGCGAGTACCTAACGAAATCACCCAAGACGGTGTGCGTCGTCCTCTCGCGGGACAAGGATTTCGGCCCGCTCATCAAGCATCTCGTTCTGCGCGGCTTCACCGTCCGCAGCGCCAACACGCTGCGTGAGGCATTTCCCGCAGGCAAATCCGCGGAGAGCCGCCGTCCCGCGCCCGGGCGTGAGACCGCCATCGCACCACATGAGATGGCCCTCAGGTGGCTTGCGGGAAGCGCGAAGGCCCGGCTGCCGCGCACGCGCAAGGCACTCGCCGCGCACCTGTACTCGCATTTCTCCAAGAAGCGATCCGAGGCTGATATCCATGGCGTGGTGGAACGACTGATCGCGTCCGGGCAGCTCAGCGAGCTGAACGGGAAGATCACCTATCACTTCTGAGCCCGCGCAACGGCCGATTGCCCGCGCAACGGCCGATTCGCATGCATACAGGCCGCCGATGAACTCCACAGTCCGGGCGCGTACGACCCGTGCGTCGGCCCGTGCGCGGCGTCGCTGCCGCTGGGTGGCGCAGGCCGATGCGGATTACGTGCTTTACCATGACAAGGAGTGGGGTCGCCCGGTACACGACGACCGCCTGCTATTCGAGATGCTGACGCTCGAGGGCGCCCAGGCCGGCCTCTCCTGGCTCACCGTCCTGCGTAAGCGCGCCGGCTACCGGAAGGCCTTCGCGAATTTCGACCCGGTCAGGGTGGCCCGCCTGGACGCCCGCCGGCGCGCCGCACTGCGACAGGATGCCGGAATCGTGCGCAACCGCCTCAAGATCGAATCCACCGTCACCAACGCCCGGGCGTTTCTGGCCGTGCAGCGCGAATTCGGCTCCTTCGACCGCTACCTCTGGGGATTCGTCGGGGGGAACCCGCGGGTGAACCGTCCCGGCCCCGGGGCTGTCCCGGCCCGGACCCCCCTTAGCGACCAGGTATCAAAGGACCTGCTTAAGCGTGGCTTCCGTTTCGTTGGTTCGACCATCATCTACGCCTACCTGCAGGCCGTGGGGGTCGTTAATGACCATGCCCGCGGGTGCTTCCTGTGTCCCCCGCCCCCGGCGACGCATGTTGAAGTAGCCTCCCCGCCGCGCCCCTCTATAAGATAGCCGTCCGTTTCATTGGCTCCAGGACCACAGAGTATGAAGGCACCCCTCGCTCTCGTTTTCGCCGTTGCGGTCTTCGCCGCCCCGGCCTTCGCCGACTGCCCTTACCCGGCGGCGCCGACCAACATCCCGGACGGCCGCACCGCGACGCTCGAGGAAATGGTCGCCGGCCAGAAGGCCGTCAAGGCCTACGACCTCGCGGTCAAGAATTACGTCTCCTGCATCGATGCGGAACTGGACGCGGCCATCGTCAAGGCCAGTGATTCGCTCAAGCCGCAGCAGAAGAAAGACATGCAGAACGTCGAGGCGCAGAAGCACAACGCCGCGATCGACCAGGAGCAGGCGATCGCCGACCGCTTCAACGAGCAGGTCAAGGCATACAAGGCGCGCACGGCCGAAGCGAAGTAGGGTTGATTGATCACGCCGGCCGAGGCCGACCTGCTGATCGGGCAGAATCTGCAGTGCCTGCCGATCGAGTCCCTGCCGCTCGCGCAGTGCGCCGGCGCGGTGCTGCGCGAGAACATCTACGCCGAGCGTGACCAGCCCCCGTTCGACCGGGTCGCCATGGATGGCGTGGCCCTCGCGAGCCACGCCGCTCATTCAGGCACCCGCGGGTTTCGCATCCAGGCGACCCAGGCGGCCGGCGATCCGCCGCTGACGCTCGCGGCGGGCGCGGACTGCATCGAAGTGATGACCGGCGGGGTGCTCCCCGTCGGTTGCGACAGCGTCATCCCGGTGGAGCGGATCCGCGTCGCCGTGGGCTGTGCGACGCTGTTGGATGGCGTGCGGGTGGACCCCTGGCAGAATGTGCACCGCCGCGGCACTGACACGCGTCAGGGTGCCCTGCTATTGACCGCGGGAGTGAAGCTGCGGGCCCCGGAGATCGCCATCGCCGCATCCGCGGGAATGGCCAGGATCAGGGTCAGCAGCCAGCCGATGCTCGCGGTCATCTCCACCGGCAACGAACTGGTCGAGCCGGGCGAGCCGGTGCTCGCGCACCAGATCCGCCGCTCCAACGCCTATGCGATCGTCAGCGCGCTGCGCGAGCACGGCTTTCAGCGCGTCGCGGACGACCACCTGCGTGATGACGCCGATGAACTGCGCGAGCGACTGAGCTTCCACCTGAAGACTCACGACGTGCTGGTGCTCTCCGGCGGGGTCTCGGTGGGCAAGTTCGACCTGGTGCCCGGCGTGCTCGAGGGACTGGGCGTGCGTACGATTTTTCATAAGGTCGCGCAGCGCCCGGGGAAGCCCCTGTGGTTTGGCGTCGGTCCCTCCGGGACCGCGGTCTTCGGCCTGCCGGGCAACCCGGTATCGACCCTGGTCTGCTTCACCCGGTACGTGCTACCGGCGCTGCTGGGGAGCCTCGGGCACAGCCCAAGGCCGGCCGAGCGCATCGCCCTGGGTGCCCCCGTGACCTTCAATCCGCCGCTGAGCTACTTCCTGCCCGTGCGGATTGAGCAGGACGACTGGGGCCGCCTGTGGGCGCAGCCCTCCCCCACCAACGGTTCCGGGGACTACACCGCGCTGGTCGGCACGGATGGGTTTGTGGAACTGCCTCCCGGCCCCAATACCTATCCCAAGGGATTCGTGACCCGCTTCTACCGCTGGTCCTGAAGTTCCCGCGCTCAAGTCCATTTGGGGCGATAGTCACGCGACGGCCCCGGTGACCATACTGTTGGAGCCCATGCCCACCCGCGAAGTCATCGTCCCGCTCAATGCCCGCGCCCTGCCCAGGGATACCCTCGCGCGTCCGATGCGCGACCTGCGCATCTCGGTCATGGATCGATGCAACTTCCGCTGTCCCTACTGCATGCCTCGGGAGATC
>JANYBG010000074.1 GCA_025360865.1 Pseudomonadota bacterium | reverse complement strand
GAGGCCGGTGAAGCTGCCGGAGTTCGGATTATCCGGGTTCTGCGCCCCCGTGACGAGCCCGGAGGCGCTGCCGGTGATGCACAGGTCCATCTGGCTCTTAGCGCCTAGGCTGGTCGGCGCGCCCGTGACATACGGATCGTCCCACTCAAGGATGACCGCGATGTACTCGCCGGGTTGCAGCTGCGGAACCGTGACCGCGAGCGAGGTGGCGCCGCCGCCGAAATCGAGCAGTTTCTCGTTCGCTGGTGTCGCGGAGTTGATCGGGAAGCTCGGCGCGGTGTTGTCGTAGGCGTTCGAGCCGCTGTTGCCGGCGGACGAGAAGTAAGCGACGCCGGCCAAATTGACCGAGTTGATCGCCTTCGCGATCAGGCCATCCTGGAAGAACGGCTCGTCGAAGTAGCCGACGTCGTCCGTGATCACCTCAGCGTTGCCCTTGGCGGGGTCGGCCAGATCCAGGATCCCCTGGGCGAAGTCAGCTTCCGTGACGGCGGCGGTGTGGAAGGCGAGCTTCGCACCCGGGGCGACGTCGTGCACCACCTGCATCATCGCGCGGCCCTCGTCTCCGTTGGGCAGGAAATAGTTAGACGAATACGCGCAGGTCACCCCACCGAGGGAGTCCTCCTCCAGGATGTTGATGCTGGTGGCCGCCGGGAGGTCGCCGCTGGTGATGTCGTCCTCGGCGGTCGCCGTGAACCCGTAGGGCGCGTAGCCCTGGTTGCCCGAGGCGGGCACGCCAGATCCGGGCGCGCCGTACAATTTGTAGCAGTCGTAGCTGTCGGAGAGGATGCCGACGGTGATACCCGTGCCGTCGACGTTGGAGGCGGTCCGCGCGGTGGGGGCCCCCATCACGAAATCACCCTGTGAGGTGACCGAACCGGAGCGCGTCCGTGACATCGACGCGCGTATCGAATGCAGCTGCGACAGGCCGGCCGCGGCGTCGAGGGCGCTCAGCGGCAGCCAGCCGCCGACATCGTTCAGGTAGACCTTGGAATCACGCATGCCGAGCTGGGTCAGCGCGGCCTGCAGTTGCCGGGGATCGCCGCGCGTGACCGCATCCACCGCGACGTAGGCGGTGCCGGAAGTGGCTGAAACGAGGAAGTGCGCGGCGGGATTCATCGCATGGAGGTCCGCGAGACCTGCGCCGCCGGGGCGCGCGAGGCTCGCGTGCCGGGCGAGATCGGCGAGCGCCGCGTCGAACTTGGCGCCGACACCGCTACGCTGCTGCGCCTCTGAACGACCGCCGTAGGCCATGAGGTGAGCGTGCGGTCCCGCTGTCACCGCGGCGGCGGCGGCTTGGGGACGATAAACGGAGGAGGTCGCGGCGGAGGCGCCGACGACGGTGGCCACCACGAGCAGGCTCACGGCGAAGCGGGTCGATGTCATGCGGTTCATTGCGGACTCCCGTAACACTGCGCGCCGTCCAATCTGGCGCTAGAAAGATCCCCTAGAACGTTACTTAATGTCGGATTTCGATCCTCGGCGCCGGCCCTGCGACCAGCTCTTCAAGGAGCGCGGCGACCTCGCGGTTCCGGAGCTGGCCGGGCTCAAAGTTCCGCGAGTGCGTTCATGCCGCTAATTTTAGTTCATTGGCGCGACCAACGCTCAGGATTAACCAATATCCCAACGATTCATAACAACTTCCGCGACCCGCGCCGAACGCCGCTGTTCCCGGGGTCGGAAGAGGGCTCCGCGGGCTCTGCCGCGAGGCCCCGCGCTTGGGCGCCAGCGCGGCGCCGCTACGAGCGCCTCTCGAGAAGACCGTCCAGCCCAAGCAACTCGCCAAGGGAATCGATGAGCGCCGCGGGGCTGCCCGCGCCTTCGTGGACACGCTCATCGTAGCCATAGCTCACCGCGATGCCCGCGGCCCCGGCCGCGTGGGCGGCCTCCATGTCGATGCGGGAATCGCCGACGTACAGCAGCTGCGCGGGCTGGACTCCCAGGCGCTCGCAGGCGCGCAGCAGCATCGCCGGGCCTGGCTTGCGATCCTCCCGTATGCGCGTGCCGATGGTGAACGCGAAGTGCGCGGTGAGTCCGGCCGCCTCCATGACCGGCTGCGCGAGCGCGTCGTCCTTGTTGGTCACGCAGCACAGCGCGAGTCCCGCGGCCCTAAGCGCAGTGAGCGTCGCGGTGACTTCCGGGTACAGGCGGCTGTCGCGGTACAGCTGCCCGGAGTAGGCCGCCTTGAAGAGCCTGAGCGCCTCGCGCAGCGCGGGTTCGGGCGTCCCCGCCGCGCGGCTCGACGCAAGCGCGCGCTCCACGAGCGACTCGGCGCCGTCACCGACCAGCGTGCGGATTCTCGCCGGCGTGAGCGGGGAACGGCCCAGCCGTTCGAGCATCGCGTTGATCGCCGTGGCCAGGTCCGGAATCGTGTCGATCAGGGTTCCGTCAAGGTCAAAGCCTACGGCGCGGATACCCGCGTAAGTTAGGGGCACTTATTCTCTCTCTTGTGGGGCGCCGCACCGGTCCGATTGTGGCTAGGGAATGGAGGGCAGCCTGGACTTGCGCAGCTGCGCCAGCGCGTAGACGCCGATCCCGATCCACACGACGTTCATGACCGCGGAAGGGAAGGCATGGTTCCAGCCGCTGTTGATGACGAAGCCCGCGGCGCCGACGATGTTCATGAGATGGTAGGCCACCGAATCCGACTTCATTTTCCCTGCGGACAGCAACGCGTAGGCCCCGAGGATCAGGGCCGCTCCGATCCAGCCGATGACTTCGATGGTGAATTTCATGTTTCCTCGAGGTGCGCGCCTACGGCGGCCGAACTATACCGGGCGTCCCGGGCGCGACCAACGCAAAGTCCCGTGAGTCACCGCGAAATCGTCGCCGTGTTCAGTCCCGCCAGTCAGCCACGGGGCGCGGAACACCCGGAATTCCGGGTGAGCACTCGAGCGCGGGGTCCCAGTCGGTCGCCTGCGCGGCCGCCCGGTAAGTGCTCTGTAGAAAGCTGATGAGAGTCGCGCCCGGATCCGCACTGTCGCGGACCGCTTCATAGCGCAACAGGAACTCCCCGAGCGTTGGATCGAAGGCCGCGGCGGCGGGTTTGACGGTGGCGTGCCTGAAGGCCTCGGTCGTCGGGTACGTGTAGGAATAGAAACAGGGGTAGTCGACGCCCCGCCCGGCCAGAAGCCCGCGCTGCTCACCTCGTGGGAGTACGCCTCGCGCATGACCGATCGGGAGACCCCAGGCGCCTTGCCCGGAAAGGCCGGCGCGGCGCGCCCCGAGAAACGCGTGACCGCAAGATCGAAGCTCCCCCAGAAGAAGTGCACCGGGCTGCACTTTCCCAGGAAGCCGGTGCGGAACTCCTTGAAGACGCGGTCGACCCGCAGCAATACCTGCCAGAGACGATGGGCGCACCGCGGGTCGTAGGTCGCATGCGTCTCATCCTCGCTGAAGCGCGTGGCGCCTGCGATCTCGCAGGGCCGCTCGTCCACGCTGACCGCGAGCCCCAGCTTCCCGAGCGCCTGGGTGAGGGCGGCGTAGAAGTCGGCGACCGAGCGCGGTCGCAGCGCGACCCCGCCGCCGGCGCCGTCACTGACCTCGATCCGCAGGACGTGCCGGTTGAAGTCGAACTCCATCTCGAACGAGCGCTCGCCGTGGGCGATCAATGACGTGGTGAGCCCCCGGGCGGTGACGTACAGCGGCACGTGCCAGCTGTGGTTGAGCCAGGGGGTCTGCGCGAGGCGGATCTTGCCGACGATCTGGGTCCAAAGATGCAGCGTGGCGAAGCTCTCGCGACCTTCGGGATAGGAAAGCTTCGGCCAGGAGTCCGCCATGGAGTCGATCTTCACCCTTGCAATCCCCCCTTATCAATAGCGCGCCTCACCCCGAATGCCCATGCCGTGGAGCTCGCAATAGGGCAATGAAGTGACTCCTCGGAGGGCAGCCGGGAGGAGTGGGGATCCCTACAGTTACACGGTCCGAAGAGCCTTTGAAAATGGTGATTTATGGAATTCCTCCTCGTTGATGTCGGTGCGACGCTTTTTCTGCTGGTCGGTTACCTGTCGGTCGTGATCTGGAGCGACCTCGCCCGGTCCGTCTGACCCGCTGCGCGACGCGCCGGCGTGAGTGGCACGCGGCGCCTTCTGAACCGTACCCGCCGGGGATGCGTTTCCGCTAGGCTTGCGGCGGCGCGGCCGGGCGAACCCCTGTCTTGCGCGGCAAGCCACGGGACGTGATGCCAAAGATGCACAGTCGGGAAAGCCCTTGATGGCCGCGCGCCCACGGCCGACGGTCATCCGCTTTGGCCGCTTCGGCGACATGGTGATGCAGACGGCGCTGACGGCGGCCCTCAGCCATCGCTATCGTTCACCCTGCCAGGTCATCGGCGCGGGGCCTTGGAACCACGATGTGTTCCAGGCGCTGCCCGACGTCGACAACGACTGGTCCTTCCCGCGTCACCTGCCGTTCGCGCTCAGCCTGACCTGGCCGCGTGTGATCGCGGCCCTGCACCGCAGCCGCCGTGCGCCGATCTATGTATCAGAGACCCACGACCGCCAGCTCGCGCGAATACGACGGCTCCTGAAGTCAGGCGGCGTCGATCGCTCCCGCTGCCTATTCATCACCGATCTGCCCACCCGCGACCACGAGCACTGTGTCGACCGGCTGCTGCGGTTCGCCGAGCAGGTGCCGCCGTCGGTGGCTGACGGCTCAATCGACACCGCCACCGGCCAGCGCTGGGCGCCGCACCTCGCCGTGCTCGACGCGGAGCGCGCGACGCGCGACCAGTGGCTGCGCGCGCGGGGATGGTACGGGGCGGATCTGGTGCTCATCCAGGCCGGTAACTTCCGCAGCATGAGTGGAAATCACGCTACTCCCGAGCGCATGGGGGCGGACGATAAGGCGTGGCCCGCTAAGAACTGGCAGACCCTGTTCCGGATGATCCATGCCCATCTGCCACGCGCGCGAATCGTGCTGTGCGGTGCCACGAGCGAGGTGCCGATGCTCACCGGACTGAAGCTCGAGGCCGGACTTGAATGCGTCGTCGTCGCGGATCCGCCGTTGCGGGCGCTGTTCGCGCTATGCGAATCGGCGCACAGCATGATTTCCGTCGATACCGGTCCCGCGCACGCGGCCGCCGCGCTCGGGGTTCCGCTGGTGGTGATGTACGGAGCGGAATCCCCCGCCTACTGGCTGCCCCGGGGGCCCGCCGGAACCGATGTCGTGGGACTTGGTGGCGCACCGGGTTCAACGCGCGTGGATCAGCTGGAGATCTCCGCGGTGTTCGCGGCATGGCGCTCGCTGTCATCGAGAAGCCGGTCCGCCTAAGCGGACCCATCACGCGTTCCGTGGCTTCGCGCGGAACCGCGCTCAGCCTGGGGGTGCTAGAGCCATTTGTGCAGGAGCCATGTCAGCATCACGATCGATGCGCAGGCGATCGCGGGTTCGATGCTGGCATCGATACGATGACCCCAGCTGGGTCGCTCGCGCACTTCGCGGGTCCGCGCGTACCGGCGCGCCCGTTCACGTGCCTCGCGCTTTTCCGCCGCCCGCAACTTCGCGCTGAGCCGGTTGGCATCCATCGCGGTCCCGACCGCAGTGCTGATGCGCGTGAGTTGCATGAGTACGATCTTGCCCATGCGTCTGTTGTGGAAACTCTCGATCGCATCACGAAGCGCGATGCGCGCGAACCGGCTATCGCGATGAGCGTCTCCGGCAACACGCGCGGCGCGTGCGAGCGCGCGACGCTGGTTACTTAATCGCGTCCCGGCGCGCTCGCGCGGGGGGCGGCTTTACATAGGGTGTCTGGCCCACCCGTAACCGCGCCTCAGAATCTCTCACCGACCATTTCCTCGCTCTTCACCCAGAGGGCCGTGGGGCTTCGCGAATCGAGGGCGTACGGTCGGACTCCCTCGCTGATCGGGCTCTCTTCGGCGCTTCGCGCGGTAACGCACGCCCAACTCGTCCCCCGCCGCCACCGCGCAGCCCTAACGAGGGGGCGCGGCGGCCAGCGCTCCGCGACTGATCGACATTCTGATCGCGGGGCTCAAGCGCTGGCGATTCCGGCTCGCGGCGGAGGGGGTGCCCTCAACCCTCTCGGGAACATCGAACGCGGCACCGCATTCAGCTATCCTTCAGTGACGCCGTATCGCGGGATTCAAATGACTTTCCGGTCGGCAAGTGGCCCGCATCCCACGCTTTTGGTATGCGGCGGGCGCTGAGGCGTGCGTTGCGCGGTGACGCGGCGCTCAGGAGCGCTCTGTTGTGCGGGATGGCCAGCTTCAGCGGCCATCCCGGCTGCCGCGCATCGCCCTGGATCGCGATTCGCCAATGACGGGGCTGAACAGGCGCTATGCTCGGTGCCCGCCGGCAGCGAGCCGGGGGCGAACCGCGGGAGTCGCCGGGCGCCAGGTGAGTCCCAAGGCGCCACGGGCCGAGGCTGACCAGTGGAGGAGTGGAGAAACTCACTCTCTGGTGCGGGGTTGAATGGAGGGGCGGATCCGCGGCGAACAGCGCGCGGGTCTGTTGCTTTGAGATTAGGAGGCACACTGGGCGTTCCACTGATTCAGGCTTATCGCGTCGGGCGTTACATCGCCGGCCGCAGGTTGCGCGGCGTGAAGCGTTATCCCTTGGTATTGATGCTGGAACCCCTGTTCCAGTGCAACCTCGCCTGCGCGGGGTGCGGCAAGATCGACTATCCAAAGGAGATCCTGCAGAAGCGCCTGACGCTTACCGACGCGCTGCGCGCGGTCGACGAGTCCGGCGCCCCGATGGTGTCGATCCCGGGAGGGGAGCCGCTGATCCACCGCGAGATGCCGCAGCTGGTGGCGGGCATCGTGGCGCGCAAGCGTTTCGTCTACCTGTGCACGAATGCCATCCTGCTGCCCAAGCACATCGACGAGTACCGGCCCTCGCCGTACCTCACCTTTTCGATCCACCTGGACGGCAGTCGCGAGCGGCATGACGAGTCGGTGTGCCAGGAGGGCGTGTTCGACAAGGCGGTCGCCGCGATCCGACTCGCCCGCTCCAAGGGCTTCCGCGTGACGGTGAACTGCACACTGTTCAGCGGCGAGGATCCGGATGACGTGGCGGAGTTCTTCGACGAGGCGATGGCGCTCGGCATCGAGGGAATCACCGTCTCGCCGGGCTATAGCTACCAGCACGCGCCCCGCCAGGACGTCTTCCTGGGTCGCAGCGCGAGCCGCAACCTGTTCCGCGAGATCTTCAAGCGCGGGAAGCTACCCGCCAGGAATGTCCCTGATCGGCGGCGCTGGGCGTTCAACCACTCCAGCCTGTTCCTGGATTTCCTGGCTGGAAACCAGGCCTACCAGTGCACGCCGTGGAGCACGCCCACGTACAACGTCTTCGGCTGGCAGCGCCCGTGTTACCTGCTGACGGATGAGGGTTACGCGGACAGCTTCCGCTCCCTGATGGAAGACACGAACTGGGAAGCCTACGGGGTCGGGCGAAACCCGGCTTGCGATAACTGCATGGCGCACTGCGGCTTCGAAGGCACGGCCGTCAATGATGCCTTCAGCCATCCGTTGAAGGCCCTCAAGGTGGCGCTGCTCGGCCCCCGCACCAGTGGAGTGATGGCGCCTGACCCGCCAATCACCTATCAGGACCGCGCGCGCACGGTGGCCACGATCCCGGTGTCGAAGATCACTCGCGCGAATCGCGAGCCTGAAGTCGACCGCGTCCAGTAGGCGCCTCCAGGTAGCTAGATGGGGAGTGCACTGGCAGCCGCGCCGCTGGCGCCTAAGGACCTCGCAGGCTTCGCCGAGCTGCTGAAGTCCTGGCAGGCGCGAATGGAAGAGGCGCTCGAGCGCCGACTGCCGGATCCGCGCGCGGTGCCGGCGCGACTTCACGAGGCGATGCGCTACAGCGTGCTCGGCGGCGGCAAGCGCATCCGCCCGGCTTTGGCGTTCGCCACCGCGCGCACGCTCGGATTGAGAGAAACCGACGTTGAGTCAGTCGCCTGCGCGATCGAATTCGTGCACGTCTATTCCCTCGTCCACGATGACCTGCCGGCGATGGACGACGATGATCTGCGCCGTGGGCGCCCGACCTGCCACAAGGCCTTTGACGAGGCCACGGCGGTCCTCACGGGGGACGCGTTGCAATCGCTGGCCTTCCAGGTACTCGCCTGCGATCCCACGCTCACCGCGGCGGCGCTGACGCGCCTGCGCCTCATAGAGATGCTCGGCGAGGCCAGCGGCACTTTCGGTCTGGCCGGCGGCCAGGCCATCGATCTGGCGGCGCAGGGGCGCCAGCTGGACATCGCGCAGATCGAGGAGATGCACGCGCGCAAGACCGGAGCCCTAATCCGCGCGAGCGTGCTGATGCCGGCGGCGTGTGTTCCGGATCTTGACGTTCGGCTGCACCAGGCCCTGGCCGGATTCGTGGAGCCGATCGGGCTCGCCTTTCAGATCCAGGATGACCTTCTCGACGTGCTGGGGGACGTCGCCACCCTGGGCAAGGCGGTCGGCGCTGACAGCGAGCGCGCCAAGCCGACGCATCCGTCGGTGCTGGGGGTCCCGGCCTCGCAGGAGCGCGTGCGGCTGCTGCATGCGCAAGCGCTGCGCTCACTGGAGCCCTTCGGGGCGGACGCCGAGCCGCTGCGCGCCCTGGCGGAATGGCTGCTGGCGCGCCGCTACTGAGAGGTGCTGACGCGGACGCTAACTACCGGCGACCCGCAGCTGCCGCCGCTGGGCATCCCACCAGCGCTCTCGATCCTCACGGTCAGTCCGGCGGCATCCAGTCCGAGCATCGCCAGGCAGGCCTCGCGCGTGCCGTTCTCAATAACCCCATCTGGAATTCCGAGCTGTAGCAACGGGATTCGCTGACCCTGCGTGGCCAGCAGTTCTCCAACGCCGGAGCCAGCCCCGGCCCGCAGCGCGTTTTCCTGGATGATGGCGACCACCCGCCGGCTCTCCCCCTTCAGCGCGGCGCTGATGGCGGTGCTCGCGTGGCCGACGCCGAAATGATCGTACTTATTGTCGGCGCGCGGCGCAGGCGCGGCGGGCAGGCGTGCCCGTGGCCGCACGGCACGCAGGCGCGGGCGCCGCTCGGTGAGCGCCTACTGGGCGTGGGTGGGCTGCCCCCCGTCCCAGACCAGCCGGTCCTGGGGGGTACGGAACGCTCAGTTGAGGGCGATAGTGAGCTCGACGGTGGTGAGGCTCGCCGCGAGGGCTTCCGGCGCGAGACCGGCGCGACCCGCGAGCTGGCCACGCGGTTCATTCGCCAGCTGCGGGAGCTTCCCGCGGGAGAGCCGCCGTAGTTTCGCGGGAGAACTCAGTGTGCTGACCGGCGAGGACTCCTCCTTCACCGGCGTCGTGCCGAAAACGAACTTTGACTTCGCCGCGGGCACCTGGGGTGCCTTCGAGATCACGGCCCGTTACGCCAACCTCAAGGTGGATGACGCCGCCTTCCCGCTGTACGCCTCGGCCGCGAGCAATGCGAACGAGGCCACGTCCGTCGGGGCCGGGCTGAACTGGTACCTCAGCAAGGCCGTCGCGTTCAAGTTCGACTACTACCAGACGAACTTCGGCTTCAACTCCGCCGCTCCGGCCGTCCCGACCACGCAGATCCTCCGACAGGATGAGCAGGTCTTCATCAGCCGCTTCCAAGTCTCTTTCTAACCCTTACCTAAAACAGCTGTCCATTTTTTGCCTCATGAAACTTAAAAATTTCCTCCTCTCCGCGCTCGCCCTGGCCCTCGCCACCGGTGCCGCCGCCAAGTCCATCGAGCTCCTCAACGTCTCCTACGACCCGACGCGCGAGCTCTACGCCGATTACAACAAGGTTTTCGCCGCCTACTGGAAGGCCAAGACCGGCGACGATGTCACCGTCAAGCAGTCCCACGGAGGCTCCGGCAAACAAGCGCGCAGTGTTATCGACGGCCTCCCCGCCGATGTTGTCACGCTCGCCCTCGCCGCCGACATCGACGCGCTCTACGAGTTCGCAAAACTCATCCCGCAGGACTGGCAAAAACGTCTTCCTCGTAACGCCTCGCCCTACACCAGCACCATCGTGTTCCTCGTCCGCAAGGGCAATCCCAGGGCCATCAAGGATTGGGGTGACCTCGTGAAACCCGGCGTCTCCGTGATCACGCCCAATCCGAAAACCTCCGGCGGTGCGCGTTGGAATTACCTCGCCGCGTGGGCCTACGCCAAACACCAGGCCGGCAGTGATGCCGGTGCGCAGAAGTTCGTCGCCAGCCTCTTG
>JANYBG010000203.1 GCA_025360865.1 Pseudomonadota bacterium | reverse complement strand
TCGGACCATTGACATCCAGCGACAATCAAACAGAGTCGTAACGCTTGCCAGCGACAATCATCAGCGGCATCATCCGGATGTCGCGTGATCCCTTGTCATCTTGATTGACGCGCACCGGTCATCCTGAATGTCGCGCCATAGTGTATGCCGTAGGGTTGCATGGCGCCGGATTCAATATCGTCGGCAACAGCCCATTTGGCCATCCCGCCGTCCTGTTCGGAACAAACCAAAAGATCGCCTGGGGATCGACCGCCGGGCCATTGGATGTCAATGACGTGTATCAAGTGGACCTGAATCCAACCAATCCACACGAGTACCGGTTCAACGGACGCTACCGCGCGATGGACAAACGAGTGGAAGTCATCAAGGTGAAGGGCGCCGCCGACGCGACCGTCGAAATATTTTCGACGCTGCATGGACGCGTCACCGCCGTCGACATGGGTCAGAACACCGCCTATGCCATGAAGAGCAGTTGGCGCGGGTTCGAGATTCAATCGTTGGTCGCATGGCTGCACTCGACTCAGGCAACCAACTGGGACGAGTTTCTGGCTCAGGCAGCGAGGGTGGCGATCACCAACAACTGGTTCTACGCAGATGACCGGGGCAACATCGGCTACGTGTCGGTCGGGCGCTTGCCCATCCGGCCGAAAGGGCAGGATGTGCGCTTGCCGGCGGTCGGCGATGGCAGCATGGAGTGGCGGGGGATCCATCCGTTTCGCGAAAACCCTCAAGTACTCAATCCACCCCAGGGATACCTGGCCAACGGGAACAATCAGTCCGCCCCGGGCGTGCACACGGACGGCGGCAACTATTCGGCGGTCAGTCGTGTGAACGAGTTCATTGCGCGGCTTGACGCCAAACCCAAACTGACGCCGGAAGAAGTCACATCGCTGGACAGGCTGACCTCGAACGCCGACATGAATGCGCGCTATTTCATCCCCTACATCGAAGCGGCAGCCAGGACCTTGTCTTCGTCGGATCCATCGTACGCGGCAGCAAAGCTGCTTGCCGAATGGGACGGGGTAAACGCGGTCGACGCCAAGAATGAATTTTTCGTGTCACCGGCGGTGACGGTGCTGCGCGCATGGCTGCCCATCATGTATCGCCGGCTGTTGGCTGACGACTTGCCCGCGGATGTCTTTGCAAACTATTCCTCCGCCGACTATCCCACGTCTCCTCCGACGCGCCCCCAATCCCCGGGGAATGGGTCGAAACTTCTCTTCAACGCCTTGCACGGCGCGGATGCCGGCGTACCGCAAGCGTACGATTTCTTCCACGGAGCGGACAAGGATCAGATGATTCGAGATGCGCTGCAAGAGGCGGTTGCCGGTCTGACCGCCACGTCGGGCGCCGACCCGAGCAACTGGCTCACTCCAGTCGTGAAACACAAGTTTGTAACCGACAACTTCCTCGGCATTCCACAAGCAGGTAAGGACGAGGAGATTCAGCTCCCGTCATTCCTGAACAAGGGATCCGAGGATCATCACGTCACGTTTCGCGCAGGCGCTGTGACTCTGTGTACCGTGGCGGCACCCGGCCAAAGCGGATTTATTTCGCGCACAGGAACAACGGCTCCCCTCTACCGCGACCAGCTTGAACTGTTTCAACACTCTCGGTGCAAGCTGGAGGCGCTGAACAAACCTGAGATCGACGCCGGGGCCGAGTCAATTGAGGTGTTGATCGTGCCGTAGACGCTCCACCCGGGCACACGCCGTCGCGCGACCCGGTTGATTCTACGGCGGACTCTCTCAGCGCGTCGGTACCGGCGACCCCTGCTGGCAATTACCACAAGTCTGTTTGTGTTTGGCCAGCAAGTCGCGCAATTGTAAGCCGCCGCAGTCATCACAGCCGGCCACTCCTAACTCGACGCGTCGCGCCAACGCCAGCAGCAAAAACCAGGTGTGCTCGAAGGAAATGCTCACCGGCGCGTGTAGTTCGAGATAAGCCTCGTACGCTTGGCATAGCAGGGTGCCCGACTCCAGCGAGCCGACACGATAGCGGGACTCCAATCCGCCGCCGGCCGTGCCCACCAGTCCGTAAATCAGGTAGAGACTAGCTAATTGTGCAGCGTGAAATGTCACTTCCGAATTTCTGAAGAAGAATGCCGCCTGGCGCGGCGACTTGCCGCGATGCCGCGTTTCGGCGGCCGCACCACCGTGCAGGCAATAACTTCTGTAGAGCTTGGTAATGTGTTCAGGTTGCAGAGAATTTTAAAGTACACCAGGCGCTGCCCGGCCAATCTCCGCTTAATTCGGGAACTTCAATTCGTGCATTACCGTTTGGAAGCGAGACTCTTCGCGCAATGTATCCATGAGGGGATCGGTCTTCAAATAGATCAGACCGGGATCACCTAGGCGTCGGGCCTTCTCGAGCCATTCGAGTGCGGCCGCGCGCTTGCCCCATTGCGCGTAAATCTCGACATACTGATACGCGGAGGCGTCCCCGCCCAGACGAACAAGCCGCGCCAGCGCTGCTGCGGCCGCGTCCGGACGACCGAGCCGCTGATAAATGACCGCCTGGCACACCCAGCTCTCGTAGTAGTCTGGCTTCGCCTCGCACGAGGACTGCGCTTGCGTGAGATCCCCGGCCAGAAAATACGACAGGCCACGACGCGCGTAGGCTTCTGCCGAGTGCTCGGGATCCATCGCGATCGAGTCCTGATAGGCTGCTATTGCCTCCTGGTAACGATGCGCGGCGCGCAGCGTGTCGCCGAGCGCTCGATGACTGAGCGGATTCACGGGGTCAAGTGCCACCCCGCGCCGTGCGGCGGAGATGGCTGCATCGAGATGACCCAGCCAGCCCGCCAGTCGGCTGCAATCGTACAGCGCCCGGTCATTGTTCGGGGCCACGGAGAGTGCGCGCGCGCAGGCTGCATCAGCGGCGGCAAACTCTAGACGACCCGACTCAAGCGAACTTAGGGCGACATGTCCCTCGGCTAAGGTGGGAGCTAACGCAATAGCACGCTGCGCGTCTGTGCGGGCTCCGACGTCGTATCCCGCCTGAATCCACTCTCCACTGTAGTGACTTGCGCACTCCCAGACGATCAAGGAGCGGCTGGCGTAGGCCAAGGCATAATCGGGGTCGAGTCGGATCGCCTCGGTAAAGGCATCGCTGGGCGCTCGGCATTCCTCCTTCGTGGTAGCCGTGCGCGCCAGTTTCAGGCCGCGCAGGTACGCATCGAAGGCGGCAGGACTCCGCGTGCCGCCGAGTTCAATTTTTGCGGAAACATCGCCGAGCAGAGTGATCTTGAGCGCCTCGGCGACGGCCGTGGCAATCTCGGTCTGTAGCTGCAGCACATCGCCTAAGTCCCGGTCGTAGGTCTTCGACCACAGGTGAAAGCCTGTGACGGCATTGATGAGCTGCGCAGTGATGCGGACCGTGTGGCCGGAGCGGCGCACACTGCCTTCGAGGATGGCCCCGACGTTGAGCTTGTGGGCGATCGTGCCAAGGTCAGTGTCCTTTCCCTGGAAGGAGAAAGCCGACGTCCGGGCAGCGACCTGCAGCCCGTTGATCTCAGCCAGGGAATTGAGAAGCTCTTCAGTAAGTCCCTCGGAGAAGTACTCCTGCTCTTTGTCCCCACTCATGTTGATGAACGGCAGCACCGCGATGGAGTGCGCCGGCGGGGCGAAGGCGGCTGCGGATGGCGCGAAGTGCTTCGGAATCCAGAGCTTGTTCGCGACGTAGTACGCCAGCGCCACGAAGATGACAAAGGCGACGATCGCGAGCAGTACCGGCTTTGACCGTCGGGATGCAGGGAGCGGGCTCCTGACTCCCGGTGCAGCAGAGGATCCTGCGCTCAAGGGCGCCAGCTCCGGTGACAGCAGGCGCTTTATCCGTTCGACGAAAGCGGGGGGTGTGTCACCGCCGGGTAGGCGTGTCCACTGCACTGCCCGGAACGCGTCCGGGACAAAGGCTTCCCGATCGCCCGTACTATCAACGACGACCGGCACCAGGAAGGACTTCTGATGAGCCATGTGATGGGTGCGTTCGATTGCGAGGTTCCACTCGTGGCGAAAATAGCCCTCGAGCCGCTCCTGGGTATGCTGGGAGACAATTGGAATGAAGAGAACGCAGTCTTGGATCTCGTGCCGGATCTTCTGATCCCACGCGTCCCCGCCCCGAAGCTCGCTCTGGTCGAGAAAGACCTCAATGCCGCCAGACCTCAGCGCATCGCAGATGCGCCGCGCCGCGCCTGCATCTTGCGAGGCATAACTTAAGAACACGGCCCTTGATGGCGCGGTCATCGACGCATTGCTCCCCTCGCCGTGGCTTGGGGGACTTTCTATGTGGGGCCGCCGACCTCGCCCGCGAACGTCAGCTTAGCCGAATTTTGACTGTCCGCTTAGGCGCAGTGGAATGGCAGCTCTCGGGACCCCTGAGCTTTGGCTTCCAGAAAGCCGCCAATCATAGATGACGAGAAGGTTGTCAGCGTGAGTTGGCCATAGCCGGCTACTTTGCTACATCGGTCGAGCTATTTGGCCGCCCGATGCAGACATTCGCGGCATTTATGGGTTTCAACCGCAAGTTCAGATGCTTCTGGCTATCTAACGCGGCGCATACTTCGCGGCCGAGGGGTGTGGCACTGTGCCCGTAAAGCACCAAGCGGTGATCTTCCACCCGTCCTGGCCTCTTTGTAGGGCGAACACCATTTCCGCTGGTTCATCGGTGCGCACACCATGAGCCTTGTACCGATAGAGTGCGTGGACGACAACATAGGCGGTCTTGCCGTCGCTCTCTTCGCGTACAACTCGCCCAAGTGACAAGACGCCATCGTGCACATCCTCAGCCACATCCTGTCTGTGGGCGTCAGCTGCCCAAGCACGATAGGCGCCCGGTCCGCGCCAAGCGTGCGGGGGAACTTCGTCAATTATGCTGACGTCCGGAGCCTGCAAGGCCTCGACGGCGATATCATCGCCTCGGCTCGAGGCGTCGATGAACCGATGTATCGTGGAAATCGGCGTATCCGCTGGCTCCGCCTCTACCAACGTCGAAAATAAGGCAAGGCAAAGCACACCGACTAAGCTGCGCATACCTATCCCCTCTTTTCGGATGAGTTTAAGTCTCTGTCATTCGAACGACCTGGGAGCGGCCACTCTCCGTTAGCCCTTTGTAATGAGCGCTTTCGCCAGGCCAGCTTTGTAGCCTGAAACGCGAACGCTCCGGAGCCGTTTGGCGGGATGAGCATCGAGACGTTGTAGTCGCCGCCGACCTCATGTTCATTCACGCTGCGCCAGAAACACGAGTCCGAGCATACACAGTGCAGCGAAGCGGAAGGCCGACTCCTGGCCGTTCCAGACATGCGACTGCCACATCAGGAAATACTCACCGCCAACGCCCTCGAAGCCCGCGAGCCAAAGTAGCACACCGAGCGTCAGCGCTACGACGCCGATAGCCTTGGCTATCGCAAATCTCTCCGGATCATTGCGCGCGACCAGCATCTTGAAGACGGCGATCCCGGCAAGAAGCCCGGCGGCAACCTCGATCGCAATGATGCAGACATAGGCGAGGTGATACAGGGGGGTCGAGTGCACCGAGCGCCACAGCAGGGGATTACCGGGGAAAGTCGTGTCCATCTCGAAGACGTGGCGTACGAACTGAAAGTTTGCCCCGTAATCCGTGACGTTGTTAATCGCCACTAACGCGATCCAGACGCAGATCGATGCCATGAATGCGACCTTGCTTAGCCGCAACATCCGCGATAGTTGACTGTTCACGGGACGCTCCGGATCGGAGGCCGCATTTACTGACCCCAACTGTGTCATATAACCCCGGACCCTACCCTAGCCGCCTCTAGGAAGCACGGCATCACCGTTCCCGAGAGCAGCCGTTCGCGACCGGCGGTTCCGGGCACGAAGCAGCCCTTGGGCATGTAGCCGCTCCCGGGCCGGAAGCAGTCATGTGGCACCGCCGCCAGGCGGGAAGTCGTCTGCGGTTACAGCGTGCGCCCGCCGGACCTGGTCCCGGCGGCTTGTGTGCAGGTTCGATCGCGCGGGCGCGACCGACCCGTTCACTATAGTTCCACCGGCCCACGATGGCATGCTGATCGAGGTTCCAGTCGTCGATGCGCTCCCGCTGCGTGCCGACTCTGAGTGTGCGCGTAGCCATGTGCATTCTTACCACGTCGTGTTACGCGCCTCTGTGTGACAAGAGCGGCCAGACGGCTATCCTGCCTCACTCTGAAATTAGCACCTCTTGTTGGACGCAAATTAGCCGCTTTTGTAATACGTGGGGATCGCACAACATTTTTCCGGTCAGCTGACCTCCGCTCCCCTAATAGGCAAGACACACGCGGGTCGGGCCCTTCGATGCGTAACCGACAAACCTTGCGGTCAGTGGCACGTCAAGTTTTCGCTCATATCCGAGCGTGCAACATGCGCAACGAGTCAAACTCGACTCGCTAGACCGTGGAAAAGCATGAAAGGCACAGGCACGCTTGCACAGCCTCGGAGAATTCGGAGGCCTCGGAATACACCGTATGCCATTAGGGTCCCTAACATGACATGTCGTAACGCTCCCCCGACCGACGAGTTGTTCCCCCGGCGCATGCTTGTTGAGCGTCACCCGACCATGCTCACCGAACCGCGAGTTCAATGGGCATTACGGAACCGGAAGCACAACGGCCTGGCCGATGCGGTCTACGAATCTCGTGGCGGAGAACTGCTGATCCAGGAGGCGGCGTTCCTGCGGTGGTTCCTCGATCTTGACGGACGTGCCAAACCCCGGGCGTCACGCCGCAAGAGCCGGAAGGGCAAGTTTCGAGAGGGAGCCCAGCAGCCGTTGCTGCGAGCTGCGCACGGGAAGGCGACTCTGGCACCGGCCCGGGTTTAACTCCGCACTCCACCTCTGCACGCCAAGGGACTCGACTCCACTCTCTTCCGAAATCAGCGATGCCCTTGCGCGCTCATTC
This sequence comes from Pseudomonadota bacterium, assembly GCA_025360865.1. Taxonomy (GTDB): domain Bacteria; phylum Pseudomonadota; class Gammaproteobacteria; order Steroidobacterales; family Steroidobacteraceae; genus 13-2-20CM-66-19. The sequence goes on along the minus strand of JANYBG010000203.1, from coordinate 10,139 downwards.
CCTCACAGCCCGCGCTCCTGCGCCATCTTCTCCAGTGCCGCGACCTTGTGCGTCTGGGTAAGGTGGGCGTAGCGCTTTACCATGGCCATGGAGCGATGCCCGAGGGTGTCTGCGATCTCCAACAGGCTCGAACCCTGAGCGGCCAGGCAGGAGGCGCACGAGTGGCGCAGGTCGTGGAAGCGGAACTCCTCGATGCCCGACTCCTTTAGCGCCGTACGCCAGTGGTCGTCGAAGTTCGCATATGGCCCGGGGAGCCCCGACGGCTGCTGGAATACCCAGGGACTCAGTGCGCTACCTTTGAGTTTGAGAGCACGAAGCGCGGCGAGTGCTTTGCCCACCAGGGGGAGGGTACGGGCGTCCCCGTTCTTGGTCCTGGGGATGATGGCGCGAGCGTCCTTGAGGTCGAGATCCTTCCACTTGAGGTTTATAAGCTCGCCTCGGCGCGCACCCGTGGACAGGGCGAGCAGTACCAGCGTATGCAGCGCAGGCCAGCGAGAGTCCTCACATGCCTTGAGGAGCACTGTGCGCTCGGCGTCAGACAGGAACCGCACGCGAGCGCGAGCTTCCTTTTTCTTGGAGATCATCCGAACAGGATTGCGGTCAGTGAGCTGCCATTCGCGCGACGCAATGGTGAACAGGCGACTGAGCGTGGCAAGGTAGCGGTTCACCGTGGCGCCAGTTCGCTTGTAGGCCTTAGGTGCAACGGTCCTTCTGCGCACCGTGTGCACCTTGCCACGGGTGAAGGTCCCGATTGCGAGCTCGTCGCGCACCTCGGCGATGGCTTCCGGGGTGATTTCAGCGAGCGTCCTGCCCTCGAACTTCTTATTCCAAAAGGCCAGGTGCTGTTCGCGCCGCTGCTGTGCCAGTTCCGGCATATCGACCAGGACCGTCGTGCGATACCGCTCGGTGAGCGCCGAGAATTTGGTTCGCCTGGCGCGCAGGTGCGGGAAGTTGCGGTCTTCGCGCGCCGCTGTCTCCAAAGAGGCCGCCCAGGACTTCGCTTCCTTGATATTCGGGAACGTTTCGGACTGTGACGGCCGTCCCTTTACTCGTACCTGCACGCGGTAACGAGTCTCTCCTGTGAGAGGCGAGGTAATGCGCTGTATTGAAGCCATCTGTCCACCCGCTACCGCGTGCGGCGATGAGTAATTCCGTGCACTGAATTTGCACGGAACGACTTTTCGAGTCAAGCACCTAGAGGTGGAAAAGCATCACCAAAGGCGCAGATTTAAGGACTGCCCGGGGCCGGACTCGAACCGGCATGGCCTTACAGCCGAGGGATTTTAAGTCCCTTGCGTCTACCAGTTTCGCCACCCGGGCGGAATCGTGGGGCGATTCTACAGAAATAGGGACATCCGACGCGGTCTGGAGACACGCGTCGCTGTGGCGCTAAGTCGCTGAGTTTGCGAGACTCGCGGCCTTCAGGCCCCTGTCGGGGCCGCGACCAGCGAGCCTGTCCCCTTCAAGATGCCAACACGCTCCCTCGAGGTGGAAGACCTGCACCTGTGGCGCGGCGAGCGCCATGTGCTGCGTGGCGTGCGTTTCACGCTCGGGGAAGGCCAGGCCCTGAAGCTGACCGGCGCCAACGGCTCCGGAAAGACCAGCCTGCTGCGTACCATCGCGGGGTTGATGTACCCCGAGGAGGGACGGGTGCGCTGGGGCGGGGCGGACGTGCGCGCGGACCTGCGCGCTTTTCACGGACGCATGGTCTATCTCGCGCACGAGCCGCCGCTCAAGGCCGACCTCACCGCCCGGGAGAACCTGCGATTCTGGGTCGGCACTCGACGCAGGCTCACGGCGAAGTTGATTGACGGCGCCCTGGCGCGCGTCGGCGCCGCCGCGTTCGCCGACCAGTTTATTCGCACTCTCTCCGCCGGACAACGCCGACGGGTGGCCCTCGCGGGCCTCACACTGTGCGCCGTGCCTCTGTGGCTGCTCGATGAACCCGCCACGAACCTCGACGCGGACGGGCAGCGGCTCGTGGCAGGCCTCATCGGCGAGCATATCGCCCGCGGCGGAATGGCGCTGGCCGCCGTGCACCATGAGATGGAGGTCACGGGCAGCGTGATCGAGCTGGCGCTGGCCTCATGAACAAGGCCCAGTCAAGTGCGCTGCGGGCCCTGGCGGCACCAGAGTGGGAGCCGACGATTGGCACGCCAGCGCTGTCCTCGTTTGAAGCCGCTCGCGGGGCCCTGCGACGCGACCTCACGCTGGCCTTTCGGCAGCGCGGCCAGCTGATCCAGCCACTGGCGTTCTTCGCGATGGTGACGCTGCTGTTCCCGTTGGCGGTCTCACCGCAACTGGGGCGCCTGCGCGAGATCGCCCCGGGTGTGCTGTGGAGCGCTGAGCTGCTGGCATCGCTGCTCGCGCTGGAGTTCCTGTTTCGCGACGATGCCCAGGACGGCACGCTTGAACAGTACGCGCTCTCGGGCCAGTCACTCACCGCGCTGCTGTTCGCGAAGACCACGGCCCACTGGCTGCTGACGGGCCTGCCGCTGGCGCTGATGGCCCCGCTCGCCGCGCTCTCGCTGGGCGCGCCGGCATCCGCGGTTCCCGGCATCCTGCTGAGCGTGGGGCTGGGCAGCGTGACGCTGAGTCTCATCGGGGCGATCGGCGCGGCGCTCACCCTGGGAATGAAGCGCAGCGGCGCGCTGCTATCGCTCCTGACGCTGCCGTTGTCACTGCCGGTGCTGATCTTCGGCGCGCGCGCGACGCAGCTCGCCATCAGCGGTGAGACACTGGTGGCTCCCCTGGAGCTGCTCGGTGCGCTGGCCGTCCTGGGGATCACGCTCGCCCCATTCGCGGCCGCCGCCGGGGTCCGTATCAGTCTTGAATAGGATCCGCACATGACCTGGACGTGGTTCCACAGGCTCGGCTCACCTCCATACGTGTATGGGCTCGCGCGACGGCTTACGCCGTGGCTGGGGTGGCCCGCGGCGCTGCTGATCCTCGGGGGCCTATGGGGTGGGTTGGCGCTCGCCCCGCCTGACTACCAGCAAGGTGACGGCTTTCGCATCATTTATGTGCACGCGCCCAGCGCATGGATGTCGCTCATGGTGTATACGACCATGGCAATCGCGGCCGGGGTGGGGCTCATCTGGCGCATCAAGGTCGCGCACGCGGTGGCCGCGAGCTGCGCCCCGATTGGCGCCTCGTTCACCTTCGCCGCGCTGGTGACGGGTGCCTTGTGGGGGCAGCCGATGTGGGGCACTTATTGGCAGTGGGATCCGCGGCTCACCTCGGAACTCATTCTTCTTTTTCTCTACCTGGGGTATATGGGGCTGCGCGCCGGCATCGAGGATACGCAGCGGGCCGACCGGGCGAGCGCGGTACTGGCGGTGGTTGGAGTGATCAACGTTCCTATCATTCATTACTCGGTCACCTGGTGGAACTCGCTCCACCAGGCGCCCTCGGTGATGCGCCTGGCGAAGCCGACGCTGCCGGCTTCCATGCTGGTGCCGCTGCTGGTTATGCTGCTGGGCTTCACGCTGCTGTTCGGTGCGCTACTGCTGGTGCGCCTGCGCGCCGAGATCCTCACGCGCGAGCGCGCCAGCAGCTGGATTCGCGAGGCGCTCGGCGCATGAGGGAATTCCTGGACATGGGCGGCTATGCCGCCTTCGTGTGGCCCTCGTACGCGGTGACGCTCGCGGCGATCGCGCTCAATATCTATTGGGCGCGACGGCTGCTGGCGCAGGCCCGGGCCGCGGCGCGGCGCCGGCTGGCCGCCCAGGACCAGCGCGCATGACCCCGCGCCGGCGCCGTCTGATCCTGGTGCTCGGCATAGTCGCCGGCGTGAGCCTCGCCGGGGCGCTGGCGCTGAACGCGTTCAAGCGCAACGTCACCTTTTTCTTCGACCCCACCGCGGTCAGCCGTGGCGAGGTCGCGGCGGGCCGGGCCTTCCGCCTGGGCGGCATGGTGACGCAGGGGAGCCTCAAGCGCGCGCCGGGGAGCCTCGAGGTGCGATTCGTGGTCACCGACTTCAGCCACGACGTGCCGGTGAGCTACACGGGCGTGCTACCGGACTTGTTCCGCGAGGGTGCGGGCGTGGTGGCGCACGGCAGCATGCGGGGCGATGGCACCTTCGTAGCCGACGAGGTGCTGGCCAAGCACGACGAGAAGTACATGCCCCCGGAGGTCGCGCGCTCGCTCAAGCGCCGGCACGGGGAGTCGCGCACCGGGGCCGCGCCTGGCGCCGCGACGCCGGCACCGACGCCGCCGCCGTCCACAGGATCCTGAGGCATGCTCCCGGAACTGGGCCACTTCGCGTTGATTTTGGCGCTGCTGCTCGCCGGCTTGCAGGCCTTCTTCGGCATCGCAGGTCCGATGGTTGGTCGCGACCGCTGGAGCGCCGCGGTCACCCCGGCGCTGGCAGGCCAGGCGGTCATGGTCGCCACCGCGGTGGCGTGCCTGATCGCATCGTTCGTCGGCAACGACTTCTCCGTGCAGTACGTGGCTGACAATTCCAACTCCGCGCTGCCCTTGTTCTATCGCGTTTCCGCCATGTGGGGCGCGCACGAGGGCTCGTTGCTCCTGTGGATCCTGCTGCTTGCCCTGTGGAGCGTCGCGGTGGCCGTGGGATCCGCGCGGCTGCCGCCGCGTTTCTCGGCGCGCGTACTCGGGGTACTGGGGCTGGTCAGCTTCGGCTTCCTGCTGTTCACGCTTGCGACCTCCAATCCGTTCCTGCGGCTGGACCCGCCGGCGCCCGACGGCCGCGATCTGAACCCGATCCTGCAGGATCCGGGGCTGGCCATCCATCCGCCGATCCTCTACACCGGTTACGTCGGCTTCGCGGTCGCCTTCGCTTTCGCGTGCGCGGCGATGCTCGAGGGGCGCCTGGACCAGACCTGGGCGCGCTGGACGCGGCCGTGGACGACGGCGGCCTGGGCGTTCCTCACCTGCGGCATCGCCCTGGGAAGCTTCTGGGCGTACTACGAACTGGGATGGGGCGGTTTCTGGTTCTGGGACCCCGTCGAGAACGCATCGTTCATGCCTTGGCTCGTGGGCACCGCGCTGGTCCACTCACTCGCCGCCACCGACAAGCGCGGCCTCTTCAAGAGCTGGACGCTGCTCTTGGCGATCCTTACATTCTCGCTCAGCATGCTCGGCACGTTCCTGGTGCGCTCCGGTGTGCTGGTCTCGGTGCATTCCTTCGCGGCCGATCCGAGTCGCGGCATCTTCATCCTCGCCTTCCTCATCGTCATGATCGGTGGCGCGCTGAGTCTCTACGCCTGGCGCGCGCCGCTCTTGAAGTCGACGGCGGGTTTCGAACTTGGCGCGCGCGAGTCCTTCCTTCTGTTCAACAACGTGCTGCTGGTGATCGCGGCGACGACGGTGTTCGCCGGCACGCTCGCCCCCTTGATCTCCGACAGCTTAGGCCTGGGCACCGTCTCCGTCGGTCCCCCGTACTTCAACCCGACGTTCATGCTGTCGATGCTGCCGCTGGCGGCGCTTATGTGCGTGGGCATCCACGCGAACTGGAAGCGCGGCCGACTGAGCGATGCCAGGCGCGCCATCCTCTTGAGCCTGCTGGCCGCCGCGGTACTCGGCTGCGGCATCACCTTTGGCATCTATTCCAATGGCCACGTCCTGACCCCGGTCGCCATGACCATTGGGATCTGGATCATCATCTCCTCGCTGATCGAGCCCCTGTACCGCGTGCGCCGTCATCTGAGCCTGCCGCGCGCGCTCATCGGCATGACGATCGCGCATATGGGCTTGGGGACCGGTGTCATCGCGCTCACGACCGTGCAGTCCTTCACCGTCGAGCGTGACGTTTCGCTGTCGGTCGGAGAGAGCGCCACAATTGGGGGCTACACGCTGCGCTTCGTGGGCGTGAAGCCGGTCGAGGGACCTAACTACGAAGGCGTCGGCGGCACTTTCGTCGTGACCCGCGGCGGCAAGCCGGTCGCGGTGATGATCCCGCAGAAACGCCAGTTCTGGATCCAGCACCAGGTCACCTCTGAGACCGCCATCCGCGTCGATCACGGCAACAACCTGCTGCTGGCTCTGGGAGAGGATCTGGGGGCCGGGCGCTGGAGCGTGCGCGTGCAGGTGCGACCGCTGGTGAGCCTCATATGGCTCGCCGCGCTGATCATGGCGATTGGCGCGGCGATCGCCGCTTCCGACCGGCGCTATCGCGCCGCGCGCGCCGCCGAATCCGCGGCCGGTGTCGTGGCCGAGCGAGCCTGATGAATCGTTTTTATTTGCCACTGGGGATTTTCGCGCTGCTGGCGTTGGTGCTGGCCGTAGGCATCCGCCATTCCCCGGATAAGGGGATCATCGTCTCCCCGTTGATCGGCAAGGCGGCCCCGCGCTTCGCACTGCCGGATCTGGCGGACCCGTCCCATGTCATCGACTCCACGGCGCTCAGCGGTCGCTGGTACCTGTTGAACGTGTGGGGCACCTGGTGCGTGGAGTGTCGCGCCGAGCATGAGATGCTCCTCAAGGTGCACACCTCCGGGCGTGTCCCGCTCATCGGACTGGACTGGAAGGACGAGGACGACCGCGCGCAGGCGTGGCTCCGCCAGCTGGGCAACCCCTACGAGCTCGTGGCGGTGGATCGCGGCGGACGGGCAGCGATTGACTGGGGCGTGTACGGGGCGCCGGAGACATTCCTCGTGAACCCTCAGGGCGTGGTGGTCTACAAGCACGTGGGCGCGCTTGATGAGTCGACCTGGACGCGCGAAATCCTTCCGCGCCTGCCGGCGGCGCCAGGGAAAGGCTGATGCGAACCGGTCTGTTCTTGATGATGGCGCTGCTGCTGGCGGCCGCGACCTCGGTGCTCGCGCTCGATACGACACAGCTGGCGGATCCCGCGCTGCAGGGGCGCTACCTGGCGCTCACGCACGAGCTGCGCTGCATGCAGTGCCAGAACGAGTCGATCGCCGATTCCCCGGTGGACTTGGCCGCGGACCTGCGTAACCAGGTGCGCGACCAACTGCTGGCCGGCAAGTCCGACGAGGAAATCCGCAATTGGATGGCGGCGCGCTACGGGGACTTCATCCTGTTCCGTCCGCGCTTCGCCGCGCGTACCGCGTGGCTGTGGCTCGCCCCCGGGGTGCTGCTGCTGCTGGGCGCATTCATCTCCTGGCGCATCGTTCGCCAGCGCGCTCAGCTGCTGGCCAGCGACTCGGATTCCGTCGACGAGGACCAGCGCTCCTGATGACAAGCTTCGTCCTCTTGGTCGCCGCGCTGACCGTGGCGGTGGTCATCCTGGTGGCGATCCCGCTCCTGCGAGCCCGCGCAACCGCGGAGCCGCCAGCGCGCTGGGCCGCCCTGGGAGTCGCCGCGGTCATGGTACTGGGTGGGGCGCTCCTGTACGGACTCTGGAGCAACTGGAAATGGCACGCCGCCCCCGAGGCGAACTCCCCTCAGACCATGGTCGCCCGGCTGGCGCGCCGGCTGGAGCAGAACCCCCAGGACCTTGAGGGGTGGCTGACGCTTGGGCGCTCGTACCTGGTGCTGCAGGAATACCCGCTGGCGCTGCGTGCCTTCGAGCGGGCGGACCGCATGAGTGCGGGCAAGGACGTTGAAGCCCTCATGGGAGAGGCCGAGGCGCTGGCGCTTACCGACGAAGCGGAGCTCAGTGGGCGGGCGGGCCGCCTCATCGAGCGTGCCCTGGTGCTCGCGCCGGACACCGGCAAGGCGCTGTTCTTTGGCGGGGCGGTCGCGGCCCGCCGGGGCGATCTGCCGCTGGCCCGGGAACGCTTCGTGAAACTATTGGCCATGAATCCCCCGGCGAGCGTCCGGCCGCTGATCGAGCAGCAGATCCGCGCCCTGGACGAGAAGCTCGCCGGTGGCACGGCGGCCGCAGGCGCGGGAACGCCACCGACGCCGGGGCCGTCGCCGGAGCCGAATGCCGCGGTGCGGGTGAATGTCTCCCTTGGAGCCCGCCTGGCCGCGGGGGCTCCGGGTCCGTTATTCGTGTTCGTACGAAAGTCGGGGGAGGGGGGGCCGCCTCTGGCCGCCAAGCGCCTTGAGGGGCGTTTCCCGCAGTCAGTCATCCTGACCGCGGCGGACGCGATGATGCCGGGTCGGACGTTCAGCGCTGGCCAGAACGTGGAGGTGGTGGCCCGGATCGCCCGTTCCGGGAACCCCGTGGGCGCCAAGGGCGATCCTTTCGGAAAAATCTCCTATCAAGTGGGCAAGGACGGGGTGGTAAACCTCGTCATCGACCAGGTGCTGCCCTAACACTCCGGGTTCGGGGCGCCGCCGTCCCTCGTTTCCCGCCCCCTGTCAGATTCCGCTTATATTTTTCCGCCGAGGTCCGGGGGTATGCTGGTCCTGAGGCTGGTTGCGGCATTGCAGCGCCGCGATCACCCGGCCAGTCGATCCGGTACAGACGCTCAGCGGTTATTAAGGAGAAGAGCTGATGGCACAAGGACCCGTAGTTGATGAAGGACGCACATCCCACCGTGGTTTCGCCTCGATGAACGCTGAGCGCCAGCGGCGCATCGCGAGCATGGGGGGCAAGGCGGTGCCGAATGAGAAGCGCAGCTTCTCGCAGAACCGCGCTCTGGCCGCAGAGGCCGGTCGTAAGGGCGGGCAGAGCGTGCCGGGGGCGAAGCGCAGCTTCTCCCAGGACCGCAATCTCGCCGCAGTGGCGGGCCGTAAGGGCGGGCAAAGCGTTCCGGACGAGAAACGCAGCTTCTCGCAGCACCCGGAACTGGCCGCCGAGGCTGGCCGCAAGGGTGGACAGGCAAGCCACGGGGGCCGCTAGCAGCTCGATGGTCCCAAGGGCCCCCGCGGCGCTGTCGCAGACCGCGCCGCGGGGCCCTGATTCGTGTCAGGCTCGAAGGGTGACGAACCAGGCTCCCGCCGCGATGAGCGCGATGCCGAGCCAGTTCACCGGAGCGAGCCTCTCGCCGAGGAAGGCGACACCGAAGATCGCCGCCAGCACGACGCTGAGCTTGTCCAGGGGCGCCACGCGTGCCACATCGCCCACCTGCAGCGCGCGGAAGTAGCACCACCAGGAGGCCCCGGTCGCAAGACCCGACAGCCCAAGGAACAGGTAGCTGCGCCGTGAGGTCGTCGCCAGCGCCGGGAACTGCCGCGTCGCGGCCACGAGCGTCGCCAGTGCCGCGAGGATTACCACGGTGCGAATGAGCGTGGCGACGTCGGGGCTGACGTTCTCAACGCCGACCTTGGCGAGCACCGCGGTGAGCGCGGCGAATCCCGCGGAAGCCAGAGCCCAGATCTGCCAGGACGCCATGTGGCTGCCAGTGTCACACATCGGCGCGGGGACGGTCACGCGGCGTGGCCATTGACCCGCGCGGCCTCGCGTACTACTTTCACCTTCGCTAGGGGAGCCCTGACAGGGGGCTGAGAGGCCGGCAGGCGCTTGAGTGAAGCGCGGCGCTGGCGACCCTCGAACCTGATCCAGTTCATGCTGGCGTAGGAAAGTATCGTCGCCGAGGCGTCTGAAGGTCCCCATGGCCACACTGACGCGACCGCCGATTTCCCCGCCGCACGCGTTAGCTGGATCCTTTGACTGAAACGTCGCAGGAGATCCGTATGAACGCGCAACTGATGCAGGTCGTCGCCGAGTCCTTCCCCGCCTCACGCAAGGTTTACAAGAGCGGGAGCGTGCACGAGGGGCTGCGCGTGCCGATGCGCGAGATCGACCTGCACCCGGCCGCCGGCGAACCGCCGGTGACGGTCTACGATCCTTCCGGTCCCTATACCGACCCCGCTGTCCACATCGATATCGAGCAGGGGTTGGCCCGACCGCGCTCGGCGTGGATTACCGCGCGCGGAGATGTGGAGGCGTACCCGGGGCGCAAGGTGCAGCTGGTCGACAACGGGCTCGCCCCCGGTGCCAAGGCGGCCCCCGAGTTCCCGCAGCGCCGCGCGCCATTGCGCGCCCGGGGCGACGCCGCGGTGACGCAGATGGCCTATGCGCGCGCCGGGATCATCACCGCTGAGATGGAGTACGTGGCGATCCGCGAGAACATCGGACGCGAGCGCGCGGCCGCGGCGCCGCGCGATGGGGAGTCCTGGGGCGCGAGCATCCCGGACTTCGTGACCCCTGAATTCGTGCGCGCGGAAATCGCCGCGGGGCGCGCGATCATCCCCGCCAACATCAACCATCCGGAAGCGGAGCCGATGATCATCGGCCGCAACTTCCTGGTGAAGATCAA
>JANYBG010000194.1 GCA_025360865.1 Pseudomonadota bacterium | reverse complement strand
CCATGAGTTTTGGCAAGAGCCGGGCACGGCTGCATTCCACCCAGCAGAAGAAAGTCACGTTCAAAGACGTGGCGGGCGTCGAAGAAGCCAAAGAAGAGCTGCAGGAGATCATCGAATTTCTGCGCGAGCCGCAGAAGTTTCAGAAGCTGGGCGGACGCATTCCCAAGGGCGTACTGCTGATCGGGCCTCCCGGCACCGGCAAGACGCTGCTGGCGCGCGCCATCGCAGGCGAAGCCAAGGTTCCGTTCTTCACAATTTCCGGTTCGGACTTCGTGGAAATGTTCGTCGGTGTCGGCGCCTCGCGCGTACGCGACATGTTCGAGCAGGCCAAGAAGCACGCGCCCTGCATCATCTTCATCGACGAGATCGACGCGGTCGGCCGTCACCGTGGCGCAGGCTTGGGGGGCGGGCACGACGAGCGCGAGCAGACCCTGAACCAGCTGCTGGTGGAAATGGACGGCTTCGAGGGCAACGAGGGCATCATCGTCATCGCCGCCACCAATCGTCCCGATGTTCTGGACCCGGCGCTCCTGCGCCCGGGCCGCTTCGACCGCCAGGTGGTGGTGCCGCTGCCGGACGTGCGCGGTCGCGAGCAGATCCTGCGCGTGCACATGCGCCGCGTGCCGCTGGGCGATGACGTGAAGCCCGCGCTGATCGCCCGCGGCACCCCTGGGTTCTCGGGCGCGGATCTCGCCAACCTCGTCAACGAGGCGGCGCTGTTCGCCGCGCGCGCCAACAAGCGCGTCGTGGCGATGGAGGAGTTCGAGCGCGCCAAGGACAAGATCTACATGGGCGCCGAGCGGCGCTCGATGGTGATGTCGGACCACGAGAAGAAGATGACCGCTTACCACGAGGCCGGGCACGCCATCGTCGGCATGTGCGTTCCCGACCACGACCCGGTCTACAAGGTGACGATCATCCCGCGTGGCCGCGCGCTGGGACTTACCTGGTACCTGCCGGAAGGTGACCGCTACAGCACCAGCCGCCGCGAGCTCGAGGGGCGCATCACCTCCCTCTTCGGCGGCCGCTGCGCCGAGGAACTCATCTTCGGCGTCGACGGGGTCACCACGGGGGCCGCGAATGACATCGAGCGGGCGACGGACCTCGCGCGCAACATGGTCACCAAGTGGGGCCTGTCGGACAAGCTCGGCCCGCTCACGTACTCGGAGGACTCGGGCGAGGTGTTCCTCGGACGCAGCGTCACCCAGCACAAGCAGGTCTCGGATGTCACCGCGCATGCGATCGACGAGGAGCTGCGCCGCGTGATCCAGGTGAACTACGCGCGTGCCAAGGGCATCCTCGAGAGCAACCTCGAGAGGCTGCACGCCATGGCCGAGGCGCTCATCAAGTACGAGACCCTCGACGATGAGCAGCTGAAGGACATCATGGCGGGCCGCGCTCCCAACCCCCCGGTCGGCTGGGACGATTCGCTCTCCAATTCGAACAAGCCACCCAAGGCTCCCCCGGCGGAGGGCCCGGCTGCGGGCGGCCCACCGATCCCGGCGAGCCAGCACTAGTCGCGCACCGAAGGGCGCACGAGTCGAAGCTCGTGCGCCCGCGAGCCGGTCCCATCTCGGCCGCCCACCCCATCCTGCGCTGCGCCGGGAAAAGCCTGGACCTCGGGGCTCCCCAGGTGATGGGCGTCCTGAACGTCACCCCCGACTCCTTCTCCGATGGCGGCGACCACGCGAGTGCCGCAGCGGCCATCGCCCATGGGGTGCGCCTGGCCGGGGAGGGCGCCGCGCTGATCGACGTGGGCGGGGAGTCGACCCGTCCCGGGGCCCCGCCGGTGGCCGTCGAGGAGCAGCTGCGGCGCGTGGTGCCGGTCATCGAGGCACTGCGCGCGGCCACCTCCGCCATCATATCGGTCGACACCAGCGAGCCCGCGGTCATGCGCGCCGCGGCCCGCGCGGGGGCCGGGCTCATCAACGACGTGCGCGCGCTGCGCGCGCCGGGCGCGCTCGAGGCGGCCCGCGACAGCGGCTGCGCCGTGTGCCTGATGCACATGCAGGGTGAGCCGCGCACCATGCAGGACGCACCCACCTACACTGATGTCCTCGCCGAGGTTCGCGATTTTCTCGCGCGGCGCGTCGCCTGGGCGCGCGCGGCCGGAGTCGCGGCCGATCAGCTGCTGGTGGACCCGGGCTTCGGCTTCGGCAAGAACCTGGCGCACAACCTCACCCTGCTGCGAGGCCTCGCCGAGATCACCCGCGGGGATACCCCTGTGCTGGTCGGGTTGTCGCGCAAGTCACTCATCGGCACACTGACTGGCAGGTCAGGTGCTGAGCGCATCCATGGCAGCGTCGCGCTGGCCGTGCTGGCCGTCGCCCGCGGCGCCCGCATCGTGCGCGCGCATGACGTGGCCGCGACCGTGGACGCACTGAAGGTGACCGCCGCGGTCATCGGGGGAGAATAGCCTTGGCTCGTCGATACTTCGGAACCGATGGTGTGCGTGGCCGCGTGGGCGAGCACCCGATGACGGTGGACTTCGCGCTGCAGCTGGCCAGCGCCGCGGCGCGCGTGCTCGCCCCGCACGGTGGCACGGTGCTGATCGGCAAGGACACGCGCCTCTCGGGTTACATGTTCGAGGCGGCGCTCGAGGCGGGTTTCGTCGCCGCTGGCGTTAACGTGATGCTGATCGGGCCGCTGCCCACGCCTGGGATCGCCTTCATGACGCGGCGCTTCAGCTGCGATTTCGGCGTCGTCATCTCAGCCTCGCACAACCTCTACGACGACAATGGCATCAAGTTCTTCGATGCCTCCGGCGGCAAGCTCTCGGACGAACTCGAGGAGCGCATCGAGGCCGAGCTCGCGCAGCCACCGACCACGCGCACCTCGCGCAACCTCGGCCGCGCCACGCGCGCGGACCGCTCGCGCACCGAGTACCAGGAGTTCTGCGCGCGCACGCTCGCTCCCGGGGTGGACCTCACCGGCCTGAAGATCGTCATCGACTGCGCCAACGGCGCCGCCTACAAGGTCGGCCCGCGCATCCTCGCCGACCTGGGCGCCGAGATTGTCCCGATCGGCTGCTCGCCCAACGGCCGCAACATCAACGATGGCTGCGGCTCGACGGCCCCTGACCTGCTGCAACTGACCGTGCCCGGCGTGCGGGCCCACGTCGGCGTCGCCCTGGACGGGGATGGGGATCGCCTGGTGATGGTCGATCACCTGGGCCGCATCGTCGATGGCGACCAGATCCTCTACGTGCTCGCCCGGGCGTTGAAGGCAGCCGGCACCCTCAAGGGCCCGGTGGTGGGCACCGTCATGAGCAATCTCGGGCTTGAGGTCGCGCTGCGCGCCGCGGGGATCGACTTCCGGCGCGCCGCGGTCGGTGATCGCTACGTGTTGCAGATGCTGCGCGAGACGCAGGGGATACTGGGCGGGGAGTCCTCCGGCCACATCCTGTGCCTGGACAAGACGACCACCGGGGACGGGCTGGTGTGCGCGCTGCAGGTGCTCGCGGTCATGAAGCAGACGGGGCGGGAACTGGCGGAACTGGCCTCGGGGGTGCGCAAGTACCCGCAGGTGCTACTCAACGTGGAGGTCGCCAAGCGCTTCGATCCCACCGCCGTGCCGGCGGTGCGGGAAGCCGTCGCGCGCATCGAGGCGCGCATGGGCGGGGAGGGGCGCGTGGTGCTGCGTGCCTCGGGCACCGAGCCGGTCATCCGGGTAATGGTCGAGGGCCGGGACGAGGCCCAGACCCGGGCCGCCGCCGCGGAGCTGGCCGAGGTCGTGAGGGGCGCCGCCTAGGACCGGCGCCGCCCGGGGCGAACGCTTCCCGGCTCGGCCGAGTTCGGGAGGCCGGGCGACCGGTTCCATGGGTCCCCGGGCGGCGTTGCCTCGGCCCCCACGCATGGCTATCATCGCGCGCCCTTCGCACCTGACGGCGGCTTTGCCGCCCAAAAAGGCCGCTCGATGCGCCGTCCCATAGTCGCCGGAAACTGGAAGATGCACGGCTCACGCGCCGAGAACGCGCGGCTCATCGAGGAGCTCCTCGCCGGCTGCGCGTCGCGGCCCCCGGCCGTGTGTGTCATCTGCCCGCCGTTCGTGTACCTGCAGGAGGCGGCGCGTCTGGTGCGCGACTCGGCGCTGAGCCTGGGCGCCCAGGACGTCTCGGCGGATGCGCACGGCGCCTTCACCGGGGAGGTCTCGGCCGGGATGCTCAAGGATGTTGGCTGCGAGTACGTGATCGTGGGTCACTCCGAGCGGCGCCTGCTGTACCGCGAGAGCGACCAGCTCGTCGCCCGGAAATTCGGGGCCGCGCACGCCAAGGGGCTGATGCCGATCCTGTGCGTCGGCGAGCAGCTCGCCGACCGCGACGCCGGGCGTACCCAGGACGTTGTCGCCCGCCAGCTGGACGTGGTCCTGGAGCTGTGCGGCGCCGGGGCCCTGGAGCAGGGGGTGGTGGCGTACGAGCCGGTGTGGGCGATCGGCACTGGGCGTACCGCGGACCCGCGGCAGGCGCAGGAGGTGCACGCCTTCATCCGCGCCCGGATAGCGGCCCGGGATGCTAGAATTGCCGCTGCCACGCGGATCCTCTATGGCGGCAGCGTCAAGGCCGGGAATGCGGCCGAACTGTTCGCCATGCCCGATGTCGACGGTGGGTTGATCGGTGGCGCCTCGCTTAAGGCTGATGAGTTTTTAACGATCCTGGCCGCCGCCGGCCCGGGATGAGTGGGATTTTCCAATGAATTGGTTGCGTACGACTCTGACCATCGTCCAGCTCGGAGCAGCCCTCGCCATTATCGGCCTGGTGCTGCTGCAGCGGGGCAAGGGCGCCGATGCGGGCGCCGGCTTTGGTTCAGGCGCCTCGGGCACGGTCTTCGGCGCCCGCGGGGCCACGACCGCGCTGTCGCGCGCGACAGCGGTGTTCGCCGCGATCTTCATGATCAACAGCCTGGTGCTCGCCTACCTCGGCGCGCACTCGGCGCCCGTCCCGCAGCGTACGCTGCTGGATGAGGCGCAGGACGCGAAGTCGAAGTCGCTTCCCGGCGTGACGCTGCCGGCGGCCCCGGCCCCCGTGCCCGCGACGGCCCCACCCGCGGCGCCGGACCCGCAGCCGGCGAAATAACCGCCCGCCGCGAGCCTTGTTCCGAATCGTTGCCGACGTGGTGAAACTGGTAGACACACTAGCTTGAGGGGCTAGCGCCGCAAGGTGTGGGAGTTCGAATCTCCCCGTCGGCACCACCTCCGGGACGAGGCCGCTAAGTCCCACCCCGGGAGGATCGCTTGACCCTCCCCATGGCCGGCCGCCGCGACCGGTCACCTCATGGGTCCTGAGGGCGCACGACTGCGTGGGCGGGCGCGAAAATCGTGACGGACCTCGCGCCCGGGCGTCCCGCGGCGGCGCTAGGGTGGCCTTTACACCGATCCGTGCCGCCCCATCCGCCATGAATTCCAACGACATCAGCCTGCGACAACCGGTCATTGCCGGGCCGCGCCGCTGGGAGATCGACCCGGCGCTGTGGCTGCTGGTCGCCGCCAACCTGCTGCCCCTTTATGGGGCGGTCTGCGGCGGCTGGAGCGTGCTGAGCATCCTGCTGGTGTACTGGGCGGAGAACGTTATTGTCGGCGGTCTCACCGTGCTTGAAATGTTCACGGTGATCGTGAACCGTCCGGCGTGCACGCGCTGGGTACTGATCGATCCACGCATGGTTTTCTTCTGCTGCCACTTCGGCCTGTTCACGCTCGCGCACGGGGCGCTCATCTACGCGATGTTCGGCGATGGACCGTTCGCGCATGGCGCCGTGCGTCACGAGTACTGGCCCTATCTCTACGCGCCCTTCCTGCCCGGCCATGCGCTTTTCTACGCGGCGGTCTCGATACTGCTGGCGCACCTGAACGGATACCGCGCCAACTTCATCGGCCGCGGCGAGTTCCGCTCGACAACGATCGACGCGCTCATGTTCCGGCCTTACGCGCGGGTGGTGGTCCTGCACGTGGTACTGCTTCTGGGCGGTTTTCTCGCGCTGCGGACCGGATCGAACATCGCCGCCCTGGCGCTCCTGGTGGTGATCAAGACCTCGATCGAGCTTGCGCTGTACACGAGGTCCCGCGCCGCCGTCGCCGCCGCCGCCCGGAACGGCTAGCGCGCGACCGCGCGTCGCGCGGCGGCGGGCGGCCGGCATCTGCTGCCAATTTCACTGACCGCGCTGCTACAATGCGCACCGCTCTAGTGGGCAGGTCGGGGTTCGATCTGCCTTTTTTACGGTCGCAAGCGCATGTTGTCCAACTATCTGCCAATCCTGATCTTTCTGGTCGTGGCCGCGGGCTTGGCCGCGGTGCTCCTCGTCCTGGGCACAGGTCTCGGCCGCTTCTTCGCGCGCTTCCACAACGACCCGGCCAAGCGCTCCCCCTATGAGTGCGGCTTCGATGCGTTCGAGGACACCCGCACCAAGTTCGACGTGCGCTACTACCTGGTCGCGATCCTGTTCATCGTCTTCGATCTGGAGATCGCCTTCCTGTTTCCCTGGGCGGTGGCCCTGGGGAAGATCGGGCTGTTTGGCCTGGTCTCGATGGCGATCTTCCTCGGCATCCTCGTCGTGGGCTTCATCTACGAATGGAAGAAGGGGGCGCTCGAGTGGGACTAGAGGCCGAGAACCCGGAAGGCTTCGCGCAGCGTGGCTTCGTCACCACGCAGGTGGACAACCTCGTGAACTGGGCGCGCACGGGGTCCCTTTGGCCGATGACCTTCGGCCTGGCCTGCTGCGCGGTCGAGATGATGCACGCCGGGGCCTCGCGCTATGACCTCGACCGCTTCGGGGTCGTGTTCCGCCCGAGCCCGCGCCAGTCCGACGTCATGATCGTCGCCGGCACGCTGGTCAACAAGATGGCCCCCGCGCTGCGCAGGGTCTATGACCAGATGGCCGAACCGCGCTGGGTCATCTCGATGGGCTCGTGCGCCAATGGGGGCGGCTACTACCATTATTCCTACGCGGTGGTGCGCGGCTGTGACCGCATCGTGCCGGTGGATGTCTATGTGCCCGGCTGCCCGCCGACCGCCGAGGCGCTGGTCTACGGGATCCTGCAGCTGCAGAAGAAGATCGCCCGCACCAACTCGATATCCCGGTAAGCCCATGGAGTGTCAGCACACGTGAGCGAGCGAATTGAGGCTCTCGCCCAGAAGATCGATGCGCAGCTGGCGGGCGCGGCGCGGCGCGGCCCCGCGTTGCCAGGCGAGCTCGCCTACACCTGCGACGCGCCGGCCTTGCTCACCGTGTGCCGCGCGCTGCGCGACGGACCTGACCTTGAGTTCCAGATGCTGATGGACCTGGCGGGCGTCGACCACCTGGTCTACGGGCGCGACGAGTGGCAGACCCAGAGCGCGACCCGCTCGGGCTTCAGTCGCGGCCGCGTCGCGCGCACGGACGTCCCGGACCTCCTGCAGGCCGGCCGCTTCGCGGTGGTCTACCACCTGCTGTCGATCACCCACAACCAGCGTGTGCGCCTGAGCGTGCGCTGCCCGGATACCGCGGAGCCGGTCATCGACTCGGTGGTGGACATCTGGGCGGCCGCCAACTGGTTCGAGCGCGAGGCG
>JANYBG010000169.1 GCA_025360865.1 Pseudomonadota bacterium | reverse complement strand
CGCTGGCGGCCTCGCGTACCTCAGTTCCATCGCGCGCGATACCCCGACCGCGGCCAACGTGCGCTCGTACGCGGACATCGTGCGCGAGCGCTCATTGCTGCGACAGCTCATCCGCGCGGGCACCGACATCGTCTCCGCGGTCCTCTCCAACGATGGCCAGAGCGCGCGTGACCTGGTTGATCGCGCTGAACAGAAGGTCTTCGAGATCGCGGAAGGCAGCTTCCGCAAGCGCGACGGCGCGGTCGCCGTGCGCACGCTGCTGCCCGCGGTCATCGACCAGATCGATGAGTGGCACAACAACCCGGGCGTGCTGCGCGGGCTACCGACCGGGTTCACCGATTTCGACAAGCTGACCGGCGGGCTGCGACCCGGTGACCTGATCATCGTCGCGGGGCGTCCGTCGATGGGAAAGACCACGCTCGCGGTCAACATGGCCGAGTACGCCGCCGTGAATCCGGGCTCCAAGGCATCCGTCGCGATCTTCAGCATGGAGATGCCTTCCGAGCAGGTCATCACCCGCATGCTCGCCTCCATCGGCGGCGTGCCGTTGAACAGCCTCCGCACGGGCAGGATCACCGATGACGACTGGGTGCGCATCACCGGCGCCACCAGCCAGCTGTCGGAAGCGAAGATCTTCGTCGATGAGACCCCGGCCCTGAATCCCACGGAAATCCGCGCGCGAGCGCGTCGCGTGAAGCGTGAGCACGGGCTGGATTTGATCGTCGTCGACTACCTGCAGCTGATGCAGGTCCCGGGCAACAACGAGAATCGCGCCACGGAGATCGCCGAGATCTCGCGCGGACTCAAGGCGCTCGCCAAGGAATTGCAGGTCCCCGTGATCGCGCTCTCGCAGCTGAATCGCGCGGTCGAACAGCGCGAACACAAGCGTCCGGTGATGTCGGACCTGCGAGAATCCGGAGCTTTGGAACAGGACGCGGACATGATCCTGCTGATCTATCGCGAAGAGGTTTACGACAAAAACACCACGAAAAAAGGCATCGCGGAGATCGACCTCGTCAAGCATCGCAACGGCGAGATCGGCACCTTCTTCCTCACCTTCCAGGGCCAGTACACGCGCTTCGCCAACTACGCGCCTGATAGTTATTCGGAAGGCGTCTTGCGGTGAGCCGGCTGATCCGGGCGGTTATCGACACCCAAGCCCTCCGTCACAACCTGAATGTCATCCGCGCCCGCGCCGGGCGCTCCAAGGTCATCGCGGTGGTCAAGGCCAACGCCTATGGGCACGGCCTGGTGAGCGCCGCGCTCGCCATCCAGGACGCGGGCGCCTACGCCGTGGCGCGCCTGGAAGAGGGCATGTCGCTGCGCGCCGCGGGGATCGACGCCCGCGTCCTGCTGCTCGAGGGGGTGTTCAGCCGCTCGCAGCTGGAGGACGCCGCGCACGACAAGCTGGATCTGGTGGTCCACGACCTGCGCCAGATCGAGCTGCTCGAGCAAACCGGTGGCGCCGCGCGCTTCGCGCTGTGGCTGAAGATCGACACCGGCATGAACCGCCTGGGGTTCTCCCCGCGTGACTTCGTGCCCGCGCTCAAGCGCATCCGCATGCTGCAGACCGCCCCGCGCGAGCTGCGCCTGATGACGCACCTCGCCTGCGCCGACGAGCGCGACGGGCAGGTGACGCGTGAGCAGCTGATACGCTTCGCCGAGGCCACGCAGGGCTTGAAGTACGAGACCAGCATCGTCAATTCCGCGGGGCTGCTCGGCGGCGCCGCCGCCGGCAGCGACTGGGTGCGTCCGGGGCTTGCCCTGTACGGCGCCTCGCCCTTCGAGGACTCCACGGCGGCGGACTTTGGCCTGCGCCCGGTGATGACGCTCCTCAGCACGGTGCTCACCGTGCGCGAGATCTCGGCCGGTGCGCGCGTGGGCTACGGTGGCGCGTGGGCGGCGTCGCGTCCCTCCCGCATCGCCATCATCGCCGCGGGTTATGGCGATGGCGTGCCGCGCGGCTTCCAGACCGGCACGCCGGTGCTGATCAAGAAGCAGCGCGCACCGCTGGTGGGACGCGTCTCCATGGACATGATCGCGGTGGACGTCACGGGCATCGCGGGCGTCGAGGTCGGGACAACGGCCACGCTCTGGGGCGAGGGGCTGCCGGTGGAAGAGGTCGCGCGCCACGCGGGCACGATCCCGTACGAGCTGCTGTGCAGCATCAGCCAGCGCGTGCCGTTGGAGCCGCGCTAGCGATCAGCCGGAGTGAGGAAGAGGGCGCGCCCGGTGGAAACGGCCGCGCCCCTTATTTCTAGTTGATGAAGAATCCCATCTTCACGCCGGCCAGCTGGATGACGTCGTTGTCGTTCAGCTTGGTCGCCTGCGCGCCGATCGGGGTGCCGTTGAGCAGCGGGAAGTCATCGGGCTTGCCGCTGTCGACGTGCACGATGTAGTAGGTGTCGGAACGGCGCGTGATGGCCGCCACCTGCACGCCCGGGCGCCCCAGGGTGGTGAGCGCCTTGGTCAACTCGACCTCGCGTCCGGCGAAGGCGCCCGAGAGCACCTGCAGCTTGGCCTTCTTGACCGCCGCGGCGCCATCGGCGAGCGCGCGCGACCTGCCGGTCACCGCGCCCTCGGCGGCGGCGCGCAGCTTCTCCACCGGGCGGGCGGAGGGCTGGATGACCATGGTCTTCTCGAATTCGTCCTGCTGCTCGTCGTCCTCGACGAACCGCAGCTGGTGGTGTCCCACGGTGATGACGTCACCGTGCTGCAGGGCATGCTTCTTGATGAGCTTGCCGTTGGCGTAGGTGCCGTTGGTGCTGTTCAGGTCCTCAAGGAACGAGTCATTGAGGATGTTGATGATGAGGGAGTGGTGACCGCTGACCGCGGCATTGTCGATGCGGATGTCATTGTCAGGGAGGCGCCCGATCGTGTAGCGCTCCTTGTTCATGTTGTATTCCGCCATGACCTGGCCATCCAGGCTTAAGACCAACCTTGCCATGTGCTTCTGCCTTTATCGCGTGTCAGCCGAACCAACTCAGGATCTTGTCGAAAATCTTAGTGCGAGCCGGAAAAGCATCCATGATGTGCGCCATGACCACCGAGACATTGTCCCGGCCTCCATTATCATTGGCCAGTTGAATCAACTGCTTGGCGACCGTATCCAGATTAGCACTAAAGGTGTTTATGGTTAAATGAATATCTTCGTCCTCGATCATGTCCGACAGGCCGTCAGAGCACAGAACGTACACTTCGCCCTTGGCGGCGGGTACCTCCTGGATCTCAACGTCGACATTCGGTTCGACCCCGAGCGCCCGGGTGACGTAGTTCTTGTTCGCCGCCCGCGCGGCCTCCTCCGGCGAGTAGAAGCCCCGGTCGACCAGTTCCTGCAGCAGTGAGTGGTCCATGGTGACCTGCTCAAGCTTGTCGCCATGCTGGCGGTACAGGCGCGAGTCGCCGACGTGGGCGATCGTGACCTTGTTGTCGAAGAACAGCGCAGCCACAACGGTCGTGCCCATGCCCTCGCACTGGGGCTGGGTGCGCGCGGTCTGATAGATGATCTTGTTGGCGCGGCTGATGGCATCGCGCAGGATGATGTTCGGGCGAGACAGCCCGGACTCGCGGTCGGGGATGGCGAGGTCCTCGCGCAACACGTGCTCGCGCACCAGGTTGACGATGGTCTTCACGGCGATGCCGCTGGCGACCTCCCCGGCGTTGTAGCCGCCCATGCCGTCGGCCAGGACCAGAAGGCCGATCTCCGGATCGACCGCGATCGTGTCCTCGTTGTGCTCACGCACCCTGCCGGTGTCGGACAGGCCGACGAAGCGCAGCTTGTTTTTCAAGCTCATGCGCTGACCGAACCCGCCCGTGTTGTGCCGAATGTGATACGCGTCACTTTCCCGTCCCCGATTGAGCCGGCATACGCTAGCATCGCCCGCTTGGGGTCCGGGCGGCTTTGGTCACAAAAGAGGCCACTCGAACCCTTCCGGCGCGAATCCTAGCCGAAAGTCACCCAAAGGCGCACGAATGGCCCGCCTGAACCCGGTGTTTGTCTGCGGCTCCTGCGGGGGGGAAACCCTCAAATGGCAGGGCCAGTGCCCGTTGTGCGGCGACTGGAATTCGCTCGAACAGCGCACTTCCGCCCGGGCGGCGCGGCCCGCCGCCGCCGCGGCCGTCGGTGCGGGGCTTAAGCCGGCGAGTCACGCCCCGGCCACCGGCGAGCGGCTCGAGTCCGGCCACGGCGAGCTCGACCGGGTCCTCGGTGGCGGCATCGTCGCAGGCTCGGTGATCCTCCTGGGCGGCGAGCCGGGCATCGGCAAATCAACACTGTTCCTGCAGGTCGCGGCCCACGTGGGCGCCACCCGCCCGGTGGTCTACGCCAGCGGCGAGGAGTCGGTGGCGCAGGTGCAGTTGCGCGCGCAGCGCCTGGGACTTACCGCCGCCTCACTCAGCGTCGTGTGCGAGACCGACCTGCCGGCGATCCTCGCGCTCGCGGGCGACAAGAACGCAGCGCTGCTCATCATCGACTCAATCCAGACCCTGCAGTCAGGCCTCGCCGGGGCGGGGGCGGGGGCCATCACCCAGCTGCGCGAGTGCACCGCGGATCTGGTGCGCTACGCCAAGACCACCGGCTGCGCGGTGGTCATCGTGGGTCATGTCACCAAGGAGGGCGCGATCGCAGGTCCGCGCCTGCTCGAGCACCTGGTCGACAGCGTGCTGTATTTCCAGAGCGAGGCGGGCAGCCGCTACCGGATCGTGCGCGCCACCAAGAACCGCTTTGGCGCGGTGAACGAGCTGGGCTTCTTCGCCATGACCGGGACGGGGCTGAAGGAGGTCAAGAACCCCGGGGCGATCTTCCTCGCGCGCGCGCCCGAGCCCGCGGCCGGCAGCATCGTCACCGTGACGCGCGAGGGCGGGCGGCCGCTCCTGATCGAGCTGCAGGCGCTCGTTGATCGCATGCGCTTCGGGGCTCCCCGGCGCATCGCGCAGGGGCTGGACGCCAACAGGCTCGCGATGCTGCTCGCCGCGGCCAACCGCCACGCGCAGGTCGCGCTGCAGGAGCACGACGTGTTCGTGAACGTGGTCGGGGGGATAGAGATCGGGGAGACCGCCGCGGATATGCCGGTGATCATCGCGCTCGCCTCGAGTCTCGCCGATCGGGTGGTACCGGCATCGCTCGTGGCCTTCGGTGAGATCGGGCTCACCGGGGAGGTCAGGCCGGTGGCCTATGGCGACGAGCGGCTGCGCGAGGCGTGCGCCCAGGGCTTCAAGGTGGCCATCGTGCCGCGCGACAACGCCCCGCGCCGGGCGCCCGAGGGCCTGAGGGTCGTGCCGGTCGGGCGCATCAGCGAGGCGCTGGAGGCGGCCCTGGGACCCCGATCGGGCGAGGGCTAGGGGCTCGTGGGTCCGCGCGGGACCCGCACCCGCACGGTGCGCACCGCGTTATCCGCGGTCTGCAGCACCTCGAACTCGTAGTCCCCGACCCGCACCATCGTGCCGGCGCCCGGGATCGTCTCCAGGTGCTCGAGCAGCAGGCCGTTCACCGTCTTTGGCCCGTCGGTGGGCAGCGCCCACCCCAGGGCGCGGTTGAGCGCGCGGATGGTGGCGCTGGCGTTGACGATGAACACCCCCGGGCGCTCCGTATGCACGTCCTTGTGAGTGACGGTGGCGGGATCGGTGGTGAATTCCCCGACGATCTCCTCGAGGATGTCCTCGAGCGTGACCAGCCCCTCGATGTCCCCGTACTCATTCACCACGAAGGCGAAGCGGCGGCGGTTGCGCTGGAAGTGGGTGAGCTGCAGGTTGAGCGCCGTGCCCTCGGGTACGAAATAGGCCTCGCGCCCCCTGGCGATCTCGATCAGTCGTTCGCGCGTGAGGTTGCCGCGCACCAGTTCGTGGGCGACGCGCTTCATGTGCAGCAGTCCGATCAGGTTGTCGAGTTCCCCGTCAAAGACGGGCAGGCGCGTGTGCGGGGTCTGGCGCAGCTGGTTGAGGATGTCCTCCCAGTCCTCGCTCAAGTCGATCCCGGAGATCTCCTGGCGCGGCACCATGATGTCGTTCACGGTGATCGTGCCCAGGTCCAGGATCGACAGCAGCATCTGCCGGTGCCGCGCCGGGATCACAGGCGCCGCCTCCGTCACCACTGTGCGCAGTTCCTCGGCGTCCAGGGTCTGCAGCGTGCCGCTGGATCGGCCCACGCCGAACAGGCGCAGGAACGCGTAGGCGAGGGCGTTGGTCAGCCACAGCGCCGGGCGCGTGACCGACACCAGCACCCGGTAGATGCCCGCGGCGTGCAGCGCGACTCCCTCGGGGTTGGAAGCGGCGTAGATCTTCGGGGCGAGCTCGCAGAAGACGATGACGATGATCGTGAGCGCGGCTCCCGCCAGGGGCACCGCGTACGGGTGGCCGGTGCGCTGGGCGAGCACGGTGGCGATCGCCGAGGCGAACACGCTGGCGCCGGCGAGGATCACGAGGTTCGCTCCCAGCCACTCATCCGGCTTCAGCAGCAGGTGCTCGAGCGCGCGCGCGCGCGCGTTGCCGCTCTGCGCGCGGTGGCGGATGCGGTACCGGTTGACGGAGAGCATCGCCACCTCGGTTCCCGAGGAGAAGGCGACGATGACGAGCAGCACCAGGAGTGCCCCCAGCAGCACGGGCGAGGTCGGTAGCAAGTTCACTGCGGTGTCCCTCATAGGCTGGCCGGTGCCCGTCCCCCGCGGCACCCGCTCAGGGCCCGCGGGCAGAGGTCCCCGGCAGCCTTATACTCAGCGTTCACCCCTGCCAGTCTACCCATACCCCATGTTCGATAATCTGACCGCCCGGCTTTCCCGCACGATCGACGGCCTGCGCGGCAAGGGCCGCATCACCGAGGAGAACGTCGGGGAGACCCTGCGGGAGGCGCGGATGGCCCTCCTGGAGGCCGACGTCGCCCTGCCGGTGGTCAAGAGCTTCATCGAGGCGGTGAAGACCAAGGCCCTGGGCACCGAGGTGCTCGGCAGCCTCACCCCGGGCCAGGCCTTCATCGGCATCCTGAACCAGGAGCTCATCGAGCTCATGGGCGGGCAGGCCACGACGCTCAGGCTGCGCGCGGCCCCGCCGGTGGTGGTGCTGCTGGCCGGCCTGCAGGGCGCGGGCAAGACGACCACCGCGGCGAAGCTCGCCCGGCACTTCATCGAGAAGGAACGCAAGAGGGTGCTGCTGGTGAGCACCGACGTCAGGCGCCCGGCGGCGATGCTGCAGCTGGAGCGCCTCGCCGCCCAGGTGGGAGCTGAATACCACCCGGCCGATGCGGCCGATGCCCCGGCGAAGATCGCACGGGATGCCCTGGCCGCGGCGCGCACCTCCGTCGTGGACGTGCTGATCGTCGACACCGCCGGTCGCCTGCACGTGGATGAGGGCCTCATGGCCGAGGTGCGCGAGATCGATGCGGCGGTGAATCCGGCCGAGCGCCTGTTCGTGGTCGATGCCATGGCCGGCCAGGACGCCATCAATTCAGCGCGCGCCTTCGGCGCGGCCCTGGACCTCACGGGCATCATCCTCACCAAGGCCGACGGCGATGCGCGCGGAGGCGCCGCGCTCTCGGTGCGCCAGGTGACCGGCAAGCCGATCGTGTTCCTGGGCGTTGGCGAGAAGACCGAGGCGCTGGAGCCCTTCGACCCCTCCCGCATGGCCTCGCGGATCCTGGGCATGGGCGATGTGGTGAGCCTGGTCGAGCAGGTACACCGCCAGGTCGATACCGACGAGGCCCAGCGCCTGGCCCACAAGGTGGCAACGGGCAAGAGCTTCAACATGACCGACCTGCGAGGCCAGCTCGAGCAGCTGCAGAAGATGGGAGGCCTGGCATCGGTCATGGACAAGCTCCCCGGGACGATGGTCAAGAAGGGTGCGATCTCCGCTGACCACGGCGACCGGGAATTGCGCCGCCAGATCGCCATGATCAATTCCATGACCCCGCGCGAGCGGCGCAATCCCTCGATCATCGATGGCTCCCGGCGGCGCCGCATCGCCGGGGGCTCCGGGGTGCAAGTCCAGGACGTGAACCGGCTGCTTAAGCAGTTCATGGAGATGCAGCGGGTCATGAAGAGCATGAAGGGCGGGGGCCTCAGGCGCCTGGTGGGGGCCTTCAAGGGCGGTATGCCCCCCGGCTTCCCGGGACGCTAGGGGCCCTTGCCGGAAGCCCGTCAGGGCCCCCACCGGGAGCGGGCGGCCGTGCGGGACCCGCCCGCACTCCTCGCCTGAGAAAAACTGGCGCAGGATTCGCGGCTTGCGTAGAATCCGCGCTCTTTTTTGGGCGGCCCTTTCGTGGCCCCCGTCATTGACCGAGAGCGATACGAATCATGGTAACTATCCGTCTGACGCGGCGCGGGGCGCGCAACCAGCCCTTCTACCACGTCGTCGTGACCGACAGCCGCAAGCGCCAGGGCGGCCCGAGCCTCGAGCACGTGGGGTTCTTCAACCCCATCGCCGGGGTCAACGAGCAGAAGCTGCGCCTGGACCTGCCGCGCATCGACTACTGGGTTGGCCAGGGTGCGCAGCCTTCCGAGCGCGTCGCCCACCTGGTGGCCGACTACCGCAAGCAGGCCACGGCCTAAGACCTCGAAGCAGGTCGTCGGGATCGCGCCAGCGCGCGCTCCCTAACGAAGGTGGGGAGGCCGTGGCTGTGGAGTGGGTCGAACTCGGACGCCTCGGCGCTCCCTACGGCATCAAGGGCTGGCTCCACATCGAATCCCACACCGATCCTAAGCCGGCGCTGCTCAAGTATCGGGACTGGACGCTGAAGTTCGCCACGGGCGAGCGCACGTCGCGCCGCGTGGCCGAAGGCCGCGCCCACGGTGAGGGGCTGGTCGCCCGCATCGAGGGGGTGGCGGATCGTGATGCCGCCGCCGCGCTGACGGGAGCCCGGATCGAGGTGCGGCGCGCGAGCCTGCCCGCGCCGAAGAAGAATGAGTACTACCAGGCCGACCTGGTGGGGATGAAGGTGACCAACCTCGCGGGCGTGGCCCTCGGCGCGGTCAGCCACTTCGTCGACTCCCCGGCGGGCTCGCTGATGGTGATCACCGGCGCGGGGCCGGAACACTGGGTGCCTGCCAACCAGCGGCACCTGAGGAAGGTCGACGTGGAGGCGCGCGCGATCCTGGTGGACTGGCCGGCGCAGGAGACGTGAGCACCCGATGAGGATCGAGGTGGTGACGCTCTTCCCGCGGATGATCGCCGGAGCCTTGGAATTCGGGATCGTCGGGCGCGCGGTGAGCCGCGGACTCCTGGGCGTGGGTACCGAGGATCCGCGGGCGCACACGAATGACGTGCACCGCACGGTTGATGACCGCGCCTACGGGGGGGGTCCGGGGATGGTGATGAAGCCTGA
>JANYBG010000134.1 GCA_025360865.1 Pseudomonadota bacterium | reverse complement strand
GCTGGAGCGGGACATCGAGATACGGATCAATTCCCGCGTCCGCAGGCTCCTGATCAACTCAGGCGTTCGTGGCGTGCACGTCGAGGGCGATGGCTCCTCATACGAGCTCACGGCCCGCCGCGGCGTGGTGCTGTGTACGGGAGGCTTCGAGTGGGACGAAGCCCTGGTCAAGGAACAGTTCGGCGTGCACTGGACCCCCTCGACGGTCGAGACCAATCGCGGGGATGGCTGGCACATGGCCGAGCAGGCCGGCGCGCGCCTTGCGAACCGCGGCGTGTGCTGGGGATGGCCGACGTACATGATCCCCGGCGAGCAGCGCACGGACGGTTTTCCGCTGGTGCGGACCACGCTCGTGGAACGCGGGCTGCCGCACTCGATCATCGTGGGCCGGCGTGGCGAGCGCTTCGTCGATGAGTCCGCTCCCTATCACCGGATTCTCAAGGTGCTGCTGGAGCGCGATGCGCAGGGCAGCCGCCACCTGCCGGCCTGGCAGATCTTCGACCAGCAGTTTCGCGACAAGTACGCGTTCGGACCGGTGGCGCCGGGCCAGCCGACGCCGGAATGGCTGCGCCACTTCGATTCGCTGGGTGAGTTGGCGGACGGGCTTGGCATTGATGCACCGGCGCTGACCCGCACCATCGCGCAGTTCAACGAATCCGCCGCGCGGGGACGCGACACCCGCTTCGGGCGTGGTGAATCCGCGTACGCGCGCTTCTTTGCCGATCCGGACAACGCCCCGAATCCCTCACTCGGCACGGTAGCCGAGGCGCCGTTCTACGCCGTCGAGGTGCTGCCCTCGACGATTGGCACCTGTGCGGGCCCTCAAATCGACAGCCGGGGCCAGGTACTCGGAGGCGATGGCACGCCGGTGGCGGGCCTGTTCGCCGCAGGCAACGCCGCCGCCGCTATCAGTGGACCGGCTTACTTCGGCCCCGGCGGGACCATCGGGCCTGCCATGGTTTTTGGCGTCCTCGCCGGGCGCACCGCTGCGAATGGAGAGAAGCGTGGCTGAGGCTGGCGCCGAGGACTTTGACGTGATCGTGCTCGGCGGGGGCGGGGCGGGAATGTCCGCTGCGATCCATGCCGCCGACGCCGGCAAGCGCGTGGCGTTGCTGGAGGCGGGCGACCGGCTGGGTGGGTCCACGGCGCTCGCCGGGGGCGTGTTCTATGCCGCCGGCACGCGTGCCCAGCGCGAGCTTGGGATCAAGGACAGCGCCGATGCCATGTACCTCGACATCCTGGGGCTCAACGGGGATACCGTATTCAAGCCGGCGCTGCGGCGCCTGTGCGATGAGGCCGCAGGGGCGATGGAGTGGCTGACCTCGCTCGGCGTGGAATTCCCCGCGACACGTCTGTCCTCACCGAACGGCCGCTCGGTGCCGCGCTCGCATGAACCGGTGGGCTTCGGGATGCGCATTGCCGAATGCCTGGACACCGCACTCAGCCAGCGCCCCGTCGATGTCGTGCGCCGCGCACGGGCGGAGAAAATCCTGCTCAGCGAGACCGGCAACGTCCGCGGAGTTCTCGTGGACGGTGAGCCGATCACCTGCCGCGCCGTCGTGATCGCCACTGGCGGCTTCGGCGGGGACCCGGCCTGGGTCGAGCGCATGCTGCCGAAGGCTCGCCGCCCGGGCAGCTGGGTCTGGCACGTGGGCAACAAGGACAATCGCGGCGATGGCCTGCGACTTGCCGAGGAGTGTGGCGCGCAGATCCAGGGAGTCGACAGCGGGCTGCTGCTGGCGACACCCAACTTCCACCATGACCTGGAAGTGCTGGGTCCGGACTGGGCACTGGTGGTGAACCTCAACGGCGAGCGCTTCACGCGTGAGGATGGCGCCTACTGGGAGATCGCCGAGGCCCTCGAGGCGCAGCTTGACTCACGCGCCTTCGTCATCTTCGATCGCACCATGTTCGAGGGCGCGAAACCGCATCCCCGCGTGCTCGAGGCGCTGGCAGCAGGCGTGATCACGGTGAGCTGGGTGCCGCGCATGTTCGAGGAGCAGCTGGCCAAGGGGCGCATCATCGAGGCGGCGTCCATCGAGGAACTCAGCCGCGTTACCGGGCTTCCCGCAAAATCCCTGGCGGACACCATCGCGCGTTACAACGACGCTGCACACGCTGGCCAGGACCGGCAGTTTGGCAAGGGTGCCGCGAGCCTGAAGCCGATCGAGACGCCACCGTTCTACGCCGTGGAGGTGCGCCCGGCGATCCTCACCGTGACCGGTGGCGGCGTCCGCGTCGATGCGGCCACGCGGGTGTGTTCGGCCTCCGGTCAGGCGATCCCGGGCTTGTTCGCCGCCGGCGAAACGGTCGGCAGCCTCTACGGCCGTCACTACGCCGGTACCGGCTATGCGATCGCCAGCAGCATCACCTTCGGCAGGGTTGCCGGACAGGAAGCCGCGGCCGTCTGCGGACGATGACCGCGCCGGCGGCCAGCCCGGCCCTCACGGCCACCTCAGGGCGGGTGGTCCAGTCGACGCTTGCGACCGGCAGTCGTCGCGACACCGCACAGCTGGCCGCGGGCCTCGCACCCTGGCTGCTCAAGCACGGCGGCGGTGGGCGCCTGGTCGACATGCAGGTGCCGGCTTCCAGCGGTGCCTCGAGTGAGCTCTTCTTCCTTAAGCTCGAAGGCGCCCGCTTTGGTACTGCGACGGTCGATGAGGTGGTCCTGCGCCTCTCACCAGCGTACCCGGTGTATCCGGTGACAGATCTCGGGCAGCAGTTCCGCGCCATGCAGCTCGCCAATGCTGGCTCGCCCCGCGTGCCCAGGGCGCTGGCTTTCGAACCGGATCGGTCGGTGGTCGGTTCGCCTTTCCTGCTGATGGAGCGACTTCGAGGGCTCAGTGCGCCGGACTGGCCCTCGTACGTGCGTGAAGGGTGGATCCGTGAGCTGTCGGTGCCGGACCAGACAAGACTGTGGCAGCAAGGTATCGAGGCTATCGCGCAGCTGCACGACACCGTGGTTCCCCGCGAGCTGCGGGCCGCGTTGCGCCTGGCCGTCCCTGGCGATGACGCACTGTCTCGGATGCTGCGCTACTGGCGTCGCTACCTGGAATTGGTGTCGCAGAACGGGCAGTACCCGGAGCTCGAGTCGGCCGTCAGCTACCTCGAACGCGAGCGGCCGCAGGCGACCTTTGCCGAAGGGTTCGTCTGGGGAGATGCCAGCCTTCGCAACATGCTGTTCACGGACCTCTCGCCTTGCGGGTTGCTCGACTTTGAGTTCGCGCACTTCGGCATCCCGGCGCTCGATGTCGTCTTTTTCGTGTCGATGGACTACGCGATGGCGCAGGGCTTTGCGGAAGGGTCGGCGCGCCTGCCCGGGTTCCTCGGTCTTGCCGACACCGTGGCTTACTACGAGGCCCGCACCGGAAGACCGATCCCTGCGCCCGAATACCTGCTGCACATGGCCATTACCTATACCTCGCTTGCGACCACGCGCGTATTTCAGCGCCTGCACGCGCAGGGCCGGATCCCGGCGAACCTGGTGGGGGAGAACCCGCCGCTGCGCATCTTGCGTGAGCTTCTGGCCACGGGCCGCATCCCCGTGTGAGGCGCGCCGTCCGGTGGGAACTATGTGGCCAAGAGGCGCTCGAATTCCGTACGGGTCTTGCCGCGCGTGATCCCAATGAAACTGGCGCCGATCGCGTGGATCATACGCGCGTCCAGCTCACGATCCTTGATGTATCCCTGGGCCCACTTCATCACCAGTGAGTAGTTCTGCGTGATGATGTCGTCGGCGAAGGACACCGGGTCGACCCAAGGCTGCAGGTCTCCCTGGCGGCGGATTTCCTCGACGATGTGCGTGAAGTCGGAGGCAACGTAGTCGTGGATGGCGGCGCGCAGCTCGGGGCTGGCGGTGTGGTGGAAATAGAAAAACATCACCGACTTGGTGTACTCGCGCAGGTCGGTGATCATGGCGCGGGTCGCAAGCGTGATGCGTTCCTGCAGCTTCATGGCCGGCGACAGGTTGCGGGTGCGCAGCGCCAAAGGCTCGAAGCGTCCGCGAAAGTCCGCCTCCAGGGCGGCGCCGATCACGCCCTCGCGGCTGCCGAACTGGTTGTAGAGCGTGGCCACCGCCACTCCACAGTCTGCCGCCAGCTCGCGGATGGTCAGCGCCTCGATGCCGCGTGCGGCCACCAGTTCGCGCGTGCGCTGGATGATCCGGGCGCGCCGGTCCAGGATGCGCGGGCTCTGGCGACGCTTGCGGGTCTTTTTCGCCCTTTTCATCAGGGTAGCGACCTTTTTGGGGCTCTTATTGCTGTCGAGCATAACGCATCTGTGCGCTGGGATGCCGGGCGCAGGGGAGGCGTGGGCATGTGGCTGGGGCAAGCACCTGGTTGAGCCAACACGTCACTTCAGATCTAGCCGTAGCCGCCATCGACAAACAGTTCCGTGCCGGTCACGTACTTCGAATCATCCGATGCCAGGAACACCGCCGCGGTCGCGATCTCGTCAGGCTCGCCCAGGCGGCCCATGGGTGCGATGGACTTCAAGTGACTCCGCATCTCTTCTGACAGAGGCGCCAGGCCAGGCGTATCGATGGAACCAGGACTTAAGACGTTGAACCGGATCTGGCGATCCTTGAGCTCGACGATCCAGTAGCGAACCAGGGAACGCAGCGCCGCCTTGGTGGCC
>JANYBG010000126.1 GCA_025360865.1 Pseudomonadota bacterium | reverse complement strand
AAGAATCTTCATGAGGCAAAGGGTAAGAAAATTACGTGAGGCAACACGGCGCCGCCGATGCCACCATGCCCGACGACAACTACCGGCAAATCTAATTGTCGCCAATCACTGAGCCATCACTACACGCGCCCCTACACTCCGCGCACCAATGGCAGGGCAGAGCGCTTCATCCAGACCTGCTTGCGTGAGTGGGCGTACGCTCGGGCCTACCACCACTCCTACCAGCGCCGCGACGCGCTACCGACTTGGCTACATGGCTACAACTGGCACAGACCCCACACGAGCCTCGCAGGCCAGCCACTCGGTCTCAAGGCTGCGCCTGGACCGGAACAACCTCATGAGACTCCACACCTAGCCGCGCACCACGCGTCATTTTGGGCGTCGCGCCTCATCGAGCTCCCGAGAGCTGGCAATCTAAACCCTCTTCAGCGATGCTCTTCAGGCACGCGCGGCTTCAGTTTCAAGTGTCGCCCAAGCTCCCGCTCGCTACGTGGGGCTCAAAGCAGGTAATCAAATATGACAATCCATTATCATGCCCTCGTCTGGATCGATCACCACGAGGCGAAGATTTTCCACTTCGATGCAACTGACGTCGACCGAAAAGTAGTCTCCGCCAGCCACCCGAAACAGCATCTTCACCATAAGGCGAATTCCGGCGACAGCGGTCACGCTCCGCTCGACAAGGAGTTCCTGAAGCAGGTATCGCAGCAGCTTGCCGAAGCTGGCGCGATTTTGATTACGGGGCCTGCGGGTGCGAAGAAGGAACTTGTTACTTATATGGAGGCAGCGCAGCCGGCGATTGCGAAGCGTGTCTCGGGCGTCGAAACGGTGGATCACCCAACCGATGGCGCGCTCTTAGCGCTTGCCCGATCATTCTTCAAAGCTGACGATCGGATGCATTCCCAGTCGCACCGTTGACGTTCAGGTGACTGGCGGCGCCACTCGGCAAGCAACGACGGGGCCCATCGGAATGCCTACCCGCCGCTGAGACGAGCGACTTACGACCTGCAGAGACATGCGGCCCAGACCGTCATGGGTGTAACCGCCAATCAATTTCAGGGCTCCATGAACAGCGCCTACGCGGCGGACCGCGAGCGCGAACCACTCCGTTTAGCTACAGCCCGTGAACTCGCCATGTCACCCAATGACCGCGGCGAGAGGCCGCCGCAATGAATAGGGCAGCTGCGAGCCGCGGCCGATACGCACGACCAAGTCGGGTCGCTGCGACCCAATGCCAAGCCACCCAGCGAAAGGGGAACGCACGGCAGCGACTTCAATCGGCTGATTGACAAATGCGGTGCGTATGCCAAGTACCGTCGCCGCTAGCGCGAAATGCTCATATGCTCGCCCGACTTCGAACCAGCTGGCCGAATCGCTGCGGGCGCCGACAAAGACGGCAACCGCTGCGGATGAGCGGAGCTGCTTCGCGTACCGGTCGTTCTCGGATTTCTCGCGGAAGAACAAATTGAACAGCGGCCCGCCAATCCAAGGCGGCGAGGTCGGAGTGCCGGACGACCGCGCCGCCAAGCCGTCGCCGGTGGAAACTGCCTGGGAATCGTCGAAGCGAATCCAGTGTTTCAACTCAGACAAGAAAGCCGGGTCGCGCATCTGCGCACTGTTTGCTTGCGTGACATACTCGATCACGCCTTCGATCTTGCCCCGCTCGGTCAGAAGGAGTACCCGCACATCACTGCGATCTCCGGCACCCTCCAGGTCTTTGAGAACGTCGTTCGCAAGAGGCTGGCTATCGTAGTCGGCGCGAGTGCATTGGCGCTGGAAAATCGCCTCGACAAACGGCGACGGCGCGGATGGACCATTTTCGAACGTGACTCGAATCTGCTGCGGGTCGACTTTGACGTCAGCGTGCTTCCCGAGCGCAGCCGCGGCGATGACCATATTCTCGGTCGCGCAACCCAAGCTCACCCAAATATGATGGTCATCTGGGTCAACCACGGGCGTGCGGCGCGAGAAATCAGGCGTAACCGCAATCCGGTCCGCTGACAAGTCAAACATCCACGGCTGTGTATTGTGTCCGTTCGGGGCTAACGTGGCGCAGCGCACTATCTCCTGCATTAGCGTAAGTGGATCCGATGATTCGCTAAGCGGCCGCCGCAGCGCTTGAGCTGTTGACTTAAAGTCGTCTTTTGGGACGCAGGCCGTTGTCGCTGCTATTCCCGTGAAAGTGCCGAGCGCCGAAGCTGTCGCAAGGAACTTCCTTCTCGTGATGCTAGACGATGTCACCTGCTGGCATTCTTCGGTCCAGTGCTGACTTAGGAAATGGCCGGCTCCGGATTGTTGATTGATGATAGTTGCTGCTTGAACTCTGCCGGTGTCAGTTGCCCGAGGCTTGAGTGAGGTCTGACCTCGTTGTACTGACGCCGGAACTGCTCGATCACGATCTTCGCATCGATCCTGTTTCTGAACCACTCCATCGA
>JANYBG010000087.1 GCA_025360865.1 Pseudomonadota bacterium | reverse complement strand
CCGCGCTGCTGCTCTATGATGTCGTAAAGCGCGGGATCCTTGAGCAACTTCCCTGCGCTCCCCTTACCGGCGTTGATGTCGTCAATGACT
Organism: Pseudomonadota bacterium; assembly: GCA_025360865.1. Classification (GTDB taxonomy): domain Bacteria; phylum Pseudomonadota; class Gammaproteobacteria; order Steroidobacterales; family Steroidobacteraceae; genus 13-2-20CM-66-19. The sequence continues at coordinate 10,662 of JANYBG010000087.1, read as the reverse complement.
ACGTTGATCTTTGCGACCGTGGCATTCGCCTTGTTGTAAGGACTTCGCCTTCCTGGGGCTGCCTGCCTACGGGGAGGACAGCACGCTGGTCCCGGTGCTGGATGAAATCGCGGCGGGGGTATTACCCGCGGGGCGCTACCGGTGTGGCAACGATGCGATCTGCGGCTGGGCCGGCGGCCTTGCGGCGCAGGACGGCATACACCTTATCGCCGGCACCGGCTCCCTGGCCTACGGCGAGTATGCCGGCCGTCGCGCGCGGGCGGGAGGCTGGGGCGAACTCTTCAGCGACGAGGGATCGGCCTACTGGGTCGCGGTCAGTGGCCTGAACCTGTTCTCGCGGATGAGCGACGGCCGGCTCGCGCGCGCGGAGCTGCATTCGGTGTTGCGCCGGCATTTCAACCTCGAGCACGAACTGGACCTTTGTGCCGCGATCTACGGACGCGACGGCGCCAAGCGCAGCCAGCTGGCCGCGCTCGCCCCGCTCATCGCCCAGGCGGCGGCGGCCGGCGATGCGCAGGCGAGGGCGCTCTTCACGAGCGCCGCCGGGGAACTCGCGCAGATGGTGCGCGCCGTGCGTGACCAACTCGGTGTGCCGGCTGGGCTGGCCGCGAAAGTCTCGTATTCCGGCGGGATGTTCAGCTTCGGGTTCTTCCTGGATTCATTGCGCTCGAGCCTCGCGGCCCTAGGTGGTGGCTACGAACTCGTCGCGCCGCGACTGGCGCCGGTGCTCGGCGCCGCGCTGTACGCCGCGCTGCTCAGTGGGGCCCCCCTTTCGAGCGAGGCGATCTCGCGCCTGCGCTCCCGACCGGCCGCCTGACCGCTTCATGTGCGGCGTTCGCGCGGGCTCGCCGCCGGGCTCGGGGGTTCCCGGGCGTTCCCGCGCTCTGAATCCTCCGCGGACTCCTGTTAAAGTGCGCAGCGGACGCGCGCTCCGCCGAGGGGATGACCATGCTTCGTGATTCGCTGCTCGCATTCTCCGTGTTGGGTCTCAACGCCATGGCCGCGCAAGCGCCGGCGCCGCCGGCCTATATCACCGCGGCCATCGCCGACGCCGCGCGACCCGCGGCCGACACCCAGCGCGACGCTGACCGCAAGCCCGCCGTCATGCTCGAGTTCGCCGGCGTCAAACCTGGCGAAAGCGTGGCGGATCTCATTCCCGGTTCCGGCTACTTCACCCGCCTGTTCAGCGCGGCGGTGGGGCCCAAGGGCAAGGTGTACGCGGTGGCGACCGCGAAGCCAGCCGACGCCCCGGCGGATGCTCCGGACCGCTCCGCCGCAGTGCGCGCCATCGCCGCGGATCCCCACTACGCGAACGTCACCGTCGAGGTCGTGCGCCTGAAGGAGCTCTCGCTCGCGCCGCCGGTTGATGTGGTCTGGACCTCGCAGAACTACCACGACGTCCACAACGTGAAGGATCTGAACGTCGTCGACTTCGACAAGGCCGTGTACCGGGCGCTCAAGCCGGGCGGCGTCTTCATAGTGCTCGATCACTCGGCGCAAGCCGGGTCCGGGTTCCGCGACACGGACACGCTGCACCGCGTCGACGAGGAGGCGGTCAAGAAAGAAGTCGAGGCGGCCGGCTTCAGGTTCGAGGGTGAAAGCGATGCCCTGCGCAACAAGGACGATCCGCGCGCGGCGAAGGTTTTCGACGCCTCCATCCGTGGCCACACGGACCAGTTCATCCTGAAATTCCGCAAACCTAAGTAAGCAGCTCGAGGGTGAGCGGGTCCTCGCCGCCCGCGAAGAACTTATCGAGCACGCCTGCGAAGAGATCCCGGTCCGCCGGGTCCGCGGCGGCGCGCGCGTACAGCGTCATGCACGAGCGCAGCTTGAGGTCATCGGGGTAGCCCAGCACCTGGCGCGCATCGGCCCCGGGTGCGCCCGCGAGCAAGCGCGCGCACTCACGCAGGCGTGCGCCCAGCAGGGGGTGGGCGAGGTAGGCGCGCGCCTCCGCCAGCGAGGTTATGCCATAGGCACGCGCGATGGAACTCGCACCCAGGCCCCGTAGCTGCGGGAAAATGAACCACATCCAATGCGAACGCTTGCGAGCCGCGGACAGTTCCTCGGCGACCCGCGCGTATACCGGTTCCTGAGCCTGGACGAACCGCTCGAGGTCGAAGGGGTCGTTCATCGCCTGGCCGTCCCTCCTGAGATGGTTTCGCCGGTGACCGGTGGACTATTCTAAGCGCTCCATCACAAGAACCACCCCGGCGAACGGGCATCATCGGGAGCATATGAGCGGTATCGCGCAGGGTCTCGCACTCCTCTTGCGAGGAGCCGGAGTGGCAGCGGGGAGGGCCGGTGCGCTGGCCGCCCTGGCGATGTTCGCCGCCATCGCCACGGCCGAGGCATCCGCGCTGACGCCTGAACTCCAGAGGCAGGTGCGCGCCGCCACGTTCGAGGTGGTGCTGAGGAAGCCCGAGAAAGACACTCTCAGCTACGAGAAGCCGCTGCCGCTGGAACTGGTTCCCTTCCAGGAGCGCAACGATAAATACCGCTCCGTCGGCACCGCGTTCGCCATCACCCCCAACACGTTCGTAACGGCCGCGCACGTCATCGGGCTCGGCATCGCCAGCCAGTTCGGCGCGCCGGGGATCCGCGGCGGCGACGGCAAGGTCTACCCGATCGAGCGCATCCTCAAGTACTCGAACCACGAGGACTTCGTGGTGTTCACCGTCAGTGGGGCGCCGCCGGTGACGCCGCTCGCCACCAGCACGACGATTGCGATCGACGACCCGGTGCTGGCCGTTGGCAACGCGCTCGGCGAGGGCATCGTCATCCGCGATGGACTGCTGACCTCGCTGACGCCCGAGGCCCAGGACGGCAGGTGGAAGTGGCTGCGCTTCTCCGCGGCGGCCTCGCCGGGCAACAGTGGCGGCCCGTTGCTGGACGCCCGCGGGCTGGTCATCGGACTTGTCTCGGCCAAGTCCGCCAACGAGAACCTCAACTACGCGCTGCCCATCGAGCGGCTGCTCGAGGCCCCGGACAAGTCCGGGACGTTCGAGGTGCGTGAGTCATTTGGAATCCCGAAGCTGCTGCGCGGCACGATCGTCGCCGACTACCAGGAGAGCTTCCCGCTGCCGGCGACCTTCGCGGACTTCTCGCGCGACACCCGCGCGCTGTTCCAGAGGTACTTCAAGGCGCAGTACGCGAAGCTGCTCGCTGCCGAGGCCGATTCGATCTTCCCGCGCGGTCAATCGGCGAAGATGCTCGCCCGGCTCTATGCCTCCTTCGACCCCTCGATCATGGCGCAGGAAGAGGACAAGAGCTGGGACGCGCACGCTTGCACCCCTGGCACCGAGACCCGGTTGCCCGGCGACGGGCGGGTCTGGCACTGCGGTTCCGCCGCGGGAATCCTCTTCCGCATCCAATACCCGGGCTACGGGGTGGACGAGCGCCATTACAAGGACTCCAAGGAGTTCATGGACCTCATCCTCAAGGGCGTGAACCTGCCGCGCGTGGTTGGATCACAGCCCGTGCGCATCACTTCCGCGGGTCCGGCGCAGCAGGAGACATTGCTGCGTGACCGCTATGGACGCGTGTGGCAGCGGCGGGTCTGGGCCATCGGCTACGCGGACACCTACCTGATGGCGCTGGCGCTGCCCACCCCGGATGGCTACGTCGGGGCACTGTCGATGGTGCCCAGCGCCCTCCTCGAGGTGCAGGCGGAAGGCATGGAGTTCATGGCCGACTACCTGTATGTGTCGTACACAGGATCGCTGCCCCAGTGGCAGGCGTTCATGCAGCGGCGCGAGCTGCGGCCGTCGACGTTCGACCACCTCAAACTCGACTACGATCCGGGGAAAGGCGTGCGTTTTGAATCCCCGCGCCTGCGGTTCGACAGCGCCGGGATCGCGACGGTGGGTGCGCAGAGTTCTCTGGAGATGCGCATGACGTACATGCTGGACAAGGGTCAGATCAGCTGGGACGTCGGCGGTATCGTCCTCAGGCCCGATCGCGACAAGAAGACCTTCGTCGCCGCCTTCCGCCAGCCCCGCCCCGGCGAGGACGCGGGCAAGGAGTTGCGTGAGCGGTGGGAGCACATGAGCAAGCAGGAGGCCGAATTCACCGGTGCGCTCCAGCACAACAATGACCTGACCGACTACTGGATCCGCACCGTTGGCCGCGGCAATGGCTTCTCGGACGCCGACCCCGCGCGGCCGCAGTACGAGATCGTCTACAACATAGACCGGGCGCTGCTGCCGGGGGAATCCGACCAGATCAAGGGCCGGCTCGCCGGCGGCATCAAGGTCACCGAGTAGGCGCTCGCTCCAAGCGCGCGCCGCGTCGGCCGCTAATTCCTGCGGAACACCAGCACGAACCGGTCCGTCTTGCCGACCATCGGTCCCTTGTAGGTGATCTGGTCACGCGCGTCATCCGGACGCCGCAATACGTCGCTGCTGGCCACGCGCGTGAAGCCGGCCTTCTCGAAATCGGCCCTGGCGAATGCCTCATCGATGCGGTGTAGTGAGCCGGCCACGCTGCTGCCGGTGCCCGGCTTGGCCGAGTGATCCACGAGGAGCAGGATGCCGCCGGGCTTCACGACACGGGCGATCTCGCCGAGTACCTTCGGCAGGTCGAACGTAGGCCAGTGGTCCTTCGGATCCGGGTCGACCCAGTAAAGGTCGTGGTAGACCTTGCTGAGCACGATCGCATCGACTGACTTGTCAGGCAGCCCGAGGTGTTCCGCGTCCCGGGTGATGTGCTCGATATTCGGCGCGCGCGCGATGCGCTCCTTCCAGCCGCCCTCGCTGAATTCGTCATAGGCGGCGTTGTTGAGGAGGTAGACGTGGCCCTTGGGTCCGACGAGGTCGGCCAGCAGTTCGCTGTAGTACCCCTCGGCACCGAAGAAGTCGACCACCGTCATGCCCGGCTTGATGCCGGCGAGCCGCATCACCTCAGCGGGGTGATCGAGCGCATCGCGCCGCGCGTCCTTGGCGGGACGACCGGCGTGCGCCACCGCCGCGTCGTAGATGTCCGCGGCCCATGCATCGGCGCCGCACAGGGCGGCGATGGCGAGGAAAGCGATTATGCGCGTGGCATGCTGGAGCATGCGTGTTCTCCCTTGATCGAGGCGGTGAGTATGGACCGGCCGGGGCGCGCGGCGCTGTTCCCCACCCCCAGCCGCAATTGCAGGCGCGGGCAGCCGTCGGCCGCGAGCGCGGCCTGCGCCGCATCCAGCAAGGCGGCGCCCACTCCGGGGGCGCGCGCCCCGGCAAGCACAAAGAACTCGTCGATCTCGGCGATCACACCCTGGTGCTCAAGACTCAGCACCCGCGCCGCGATGAGGTAACCCCGCAGCTGGCCCGCGGATTCGGCCAGCCAAGCGCGCCCGAGCGCCGGCTCCACGCAAAGGCGCGTGAGGAGTATCCGGCTGCGCGCGGCGTCGAAGCCCGCGATGCCCTCGAACTCCCAGTACTCGCGCACCAGTTCAAGCAGGCGCGGCACGTCAGCGGGCTCGGCGAGGCGTACCTGCGTGGGCGCTTCAGGCGGCGAGTGACGCTGCGATCTGGACCTGGTTGCGCCCGGAGCGCTTCGCGGCGTACACCGCTGTGTCGGCATGGGCGATCAGGTGCTGTCCCCACACGCCCAGCCGATCGCTGGCGGCGACCCCGATGCTGCAGGTGACATTGATGGGGCCGCCGAAGCCTGCGATGCGGATGTCCTCGACGCGGCGGCAGATGCGCTCGGCGATCGGCTGCGCGGCGGCGGTGTCCGCGCCGCTGAGGATGACCACGAACTCCTCGCCGCCGTAGCGACCGATGACGTCCGATTGGCGCAGTTCCGCCTGGATGGGCGGGATGATCCCGGCGAGGCAGGCATCGCCTGCGGCGTGCCCGAACGTGTCATTGATCTGCTTGAAGTGGTCGAGGTCGATGAATAGCACTGAGATCGGCAGGTTGCGGGCCTTGGCGCGCACGCACGCGGCATCAAGACGCTCGATCAGGGAGCGCCGGTTGAGCACGCCGATGAGCGGGTCGGTCTGCGCGCGGCGCTCCGCATCGGTCAGGGCCAGCGACTGCTGGCGCACGTGATCGGCCACCCCGAGGGCGATCAGCACCGCGGCGGCGACCATCGAGGGAGCCAGTCCGTAATAGAGAACTCCCTCGGCGCCGTCGGCGCGCGTGTAGAGGAGTCGCACCGCGGTGATGATCTGGAACGTGCACAGCAGGGTCCATGCGATCAGGAACCAGCCCGCGGCGCGGTTGCCACCGCGACGCCACGCGAGAAAGGCGACGACGAGCGTGAGGATCGCGCTGCCGAGGAACATCAGGTTGCCGACCGCGGCGACGGGGCCGCCCCAGCCGAAGACCCGGAGGAAGTTGGCGAAGGTAAGCCCGACGAAGGCGATGGCGAGCCAGCCAAAGGCGCTGTAGACCTTGGGTGAGAACAGTCGCAGGTTGGCGAATTCGCGCACGAACAGCGCCGCGGCCGCCCCGCTCAGCGCCACCGTCACGTTGGAGGTGTAGTTGGTGACCGGCCGCAGCACGGACAGCACGGGCCACGAGTAGCCCTGCCCCGAGAAGTAGGCCAGGTATAGCGCCTGCAGGAAGAAGAGCGCGCCGTACAGGGTATAGATGAGGTCCCGCAGCAGCAGGCGGATCAGGAGCGCGGAGACGGCCATCGCCATCAGGGCACCGAAAGCGAGCGCGATGATGCGCGCGTGCGCGGCCGCCTCGCCCAGCACCTCGCTCAGACTCGAATGGAAGAAGCTCAGGTCAGTGGTCGCCCGTCCCATGCGCGCGACCTTCGCGTAAAGCGCGATCTCATCGAGGCCCGGGGGCAGTGTGAAGACCTTATCCTCCGCCCCCCCCGAACTTCGGGATCGTATGGGCCAAGGCCAGTGGCACGGTGCGGCCCGCCTGGCCGGCGAACACCTCCACGGACTGATCGAGCCCCGAGCGCACCACCAGCACGGGGGTGGTTCCGGTTAAGTCCACCGGGGTCGGCGGGGGGAGGTGGAACCACAGGGTGTCGTGCCGCAGGTGGGACCCCCGCGACACAAAGGGAATGAATCGCGTGTCCAGGGAGCCGGAAATCACCGCTTCCAGGGCGGGGCTTGCGACCCCAGGATCGAGAATTCGGGCGTCCAGACCCGTCGTTGGGGCCTCGGATACGGATGCCCGGGCGGCGAGTTCCGCAGGCTCAACGGCGCCCGACACCGCCGGGAAGGCGGCGGCTATGGTCAGAAGCCAGCTCACCGGCAGCGCACTACGCACGGGTTTCCTGTGACCTTATTAAGGGGCGGGTTCGGACCCGGGCCCGGATGGGCTGGGGTGTCTTGGCGCACCCGCAGACCTGAGGCCGGATTATCCTATAAACCCGGACTCCCTGCCGGTTGACACCCTGAAGGGTCCTACCTAGAATCGCCGGCCTTTGTCGGTCCGGCCTTACCTACATGCCGGCACCGGAAACAGCGACTTTCGAAGTACCGGGCCGCCTCACGCAGGCGGCCCGGTGTTCTTCGCCGGTCGCTAATCGCGCGAGTAAACACTCCGCAGCTGTTGGAGACAAGACACAGATGGCGACCACGGGTCAGCTCATCCGGCAACCGCGCCGGACCAAGATAGAGAAAACGAAGGTGCCGGCGCTTGGGGCCTCCCCCCAGAAGCGCGGGGTGTGCACGCGCGTGTACACCACCACCCCCAAGAAGCCGAACTCGGCGCTGCGCAAGGTGTGCCGTGTCCGCCTCACGAACGGCTACGAAGTCACCAGCTACATCGGCGGTGAGGGCCACAACCTGCAGGAGCACTCGGTGGTCCTGATTCGCGGCGGCCGCGTCAAGGATCTCCCCGGCGTTCGTTACCACACCGTCCGCGGCACGCTTGACTGCGCCGGTGTCACCGCGCGTAGGCAGAGCCGTTCCAAGTACGGCGCGAAGCGCCCTAAGAAGTAAGGGGTATTTAAGCCATGTCGCGCAGATCACAGGCTCCGGTCCGCACCATCCTGCCGGACCCGAAGTACCACAATGAGATGCTCGCTAAGTTCATGAATGTCATCATGAAAAGCGGCAAGAAGTCCGCCGCCGAGCGCATCATTTATGGTGCGCTGGACCGCATCACCGAGAAGACCGGAAAGGCGGGGGGAGAGAGCATCGAGGTGCTCTCGACGGCCCTCGATAACGTCAAGCCTGTGGTTGAGGTGAAATCCCGCCGGGTGGGCGGCGCCACCTATCAGGTGCCGGTTGAAGTTCGCTCCACTCGCCGCCAGACGCTGGCCATGCGTTGGCTGATCGATGCGGCCCGTGACCGCAGCGAGAAGTCCATGGCGTTCCGCCTGGCGCACGAGCTCATGGATGCCTCCGAAAACCGGGGCGCGGCCGTCAGGAAGCGCGAGGACACGCACCGCATGGCCGAGGCCAACAAGGCCTTCGCCCACTACCGCTGGTAACAAAGAGGACCCTGAATCGTGCCACGCGCGACGCCCATTGAGCGCTACCGGAACATCGGCATCTCCGCGCACATTGACGCGGGGAAGACGACCACGACCGAGCGCATCCTTTTCTACACTGGCGTGTCGCACAAGATCGGTGAGGTTCACGACGGCGCGGCCGTGATGGACTACATGGAGCAGGAACAGGAGCGCGGTATCACCATCACCGCCGCGGCCACGACCTGCTTCTGGAAGGGCATGGAACAGGGCTTCCCCGAGCACCGCATCAACATCCTCGACACCCCCGGGCACGTGGACTTCACCATCGAGGTGGAGCGTTCCCTGCGCGTGCTCGATTCCGCCGTGGCGCTGTTCTGCGCGGTCTCAGGCGTGCAGCCCCAGTCCGAGACTGTGTGGCGGCAGATGAACAAGTACGGCGTGCCGCGCATCGCGTTCATCAACAAGATGGATCGCGCCGGCGCCAACTACTTCCGCTGCATCGACCAGATCAGATCGCGGCTGCGCGCGAACCCGCTGCCGATCCAGATTCCGATCGGCGTGGAGGACACCTTCGAGGGCGTGATCGACCTGATCCGCATGAAGGCCATCTACTGGGACATGGAGACCCAGGGTATGAAGTTCGAGTATCGCGAGATCCCGGAGGAGCTCAGGGCGCAGGCCGCCGAGTACCGCCTGAAGATGATCGAGGGCGCCGCGGAAGCCAACGATACGCTCATGAGCAAGTACCTCGAAGGCGAGGAACTGACCGAGACGGAGATTCGCGCCGGGCTGCGCCTGCGCTCCGTCCGCAATGAGATCGTGCTCGTCATGTGCGGCACCGCCTTCAAGAACAAGGGCGTGCAGGCGCTGCTGGACGCGATCATCGAGTTCATGCCGTCCCCGGTCGACATGCCGGACGTCAAGGGCGTCAATGACCGCGGCGACCCCGACACGCGCAAGGCCAACGACGAGGCGCCCTTCTCAGCGCTCGCCTTCAAGATCCTGAACGATCCCTTCGTCGGTAATCTCACATTCTTCCGCGTCTACTCCGGCGTGCTCAACTCGGGCGACACCGTGTACGTGCCCGCCAAGGGGAAGAAGGAGCGCATCGGCCGCCTGCTGCAGATGCACGCGAGCGACCGGACCGAGATCAAGGAAGTGCGCGCCGGGGACATCGCAGCCGCGGTGGGCCTGAAGGACGTCCTCACGGGCGACACGCTGTGCGACCTCGAGAAGGTCATCACGCTGGAGAAGATGATCTTCCCCGCGCCCGTCATCTCGGTCGCCGTGGAACCCAAGACCAAGGCCGACCAGGAGAAGATGGGTCTCGCGCTGCAGCGCCTGGCGAAGGAAGACCCTTCGTTCCGCGTGCACACCGACCAGGAATCCTCGCAGACCATCATCTCGGGCATGGGCGAGCTGCACCTTGAGATCATCGTTGACCGCATGAAGCGCGAGTTCAACGTGGACGCGAACGTGGGCAAGCCGCAGGTGGCCTACCGCGAGACGATCCGCGCCAAAGTCGAACAGGAAGGCAAGTTCGTGCGCCAGTCCGGCGGTCGCGGCCAATATGGACACGTCTGGCTACGCCTCGAGCCGAACGAGCAGGGCAAGGGTTACGAGTTCATCAACGGCGTCGTCGGTGGCGCGGTGCCGCGCGAGTTCGTGCCGGCGGTGGACAAGGGGATCAAGGAAGCGGTCGAGACGGGCGTCATCGCCGGTTACCCGGTCGTGGACGTGAAGGTCACCCTCATCGACGGTTCGTATCACGACGTCGACTCGAACGAAATGGCCTTCAAGATCGCAGGCTCCATGGGCTTCAAGGAAGGCTTCAGGCGCGCGAAACCCGTGCTGCTCGAGCCGATCATGAAGGTCGAGGTCGTGACCCCTGAGGAGTACTCGGGTGATGTCATCGGTGACCTGAATCGCCGCCGCGGCCAGATCACGGGCATGGACGACGGCCCATCCGGCAAGGCCATCACCGCCGACGTGCCGCTGTCCGAGATGTTCGGCTACGCGACCACCGTGCGCTCGATGAGCCAAGGGCGCGCGACCTTCACGATGGAGTTCTCCAAGTACGTTGAAGTGCCGCCGAACATCGCCGACGGCATCATCAAGCAGTAATCGGTTCACGGAAAAAAGTTAAGGTTCGAGGAAGCCATGTCCAAAGAGAAATTCGAGCGCAACAAGCCGCACGTGAACGTAGGCACGATTGGTCACGTTGACCACGGCAAGACGACGCTGACGGCCGCATTGACTAAGGTGATGGCCGAGACGTACGGCGGCACG
>JANYBG010000080.1 GCA_025360865.1 Pseudomonadota bacterium | reverse complement strand
GCCGGCTGATCATGCCGCAGGCCCTGCAACGCTCATCCGACCACGGCTGCGGTGATCGTCGAGGTGTTCTCGATGTAAAGCTCGGTGCCGCTGGTGAACTTGGACTCATCGGAGGCCAGGTACAGCACCGCAAAGGCGATGTCGTTCGGTTCACCCATGCGCATCTTGGGCGCATCAGCCGAAACGGGGCTGTTCGCGGGCAGGCGCATCTCGGCGATCTTGGTCGCGAACTCCTGCTCGAGACCTGTGTTCATCGGGGTGTCGATGCCGCCGGGGTGAATGGAGTTGCAGCGGATGTTGAGACGGTTCTGGGCGCAGTAGACCGCGACCACCTTGGTGTACGCGGCGATCGCACCCTTGGAGGCGCAGTAACCGGCGAAGAAGTAGAGGCCGGAGCTGGACGCGATCGAGGACATGTTGATGATCGAGCCGCCGCCCGCCTCGATCATTGCCGGGATGGCGTACTTGCAGCCGAGCATCGTGCCGTCAACATTCACCTCGAACATGTGGCGGGTCTCGGTACGGTCCGAGGTGAGCGGATCGCCGACATGGATGACGCCGGCGTTGTTCACCAGCACATCCAGGCGGCCATGGCGTGCCACGGTGTCCGCGACGAGCTTTTTCCACGAGGGCTCGTCGCGCACGTCGTGCGCCACGAACTCTATTCCGGGCACGGACGCTGCGACGGCGCGGCCGCCCGCCTCATCGATGTCGGCGACGATGACGCGCGCCCCCTCCTGTGCCAGCAGCAGCGCGTCGGCATGCCCGATGCCGCGGGCACCGCCGGTTACGATTGCGACCTTGCCGGCAACTCGATTCATGGCTTCCGACCCCGCGTGAATTCGTGAACGAAGCGGTTGTAGTGGATGTCCTGGCAGTCGCCCCACGCCACCCGGCCGTCGAGTTCCCAGCGCGTCAGCGAGTAGTAGACGACGATGTTCTGCCAGGTCGCCCAGGGCGTGCGCGCCGTGATGGTGCCCTTCAGCGGCAGCACGTGGCCGTGCTGGTCCTCGATCTCGAGCTCGAAGCCCTTCGGGGTGACGCCATCGGCCTCGCGCAGCGTGCGCTTGCGTGCCGCCCGGATCGAGCTCGTGCCCCTGCTGTCGTGCAGGTAGCCCCACATGAGGTTCTCCCCCAACTGCGGGCTTGAGTACCGGCCGAGCCATTCCGGCTTCAGGGCCGGATCGTCGAACGCCACCAGGTGGAATGACCAGGACGCATCGACGATGCCGGTCATCCAGGTGATGGGCGGAAGGTCGCGCGGGGTTTCATGCCGTTCCGCGCCCCACGAGCGATCGCGCATGAAGTAGCCGTCGATCGCGATGCGCTCGCCGTACAGCGTGACGCTGCCGCGCGCCTGCATGGGCTGCACCAGGTGATGCCCGTTCGGGCGGCCCAGTGGCGGCAGCACCCCGGTGAAGGTCACCTCGAAGCTGACGTCGCGCTCCGGGTCCTTCATGCGCATGCGCGCCCGCTTGAGCGGCTCGAGGACCTCGATCTCCAGGCCCAGCTGCTCGATGCGATAGTGCGAGATGTCGGCGGGCATCGGCAGGTAGTGGTGATGGTGTACGTAGTCGCAGGCGAGCGAGCTTGGCTGCATGCCGCGCCAGATGAGCACGCCGGCGCTCATGGTGTGCAGTACCGGGTGGTACCAGATGTAGATCTCGGCCATGAGCTGCCGCTCCGGCACGCAGAACCCCCAGTAGGAAGTCTCGGTCCACGCGTAGCCGGCGCCCGGCGGCGGCGGATGCAGGAACTCGTCCTGCGGTTTCGGGCTGGTGAGCTTGCTGCCGGCGAGCCCGTCGGTGGTCCAGCCCGGATTGGTTTCGGTCCGCTGGCCGCTCATAGCTTCACGGCGTCGAGCTTGTCCGCGACGTCTCGCAGGAAGAGCCGGTAGAGCGAGACCCCCTGGTAGGCAGCCTTCGAGGCCGGGTACTTGCCCTGCAGGAAGCCATACCATGCGGTGGTCGTGGTGGTGCCGTTGCGCACCGAGCGCCACACCTCATAGAACGCGGCGCGGCCCAGATCGTAGGCAATGCCGCCGGCCTCCTGGTACACCTGCATGATTTCGTCCCACTTCACGTAGGGCTCAGCGACCAGCCGGAAGTAGCTGAGGTCCTCCATCGGGTCGCCGAGGTGCCAGAATTCCCAGTCTAGCAGCGCGGTGAGCCGGCCCTCGCTGATCAGCGTGTTGCGGAAGTTGATGTCGCCGTGGATCAGGCTCACCCGCGGCAGGTCCGTCGGCGCGTTGCGCTCAAGCCAGTCGAACGCCGTCATCAGCACCAGCGAGGGATGCGATCGCCGCCGCATCCACTTGTCACGCCAGAGCCTCACATAGGCCCGCACCGTCTCCACCGGGGAAGTCGCCGGTGCCATCCCCGGCAGCCCGAGCTGGTAGGGTTCGAGGCTGTGCAGCTTGGCCATCACCCGCGCGACGTCGAAGCACACCGCACGCCGAAGCTCCTCGGGCGCGTTCCAGTCCCCGAATACCGCCGCTCCGGCGTACTGCGGGAACAGGAGGAAGGGACGTCCCACGTAACTGGCATCCGGCTCACACCACAGAGGCTTCGGCACCAGGAGACCTTCGGCCGCGAGCCGCTCTAGAAGTTCGAACTCTTCAACTACGCTGTTTTCGCCCGGCCCAAAGGGCAGATCGCGGCGCAGGATGAGGTCGCGGTGGCCGTCGAGGCCCAGCGAAAGGCGGAACTTCCACGTGTCCTTTGAATAGCCGCCCGGGATGCGCTCCAGGGATTCGAGTGTGCCCGGATTGCGTGCTGCAAGGCGCGCACTGATGAATGCCTTGAGCCGCTCCCGGGTGAGTTCGGTCTCTACCGCCTGCACTGGGTCGCGCCGGTCGGACATGTCGGTGCTTACCAGGCGCTGGATATGGAGCTGCTCGGACTGCTCAAGACTCGCCTAGCCGATGCGCTCGCGCGCCTGTTCTCCGGTGGGACAGCGGGCACTGCGCAGCGCGCGAAAGAGATCGGGCAGTTGGCACGTGAGGCGGTGCGCCTTGAGCAGTCCGA
>JANYBG010000057.1 GCA_025360865.1 Pseudomonadota bacterium | reverse complement strand
GTCCGCACGGGTCGCGGCGACGAGTTCAAGCTGATCGACGATGGCGCGGCCGCGGCTGCGGCCGCCGCCGCCGCGGTTTCCCGCTTGGCGCCGCGCGCGCAACCGCCCTCCGCCAGGCCGCTTTCCGATCCGGCCAGCAGGAGGATCCCCGGGCGGCCTCTTCCAAAGGCCGCCGCCGGGCGCGCCGTGCGTCAGCCTTCGGCCACCGCGGCGGTCGCCCCTGCGGCCAAGCAGCGGGCGCGTGGAGCGCCCAAGGTCGCGGCCGGCGAGAACCGCGGCGCGCAGTCCCTCGAGGAGACACTCGAGATCCTGGGCGCCGGTCAGCTCGCCATCGACAACGGCAAGGGCGAGATCCTGAACGAGAGCGGCGTGCGCCACCTGCGCATCGAGGTGCAGAAGAACTCGCCGTTCGCGAAGCTGCTTGAGCGCCTCAGTGACCGGATAAAGAAGCAGTAGACGGTACGTCGAACTCCGCGAGCATCCAGCGCTTGTAGGCACCCAGGTTAGTGTCGCGCCCCAGGAAGTCCCGTACCAGCTGCGCCGCGGGCCTGGTCCCCCCCGGGGCGAGCACGGTGTGTCGGTAGCGCAGCCCAGTCGGCCCTCCGAGCAGGTCCTGGGGATCGAACTGCGCGAAGAAATCCAGCGCGATCACCTTGTCGAGGACGTAGGTGTAGTAGTTCGAGCTGTAGCCGTTCAGGTGCGTGTAGGCCGCCCAGAAATGGTCTCCCGCCAGGAATTCAGCCGTGCTGTAGCGATCGAACACCTTCCGGTACAGGGCGTCGAAGTCGGCCGTCGCCGCATCGACTGTGTGGAAGTCGAGCGAGACCGCGGTGGCGGCCAGCTGGAACTGCTCGTCGGCGGCGCGACCGTAGGCGTCCGCGCTGACCATGCGTTCGTAGAGATCCTTCGGTAACAGCGCGCCTGTCTGGTAGTGACGCGCGAAGGTCGTGATGACCCCGTAGTCGTGGAAGAACTCCTCGAGCATCTGCGAGGGCGCCTCGACGAAGTCACCCTCCACGAAGAATCCGCCCGCGCCGGCGAAGCGGTTCTGGCCGGCGATAACGTGGTGCATGAGGTGACCGAACTCGTGCAGGAAGATGACGACGTCGCCGTACTGCATCAGTCCCGGATCGCCGGCCACTCCGCCCGGGAAGTTGCAGATCAGCGCGCCGTCGGGCAGCTGCCGGCCGCGGGCCCCGGTGGTGACCATCGTCGTGGAGAACCACTTGTCCTTGCCCTCGCGAGGATGCATGTCGAGGTAGATGCGCCCGAGCTTCGTCGCACCGTCGAAGACATCATAGGTCGTCACGGATGGATGCCAGGTCCGTACATCCATCACCGGCTTTATCCGTACCCGGAACAGCGTCGAGGCGGTGGCGATCACCCCCTTCTCGACCTGCGAGTAGGGGAAGTATGGCCGCACGCTCTGCGAGTCGAAGTTGAACTTCGCCCGACGGTATTGCTCGCGCCAGTAGCTCACATCCGCTTCCGAGACCTTCTGGATGGCAGGATCGCGCCCCTTGGCGAAGGCGAGCAACGCGGCGTCCTCGCGCGCCCCCGGTTCGCGGGAAGACTCGTCGACTTTCTTGACGAATTCGGCGAGCTTCGCCGGCGAGCCCATCATCTGGTCGGCCATCGCGAAGTCAGCCCAGGTCGGATAGCCGAGCAGCTGCGCGAGCTGCTGCCGCGCGCTGAGGAGTCCGCGCAGGATCTCCGTGTTAGCCGGGTAGCCCACCTGGCGCGCCGACAGGAACACCTTGTGGCGCATCTCCATGTTGTTGCCGAACTTGAGCGCGGGCTTGGTATCGGGAAAATCCGTGGTGATCTTGACGTGCCCGTCGGCGTCCGCCGGATGTGAGGCGAGGTAGTCCGCCGGCAGCCCGTCGAGCAGCGCCTTGTCGAGGACCACGGCGCGCCGGTCATCGTGCACGTTGCGCTCGAAAGCGAGCCCGCGCTCGGTGATATTGTCCTGCAGCGCCTTGATCTTCGCGCGCGTGGCGTCGTCCTTGTCGACGCCGGCCAGCCGGTATTCGAGCAAGGTGCGCTCGAGGTAATGCGCAGCGGCCGGATCGGTGGGAGCCGGGATCGCCGCCAGCGCCTTGTACACCGACTGGTTCAGGTTGAGGGCGGTGACCGCGGCGGCGACGCTCTGGGTAAGCTCCTGTGCCTTGTCGCGCAGCTCCTTGGTGGCCCCGACCCCGTAGAGCAGTTGCGACTGGCTCTGGGCATCGAACAGAGCGCCGGCGGCCTCGTCATACGCCAGTAGGGTGTTGTCGACGGTATGCGCGCCCTTGACGGCCAGCAGGCGACTGACCGCGGCATCCGACGATGCGAGGTGCTGCTTCACCCAGATCTGCAGCGATGCCGGCGTACCGCCGGTTTCCCAAGAGTGCGCCTGGGGAGTGACCGGGGGAGCGGCGGTCGCCAGCGCGGGCAACGCGAATGCCACAAGCCAGCTCAGGCACCATAGCCAGATCCGCTCGCGCGCGGGACGATGATTCATACGCAGCTCCCATCCGGTCGCGCCGGATTGGGCGCGGGATTTGTATTATCCGATTATCTTAGCGCGGCCAGCCCGGGCTGTGCGGTGGACGGTCGCGTGCATGCGGTGAGCCGCGCGGCTATCGCTTGCCGAATAGCTTCTCCAGCTCGGAGAGCGATTTTCCGATCTCGCCGGTGTTCGGGGCTACGCAGGCCGCGGAACGCGGCTTGAAGTGATCGCAGAAGTTCGCGTGCGCCTTGTCGCTTACTTCCTCGGCCGTGGGCTCGCGGCAGTGCTTGGCCACCCTGGGGTCGTAGTCGACGCACATGCGGCACACGTGCAGCTCACTGCGGCACTTGGCGCACTCCTCGAGCCGCCGCAGCGGCAAGGTCAGTTCCGCGAGCGACGTGCCGCATTTCCAGCAGACCAGGTCATGGGCCATGCGCGCAAGCCTACTACCGGGCGGGCGGGGCTGTCGCCGCGGCGTCGGGGCGCGGCTGGTGGAAAGCCACGATCGCCCAATGACCGTCCTTCTCCTGTGACTCGAGCGGCGGCGTGCCCCGGCGCTGACGAGTGCCCGTGTCAGCGCCAGGAGCGCGAGCACGGGGGGGGGTCGCCTCGCTATCCGACCTGCGCCACCGGGCGGGTGCGCTCGCGCAGGAAGGCATTGAGGACGCGTCCGGTGTGGGATTGCTCGCGGCGCCGCGCGATCTGCGCCGGTGTACCCTGCGCGACGATGCGCCCGCCGGCGTCCCCGGCCTCCGGCCCCATGTCAATGATCCAGTCGGCCTCGGCCATGACATCGAGATTGTGCTCCACCACGACCGCCGTGTTGCCTGCGGCGACCAGCCGGTGCAGCACGTGAGTGAGCTTCTCGACATCGGCCATGTGCAGACCCACGGTGGGTTCGTCCAGCACGTAGAGCGTGTGCTGCGCCTTGTGGCGCGGCCCGCGGGCGACCTCATCGCGTACCTTCGACAGCTCGGTCACGAGCTTGATGCGCTGCGCCTCGCCGCCTGAGAGCGTCGGGCTCGGCTGGCCGAGCGTGAGATAGCCCAAGCCGACGTCCCGCAGCAGCTGCAACGCGTGGTTCACGCGCGGGTGGGCCGCGAAGAAGCCGACCGCGTCGTCGACGTCCATCGCCAACACGTCCCCGATACTCTTCTCGCGCCACAGCACAGCGAGCGTCTCGGAATTGAAGCGCCGTCCCCGGCACACATCGCACAGCACCTTCACATCCGGCAGGAAGCTCATCTCGATGGTCTTTACGCCCTGGCCTTCGCAGGCCTCGCAGCGACCACCGGCCGTGTTGAAGGAGAAGCGGCTCGTCGTATAGCCGCGGATGCGCGACTCGGTGGTGCCGGCGTAGATCCGGCGGATCTCGTCCCAGAAGCCGATGTAGGTCGCCGCGCACGAGCGCGGTGTCTTGCCGATTGGCGTCTGGTCCACCTCCAGGACCCGGTCGATGTGCTCGAGGCCGCGCAGGGCGCCGCAGCCGATGAGCTTGGCCGCCCCGGCGCGCTTCTTGCGGCCCTTGCCGCGCGGGGTGTTCTCGCCCAGAAGGCGCCGGAGGTTCGCGTAGAGGACGTCTCGGGCGACGGTTGACTTGCCGGAACCGGACACCCCGGTGATGACCACCAGACGTCCCAGTGGGATGTCCACCTCGCAACCTCTGATGTTGTGCAATGCCACGCGCTCCAGCCGCAGGCGCGGGGTGGCGGCGGTCACCCCGCGCAGAGGCTGCGCCGGGTGCATCAGCGGCGCGCGCAGGAACCTGCCGGTGACCGAGCGCGGGCTGCGCATCAGGTCCTTCACCGTACCGGCGCCGACGACCTCGCCACCGCGCACGCCGGCCTGCGGGCCAAGGTCCAGCACGTAGTCAGCGCGGCGGATGGTCTCCTCGTCGTGCTCCACCACAACCAGCGTGTTGCGATGACTGGCGAGCTCCGCGAGGGAATCGAGCAGGATCTCGTTGTCGCGCGGATGCAGCCCGATCGTGGGCTCATCCAGCACGTAGCACACCCCTTGCAGGTTGGAGCCGAGCTGCGCCGCGAGGCGGATGCGCTGCGCCTCGCCGCCCGAAAGCGTTGGCGCCGAGCGGTCCAGCTGCAGGTAGCCGAGGCCGACGCGATCGAGGAATTTCAGGCGCGCGCGGATCTCCGCCAGCAGGTCACGCGCGATCTCCCGCTCGCGCGGCCCCAGGCGCAGCTTGGCGAAGAACTCCTGGCTGGCCGCCACCGACTGCGCGGCGAGGCCCGCGATCGAGCGCTCGCGGAAGCGCACGCTGAGCGCGGTCGGGTTGAGGCGCTCGCCCTTGCAGATGCCGCACGTCCGCGGATCATGCGAATACCATTCGTTCCACCAGCGCTCCTCGCCGCTGTGCTCCTCCTCGAAGCCGGGTATCTCGACCCCGGTGCCGAAGCAGCCCTCGCACCAGCCGTGCTTGGAATTGAAGGAGAACAGCCGCGGGTCCAGTTCCGAGAAGCTCTTGCCGCAGGACGGGCAGGCGCGCTTGGTGGAGAACACGGTGACCCGCTGCGACTTCGGACCCAGCACGTGCACGAGGCCCTTGCCGAAGTCGAGCGCGCGCGCGAGACCTGCGCGCAGCGCCGCCTCGTTCTTGACGCTGACCTCGACCTCAACGACGGGCAGTTCCAGGGTGTGCTCGCTGAAGCGGGAGAGGCGTGGCCACGTCAAGGTGGGTATCAGCTTCCCGTCCACCCGCAGGGCGTTGAATCCCTTCTTCGCGGCCCACTTGGCGAGATCGGTGTAATAGCCCTTGCGGGCGACCACCAACGGGGCCAGCAGCGTGATGCGCTTGCCCTTGTAGTCGCGCAGCAGTCGCGCGGCGATCGAGGCCGGACTCTGTGGCTCGATGGCCACGTCGCAGTCCGGGCAGTACTGCGTCCCGAGCTTCACGTACAGCAGGCGCAGGAAGTGGTAGATCTCGGTGAGCGTCGCGACCGTGCTCTTGCGTCCGCCGCGGCTGGTGCGCTGCTCGATCGCGACGGTGGGCGGAATGCCGTAGATCGCGTCCACGTCCGGCCGCGCGGCCGGCTGCACGAACTGGCGCGCATAGGCGTTCAGGGACTCGAGATAACGGCGCTGCCCCTCGTTGAAGAGGATGTCGAAGGCGAGCGTCGACTTGCCGGAGCCGGAAACCCCGGTGATGACGGTGAACTTGTCGCGCGGGATCTCGACATCGATTCCCTTGAGGTTGTGTTCACGCGCGTTGTGGATGACCACGGAGTTGCGCCCGCGCACGTTGGCGCGAGCCGGCTCGGCGATGGCGGAAGGGGCGGCGGCCGGCACCAGCGCCTGGTCATAGGCGGCGAGTGCCTGGCCGGTGAATGAGCGCGGTTCGGCGCGTACCTGCGTGGGCGTGCCGGTGCAGACGACCTGGCCGCCGCGCTCGCCACCCTCCGGACCCATGTCGATGATCCAGTCCGCGGCGCGGATCACGTCGAGGTTGTGCTCTATCACGAGCAGCGAGTGTCCGGCCACGAGGAGCTTGCGGAACGCCCGCAGCAGCTTCGCGACGTCCTCGAAGTGCAGGCCGGTCGTGGGCTCGTCAAACAGGAATAGCTTGCCGCGGTGCGTGGTGCTCGAGAGCACTGAGCCGGCTTCCGCCAGGTGGCCGGCGAGCTTAAGGCGCTGCGCCTCGCCCCCGGAGAGAGTGGGCACCGGCTGGCCGAGCTTCACGTACTCAAGCCCGACATCCGCCAGCGGGGCGAGGCGCAGGGCGACCTCGGGCGCATCCGCGAAGAAGGCGCGCGCCTCGGTCACCGTGAGGCCCAGGACGTCCGCGATGCTCAGGCGCCGCCCATCCGCGCCCTCGCGGCGGATCTCCAGGACCTCGTCGCGGTAGCGACGGCCGTTGCAGTCAGCGCAGCGCAGGTAAACGTCGGAGAGGAACTGCATCTCCACGCGCTCGAAGCCATTGCCGCTGCAGGTCGGGCAGCGGCCGTTGCCCGAGTTGAAGCTGAACGTTCCGGGGGTGTATTTGCGCTCCTGCGCGGCGGGCTCCGCGGCGAACAGCGCCCGGATCACGTCGAACGCGCCGACGTAGCTGGCCGGGTTGGAGCGCGTGGTACGGCCGATCGGGTTCTGGTCGACCATCACGACATCGTCGATCAGTTCGGCGCCCGCAAGCCCGCTGAACTGGCCGGGCGCCTCAGTCGGCTTGCCGCGGTACTTGAGCAGCGCCGGGTACAGGACATCCTCGACGAGGGTCGACTTGCCTGAGCCCGAAACGCCGGTGACACACACCAGGCGCTTCAGCGGAATGCGCACGTCCACGTTCCTGAGGTTGTGTTCGCAGGCGCCGCGCAACTCGAGCCAACGGTTCGAGACCGCCTCGGCGACGACCTCCCCGGCCGGGGGCTCGCGCAACATCTCGGGCGCCGCGCGCGCGGGCGCGAGCGTCTTGCTGCCGCAGAGGTACTGGCCGGTGAGTGATTCCTTGTGCGCGCGAATCTGCGCGGGCGTGCCGAAGAAGACGATTTCCCCGCCGCGCTCGCCCGCGCCGGGCCCCAGGTCGAGAATGCGGTCGGCTTCGAGCATGATCTGGGGATCGTGCTCAACGACCACGAGCGAGTTGCCCGCGTCCCGCAGGCGCTTCATGACACCGATGACGCGCCGCATGTCGCGCGGATGCAGGCCGATCGAGGGCTCATCCAGCACGAACAACGTGTTCACCAGCGAGGTACCGAGGGCGGTGGTGAGGTTGATGCGCTGTACCTCGCCACCGGAAAGCGTCCGGGACTGCCGGTCAAGCGTGAGATAGCCCAGGCCGACGTCCGCCAG
Source organism: Pseudomonadota bacterium (assembly GCA_025360865.1). Taxonomy (GTDB): domain Bacteria; phylum Pseudomonadota; class Gammaproteobacteria; order Steroidobacterales; family Steroidobacteraceae; genus 13-2-20CM-66-19. The sequence goes on along the minus strand of JANYBG010000057.1, from coordinate 19,274 downwards.
ATAGCGGAAGCGCCCGCGGATCTCGCCCAGCAGCAGATCGGTGGCCTCATCCAGTGGCGTTGGCAATGTGAGCTTCGCGAAGAACTGGTGGCTGCGCTCCACCGGCAACAGCATCAGATCGTGGATCGAAAGCCCCGGCAGGGCATCCAGTGTCGCCGCGCTCCACTCGACACCCGTCGGGCGCATGCGAGCGGTCCCGCCCAGGGTCGCATCGGCGAGTTCCTTGCCGCCGACGCGCCACAGCAGCGCTTCGGTCTTCAAGCGTGCCCCGCCGCAGGCGGTGCAGGGCGTGTAAGCGCGATAGCGCGAGAGCAGCACCCGCACGTGCATCTTGTAGGCGCGTGTCTCGAGCCATGCGAAGAAGCGCTTCACCCCGTACCAAACCTTCTTCGACCACGCGCCCTCGCCCTCGATTACCCACTTGCGCGCCTCGGCGGCAAGCTCGCGCCACGGAGTGTCAAGGGATATGCCACGCAACTTCGCGAACTTCTCCAGGTCTTCCTGGCACTCCGCGTAAGACTTGGTCTGCCAGGGCTTGATCGCACCGGTGCGCAGCGTCTTGGTTTCATCGGGGATGACAAGCCCGAAGTCGATGCCGATGGTCCGGCCGAAGCCGCGGCAGGTCTCGCACGCGCCCAGCGGGGAATTGAAGGAGAACTGGCTGGGCGCCGGCGCGCGATAGGCCAGGTCGCATGCCGCGCAGTGCAGGTCGCTTGAATAGCGCCACGTGTCTAGGCGGCGCGGCGAGTCCGCCTCATCCACCACCTGTAAGTTCACGCGCCCACGCCCGACACGCAGCGCCGCCTCCAGCGATTCAAGTACGCGCCCGCGTTCGGCGCCACCGGCGCGCAGTCGGTCCTGCACGACCTCGAGCGTCACGGCGGTAGCGGCCGGGGCGCGCGCCTTCTTCTTGCCCCGCGCCGCGGGCGCCGCGGGTGGGGCTTGCGCGGCGGCGGAGTCGGGGGACTCCAGGAAGCGCGTGTAGCCCTGGCGGGCAAGCAGCTCACGCACTTCCTCGACCTTGAAGTTCTGGGGCACCGGCACGGGGAAGCTCATGAGCAGGCGCGGATCGCCGCTGGCCTTGGCCCGCGCCAGAATGTCCGCGTAGATGCTTTCGGCCGTGTCGCTGCGCACCGGCTGGCCGCAGCGCTGACAGAACAGCGCCGCGGCGCGCGCGAACAGCAGCTTCAGATGATCGTTCAGCTCGGTCATCGTGCCGACCGTGGAGCGCGAGGTGCGCACCGGGTTGGTCTGGTCGATGGCGATGGCCGGCGGAATGCCCCGGATGGACTCGACCTGTGGCTTGTCCATTCGGTCGAGGAACTGGCGCGCATACGGTGAGAAGGTCTCGACATAGCGCCGCTGACCTTCGGCATACAGAGTGTCGAACACCAGCGACGACTTGCCCGAGCCGGAGACACCGGTGACCACGATCAGCTCGTTCAGCGGGATGTCGAGGTCAAGATTCTTCAGGTTGTTCTGGCGGGCGCCACGCAAAGAGATGGCGTCACCTGAGGCGTCGGTCATTCCGTCACCGTGTGCGGTCAGATAGTGGAAGAGCGCCCGTGCCGGGGCAGGCACAGGCGAACGAATTATAGAGGATCCATCGTGCAGTGCGGCATCCGGGCCGCCGGTCCGCATGCCCCTTTATGGGTCTCTTTGGAGGCTTCTGCAATCCAGTGCGAGATGGCCCGGTCTCCTGTATAGCCGCACTGTGGGCGCTCGTCGCGTCGGAGATATTGTGTTGGCACGGAGGCACTTAGCGGCTGCGTGCCATGCGCACTACTTCGGGGCGGGAGGCGTATAATCCGGCGGCTTCCCACCTTCCCGTACGAGGAGACTTCGAATGAGTTCCAGAATGCTTTCAAGTGTTGCTCTGGCCGCGGCCGCCGCAGTCATGTTCTCGACCGCCGCCATCAGCACCGCCAGCGCAGACGAAGCGAAGGTGCACTGTTCGGGCGTGAACTCCTGCAAGGGTCAATCGGCCTGCAAGAGCGCCGGCAATTCCTGCAAGGGCCAGAATTCCTGCAAGGGCAAGGGATTCGTGGAGATGAGCAAGGCGGATTGCGACGCCGCCAAGGCCAAGGCGAAGTGAGCTGATGCGGACCGGGCGCTTAACCGCGCCCGGTCCGCCGTTTACTCTTCCCAAATGCCATCCCGTCCCTCGCTCGGCTTTGGCCTTGGCCTGAGGGTCGATCACTACGAGGCGATCCTGAGGGATCGCCCCAACGTCGACTGGTTCGAGGTGCTCACCGAGAACTACCTCGTTCCCGGCGGCAAGCCGCTCCATTACCTGATGCGTTTCCGCGAGCGCTATCCCCTCGTTATGCACGGCGTGTCGCTGTCCATCGGCAGCACGGCTGCCCTTGATCTTGAGTACGTGCGTCAGGTGAAGGCGCTGGCTCAGCGGATCGAGCCGGCGTGGGTCTCGGATCACCTGTGCTGGACCGGCGTCGCGGGGCGCAACATGCACGACCTGCTGCCGCTGCCCTACACGGAAGAAGCCCTGGCGCACGTGGTGGACCGCGTGCGGCAAGTACAGGACGTGCTCGGCCGGCGCATCCTGATGGAGAACGTCTCGAGTTACATCGGCTTCAGCGATTCCCGCCTCACCGAGTGGGAGTTCCTGAGCGAGGTGGCGACACGCGCCGATTGCCTGATCCTTCTGGACGTGAACAACATTTACGTAAGCTCTGTGAACCACGAGTTTGACGCGCTCGAGTATCTGCGCGCGATACCCGCCAAGCGCGTGCAGCAGATCCATCTCGCTGGGCACGAGAACCATGGCGACTACCTCATCGACACCCACGATCACCCGGTGCCCGATCCGGTATGGGACCTGTACGTCGCGGCTCTGCGGCATTGCGGGCCGGTGTCGACCATGATTGAGCGGGACGACAACATACCGCCGCTGGCAGAACTCGTGGGCGAACTGGAGCGGGCGCGCGAGCTGGCCCAACGTACCGTGGGCTGGACAACGGCCCCGTTAACCGCGGCGGCTCCCGTGCGGCGCGACGCGGCGGTAAGCCCATGAGCACGCTCGCCAGCGTGCAGGGGGATTTCCAAGAGTACCTGCTGCGCGGCGGCGCCGCGATCGAGGCACATGTCGTGGGCACCGAACGGGTACCCGTGACGACGCGCCTGGGCATTTACGGCGGCGCCTATGGCAGCCGACTCGGCGACGCGTTGGCGAGCAACTTTCCCGCGCTCGAGCGGCTCCTGGGCGAGACGGATTTCCGTAAACTCGCGGCAGCCTATGTGGCCGCGCATGAATCACCGTTCTTCTCGATCCGGCACTACGGTGACCGTCTGGCCGGGTTCCTCGCCGGCGACGAGCGCTACTCGGACGCGCCTCTGCTCGCGGAGCTTGCGCGGTGGGAGTGGGCGGTCGGCGGCGCTTTCGACGCCGCCGACGCCGCGTCCATCAGCCACGAGGCCCTCGCGCGCGTCCAGCCTGAACAATGGGCGCAATTGCGCTTCCACTGGCACCCGAGCGTGCAGCGCCTGCGACTTCATTGGAACGCGCCCCAGATCTGGCAGGCGGCCAACGAAGACACTGATCCTCCCGAGGTGACCTTCACGAAAGAAGGGCAGTCGTGGCTTATATGGCGCCAGAACCTCACGACGTACTTCCGCTCGCTTTCGAAGACCGAGGCGGCCGCGCTGGATGCCGCGCGCAAGGGCTGGCCGTTCGGCGAGCTATGCGCGCTTTTGTGCGATGAGGTCGGTGATGCCGAGGCGCCGATGCAGGCGGCGACGCTGTTGCGCGGGTGGGTCGCCGCGGGGCTCATAGTCAACGCCAGCTGATCCATCCCCGGCGGCGACGCCGTTGCGCGCCCGTGGGCGACAGCCGCGCACTGGCGAACCCAGCGTACAATCGTGGCCCGACTCCGCATAAGAAGCGCCATGCCGACCGCCATCTACGCCAACGTGCTTGAAATGATCGGCAACACGCCGCTCATGGCGGTGCGGCACTTGGATACCGGGCCCTGCGAACTCTTCCTCAAGCTCGAGAACCAGAATCCCGGCGGCTCCATCAAGGACAGGGTAGGCCTCTACCTGATCCAGGCCGCCGAGCGCTCCGGCCAGCTTAGGGCTGGGGGCACGCTGGTCGAGGCCACCGCCGGCAACACCGGCCTGGGACTCGCGCTGGTTGCCGCGCAGAAAGGCTACCGCCTCCTGCTCGTGATCCCCGACAAGATGAGCCAGGAGAAGATTTTCCACCTCAAGGCGATGGGCGCGGAAGTGGTTATGACGCGTTCGGACGTGAGCAAGGGTCATCCGGAGTACTACCGCGATACCGCCGAGCGCCTGGCGCGCGAGATTCCCGGCGCGTACTTCGTCAACCAGTTCGGCAATCCCGCCAACGCGCAGGCGCACGAGGAAACCACGGCGCCGGAGATCTGGGAACAGATGCGGCACCAGCTGGACGCGGTGGTGTGCGGCGCCGGCACCGGTGGCACCCTCGCCGGAATCACTCACTTCTTCGCGCGCACCGCGCCCGAGGTGCGGCTGGTGCTGGCCGACCCCGCGGGCTCGGGCCTCGCCACGTACGCGACCACCGGCAAGCTGCCGGAGAAGATGACGCCGTGGCTCGTCGAGGGGATCGGCGGGGACTCCGTGCCCCCGGTCGGGGACTTCTCGCGCGTCAGCGCGACGTTCACCATCCCGGACGCGGAGGCGTTCCGCACCTGCCGGGAGCTTCTGAGCAAGGAGGGGATCATCGCGGGCACCTCCACCGGCACGCTGCTCGCGGGCGCGCTGCGCTACTGTCGCGCGCAGAACACGCCGAAGCGTGTCGTGACCTTCGTGTGCGACAGCGGCAACAAGTACCTCTCGAAGGTCTACAACGACTACTGGATGCTCGACCAGGGCTTTATCGAGCGGGCCCACTTCGGGGACCTGCGCGACCTGATCGCGCGGCGACACTCGGAGCGCGCCGCGGTCACGGTCAACTCCACTGAAGCGGTGATGGCCGCCTACCGCCGCATGAAGCTGTATGACGTCTCGCAGGTCCCGGTCATGCAGGACGGTCGCATCGTCGGCATCGTTGACGAAGAGGATATCCTGCTTGAGGTGATAGCCAACCCCGCCCACTTCAACGAGCCGGTGACGCGGGCGATGACGAGTTATCTGGTGACCATCGCGGCCGATGCGCCCATGTCACAGCTCATGGAGATCTTCAAGCGCGGTATGGTCGCGATCGTCATGCACGGTGAGGAATTCCAGGGACTCATCACCCGCATCGACCTGCTCAACTGGCTGCGCCGGCGCCAATGAGTTTTCCCTTGTCTGGATCCACAGCACCCGAGGTGCCTTTCGCATGAGTGACGAGACTTCCGGGCAGCGCTTCGCCACACGCGTCATCCACGGCGGCCAACGCCCGGACCCGCTCACCGGCGCGATCATGCCACCGATCTACGCCACCTCGACCTACGTGCAAACCAGCCCCGGGGTGCACAAGGGTTACGAGTACTCGCGCACCCACAACCCGACCCGTGACGCGCTGCAGGACTCGCTCGCGAACCTGGAGGGTGGCGCCGCGGGCTTCGCCTTCGCCTCGGGGATGGCGGCGACCGCGACATTGCTGGAACTGCTGGACGCCGGCTCGCACATCATCGCGATGAACGACCTGTACGGGGGCAGTTACCGCCTGTTCGAGAACGTGCGCAAGCGCACCGCCGGCCACAGCGTCTCCTTCGTGGATCTTTCGGATGTGGCCGCGCTGGAGGCGGCCATACGCCCGGATACCCGCCTGCTGTGGGTCGAGACCCCGACCAACCCGCTGCTGAAGCTCGTTGACCTCAGCGCGGTGGCGAAAGTGGCGCGCGCCCGCGGCATCCTGTGCGTCTGCGACAACACTTTCGCCACACCGTACCTCCAGCGCCCTCTCGAGCACGGTTTCGATGTCGTCATGCACTCGACGACCAAGTACCTGAACGGGCACTCCGATGCCATTGGAGGCGCGGCCATCGTGCGCGCCGACAAGGAGCTGATCGAGCGCATCGCCTACCTGCAGAACGCGCTTGGCGCCGTGCCGGGTCCCTTCGATTCGTTCCTGACGCTGCGCGGTATCAAGACGCTCGCCCTAAGAATGGAGCGGCACTGCGCCAACGGGCTAGCTGTCGCCCAGTTCCTGGAGCAGCATCCGGCCGTCGAGCGCGTGCATTATCCCGGACTCGCCAGCCATCCGCAGCACGCGCTCGCGCGGTGCCAGATGGCGGCCGGATATGGCGGCATCGTGACGGCGGTGCTGCGCGGCGGTCTCGATGCCGCGCGCGGCACGCTCGAGCGCTGCCACCTCTTCTCCCTCGCCGAGAGTCTCGGTGGCGTGGAGAGCCTGATCGAACATCCCGCGATCATGACCCACGCCTCACTGCCACCCTCGATGCGCGCCTCGCTGGGGATCAGCGACGGCCTCATTCGCCTGTCGGTTGGCGTGGAGGATCTGGCGGACCTGCTCGCGGAACTGTCTGTGGCGCTTCGCTGAGGGGACGCCCCCGATGAAAGACATTCCGTCGATTTACTCCCCTGCGGGAATCGGGTTGATGTCATCACGCCTGTTAGGAACCCCCGCGCCGGCGACTAGGGCGGCAGACCGGCCTTGCTCGTCAGGTACACGGCGAAAGTGCCGAGCCAGTGGCCGCCCTCATAGTGCTCGCCGGTGATCTCCGGAAGCGCCGCCGCCCGGTGGGCCGCGGCGCTCACCAGCAGCGCCGCCCGGCGCGGATCCGGGGGCGGCAGCGCATCCGCGATGCCCTCGAGCATCCAGGCGCGGCTGAGATTCAGCCCGTCGATATGGGCAAGCTTCGGGTCGGCGCGATCGGTGACGACACCTGGTGGGAGCCACGCCGGGTTCTTCGCCGCGAAGCTCGTGGGAATCTGCGGAAGGAACCCGGCAAGCCAGCCGGAGAAGTCCGGCGGAGCGAGCACACGACGCATGAAGTCGGCCTCGGCCAGGCAGGGCGAGAGAAAGTCCTCACCGGAGGGCTCGTAGGCCAGGAGGCACCCACGGTCGGCCTGGTAGAACCGCGCCGCGGCGTCGCGCAGCGTCGCGCGCATCACCTCGTCGCCCGCGATTCCCGCCCAATCCCAGATGAGGCCGAACGAGAACGCCGTCTGGTCGTGCTCGCCGATGCGTATCGGGTAGCGCAGCTTCGGTACCCACGCCTCGATGCGACCCGCGGCCTCAGCTTCCAGCGGTCGAATCGCCGCCGACCAATCGCGTGCGTCCGGGTGGTCCCAGGCGCGCAGTTCCGCGGAAAGCTTCAACAGCCACGCAAGACCGTAGGGTCGCTCGAAGTTGGCGCGCCCGGCGTCCCGCACGTAGGCGCCTTCAGCCTGGATGTTCGCGGCGGTGAAGCTGCGCGCCAGCTCAGCGCGCGCGCGGGCGGCGAAGGGCGCATCGGGAAACAGCCGCAGCAAGCGCACCAGGAGCCAGTGTCCGTGCACGTCCGAGTGCCAGTCGAAGCAACCGTAGAAGGCGGGTGTCAGCTCGCGCGGCGCGCGCACGTGGGTATCGCTCGCGAGGGTATGCGAGATGTGGTTGGGGTATTCCTGGTGCAGGCATTTAAGCGCCAGCGTGGCGAAGCGGCCTGCGGCTTCGACGCTGAGGAGCTGCGCGACGGAGGACTGATCATCCCCAGAGGGCGACGCCGCCGCGTGGGCCAGCAGGGGAGGCAGGGCGGCGGCGGCCTCGATACGGGCATTCATGCGCGCATGTTAACCTCGCGACCGTGACCGAGTCCCTGCCCGTCGTGATGATTCCTGGGTTGCTGTGCTCCGCGCGGCTGTACGCGCGGCAGATCCCCGCGCTTTGGAGCGTGGGTCCCGTGACGGTCGCCGACCACACGCGCGATGACAGCACGTCCGGCATCGCGCGCCGCATCCTCGCCAATGCGCCGCCGCGCTTCGCGCTGGTCGGATTGTCGATGGGCGGCTACATTTCCTTCGAAGTCATGCGCCAGGCGCCTGCGCGGATCGCGCGGCTCGCGCTCCTGGACACCACGGCGCGCGCTGATACGCCGGAGGTCTCCGCGATGCGCCGCGCGCAGATGGAGCTCGCCGCCAGTGGGCGGTTCGAGGAAGTCATCGACGCGCTTTACACCCGCCTCGTCGATCCATCGAGAATCGAGGATGCCGCGCTGCGAGAACTCAATCGCCAGATGGGACGGGAGGTGGGCGTGGCCGGCTACCGCAACCAGCAAGAGGCCAATATAGCGCGCCCCGATTCGCGGCCGCTGCTGTCGGCCATCGGCTGCCCGACGCTGGTGCTGGTCGGGGACAGCGACCAGCTGACACCACCCGACCGCGCGCATGAGATCGCCAATGGAATTCCCGGCGCCAGGCTTGTCACGGTGCCGCGCTGCGGCCATCTGTCGACACTCGAGGAACCGGACGCCGTCACCCAGGCGTTGCTGGCGCTGCTGCGGGGCTGATGCGGGTGATGGCTTCAGCCACCGCGCCTTGGTCAGTGCTCCGTGCGCACCCGCGCACACCCGGTGTGGGTGTCTACGGCATCGCAGCCGAGGTACGGTTCATCAAACCCGCCGTGCTCTTCTGCGACTACACGCTGCACGCGGACATGACCCAGGTGCGCCTGCCGCAGCCCCAGGGGGGCTCACCCGTCGAGGGCCTGTGGCGGCACACCTGCTTCGAGGCCTTCATCGGCGTCCCCGGCGCGACCGAGTACTACGAGTTCAACTTCTCGCCCGCGGGTGACTGGGCGGCCTATCGCTTCGGCGCCTACCGGGACGGCATGAGCGCCGCGGCGGTCGCGCCTGCGCCCAGCCTCCAGACGTGTCGCAAGGCGGAGCGGCTGGAAGTCTCGGCGACCGTGCAGATAGGCGCGCTCGCCGGGATCGCCGAGGCGCCCGTCTTACGCATCGCCCTCACCGCCGTGGTGGAGGATGCCGCGGGAGAGCTTTCGTACTGGTCGCTGCGACACGCCGCTGGCAAGGCGGACTTCCATCATTCAGACGGGTTTGTACTGGAGCTTCCCGCGCCATGAAATTCGGAATAGACCGACTTCTCGCCGAACCCGCCCTGCGCAAGCCCTTGGCCGGCCGCCGCGTGGCGCTGCTCGCGCATCCGGCCTCGGTCACTCGTGAGCTCGCGCACTCCCTGGATTCGCTGGTCGCGCTGGGTGATATGCGCATCACCGCCGCGGTGGGTCCGCAGCACGGGCTGCGGGGTGACAAGCAGGACAACATGGTCGAGTCCCCCGACTTCGTGGACCCGGTGCACGGCATACCGGTCTTCAGTCTCTACGGCAAGGTGCGTCGGCCGACCACGGCGATGCTGGAAGCAGCCGATGTGTGGCTGGTGGATCTTCAGGACCTCGGCTGCCGCATCTACACGTTCATAACCACGCTGCGTTACGTTCTGGAGGAGGCCGCGCGGCACCAAAAGAGTGTCTGGATCCTCGATCGCCCCAACCCGGTTGGTCGCCCGGTCGAGGGACTCACCCTGCGCGCGGGGTGGGAGAGTTTTGTCGGCGCTGGCCCGCTGCCGATGCGGCACGGGCTCACGATGGGCGAACTCGCGCGCTGGTTCATCCGCACGGGGCACCTGGAGGTCGACTGTCAGGTAGTGCCTATGAGCGGCTGGCAGCCGCTTATGGGTCCGGGTCATGGCTGGCCGTTGGGTGAGCGGACCTGGGTGAACCCAAGCCCCAACGCACCGAACCTTTGGATGGCGCGCTGCTATCCCGGGTCGGTGATGCTCGAGGGCACGACCCTCTCGGAGGGTCGGGGAACCACTCGGCCCCTCGAGCTCATGGGCGCGCCCGATCTCGATGTGCGCGCGCTACTCGCGCGGATGCAGGCGCTCGCGCCGCAATGGCTCAGGGGGTGCCGGCTGCGACCCCTGTGGTTCGAGCCCACCTTTCACAAGCACGCGGGCAAGCTGTGCGCGGGCTTTCAGGTTCACGTGGAGGATCCGGCGCACTATGACCACGAGGCGTTCCGGCCTTGGCGCCTGTTCGCGCTCGCGTTCAAGGCGCTGCGCCAGTTGCGCCCTGAGTACCCGCTGTGGCGCGACTTTCCCTATGAATACCAGGAAGGACGCCTCGCGATCGACGTGATCAATGGCGGCGAGCTTCTGCGACGCTGGGTGGATGACCCCTCGGCGACCCCCGCGGACCTCGATGCCATGGCGACGGTGGACGAAGCCGCTTGGCGCGCCGAGCGGGAGGCATCACTCCTGTACTGAGGCGGTCGCCGCCCCCGCGGTCTCCCGGCGCTGGAACTGCGCGAAACCGCCGTACTCCGGGGACCGCGTCAGCCCTTGAGAAATCGACTGGTCTGGCGCGCGCGGCTGGTGGGATATCTGTGCGCAACCTAAGCGCGTTTAGCGGACGGGTCTGGCAACAGGAACGAGCGGCTGGCGAGCGGGGATGCCAGTTGCTCCGCGCGATACCAGCGGCTGAGCAGCGACTTCTCGAAGAGATCGCGATTGCTCGCGGCGAACGCCTCGAAATCTACCTCCGGGGTCGCCTCCATCCGCTGCGCGATAATCCCCAGGAACGCGAGCGTGACCGTCTGGTTGAACGCGCCCGGCTTCCCGGCGTTCGCCGCCATGCCGCGCAGGGCGCGCGAGAAGCGCAGCACGGACTCGGCGAAGTCATGTCGGCGCAGCATCTCGAAGCCCATGTGCACGTGGTCGTGATGCGAAAACTCGGCGGCCGCGATTTCGCCGCGCGCGAACCGCTCTAGCAGGTCCGGCTCACCGGTCATGGGCGGCCTCACGCAACCGGTGCGAGTGCGCGGCGACCAGATCGAGCCCGTAGACCGCGCGCAGCGCCTTGATCTTTCGCAAGGTCGCCGCGGAGAACGGCGCCTTGCCCTCGAATGCGTGGAGGACGATGCCTTCCAGCAGGTCCCCCAGCGAGAGGTCGAGTTCCGTGGCCAGCCCCTTGAGTACCTTGAGCAGGCGGCTTTCCAGCCGCACTCCGGTCTGCGTACGGGTGATATCCTTCATCAATAAATGTTACCGTGGTAACAAAGTAACAGTCAAGTGGGACTCAAGACGGACTGAGTGTACTCAGGCGCGTGATCAGCCGCCGGCCGCGACCGAGGCTCACGAGACCCGGTAGGCGGCGGCTGCGGGGGGCGCGGTGTCGCGATCGCCGCGGTTCGCGGCTGGGGCCCCCCTGATTCGGCGTTTCGCGAGTCAGGAAGAGTGACCCGGGGGTGCCAGTTCTGGTCTAATTCCCGGTCCCATGCAGACCGCACGCGAAATCTCCGGCTACCGCAAGCACTGGGCTGCGCGCTTTGGCACGGCCCCATTCCTGCCCATGTCGCGCGCGGAAATGGACATCCTCGGCTGGGACAGTTGCGACATCATCATCGTCACCGGCGACGCCTACGTCGACCATCCCAGCTTCGGCATGGCCATCGTCGGCCGGGTGCTCGAGGCGCAGGGCTTCCGGGTCGGCATCATCGCCCAACCGGACTGGCACAGCGCCGAACCGTTCGCCGCGCTCGGGCGCCCGAACCTGTTCTTCGGCGTTACCGCCGGCAACATGGATTCGATGGTGAATCGGTACACAGCGGACCGTCGGGTACGCAGCGACGATGCGTACACACCTGCAGGCGCCGGCGGCCGTCGTCCCGATCGATCGGTGATCGTTTACGCCCAGCGCGCACGCGAGGCTTTCCGGGACGTGCCGATCGTCATTGGCGGTATCGAGGCCTCGCTGCGCCGAATCGCGCATTTCGATTACTGGTCGGAGAAGGTGCGACGCTCCGTTTTGCTCGACGCCAAGGCCGATCTGCTGATCTTCGGCAACGGTGAGCGGCAGATCTGCGAACTCGCCCATCGGCTCGCCGCGGGCGAGAGCATCAGGGACATCACGGATCTGCGGGGCACCGCGTTCGCCCGCAAGGCCGTTCCGGCGGGCTGGATTGAGATCGACTCGACTCACCTTGACGCCCCCGGGCCACTCAACGCGCCGGTCGACCCCTACGCGATGTCCGGTGCCGCCGGACCGGCGGTCGATGCGCCCGCGGTCCCTGCGTGTACTCCGGAGCGGCAGCCAACGGGTGAGAAGGTCGTGCGCTTCGTGCGGCGCGTGAAGAGCGCCGATCGCGAGCGCAGCGTTATCCGCATCCCCTCGCACGAAGCCGTGACCGCCGATCCTGTTCTCTACGCGCACGCCTCGCGCATCCTGCATCTGGAATCCAACCCGGGTAATGCCCGGGCGCTGGTTCAGCGCCACGGTGACAGCGACGTATGGCTGAACCCGCCGCCGATACCGCTGACCATGAAGGAGATGGACTGGGTGTACGAGCGGCCGTATCGCCGCGCGCCCCACCCGTTCTACGGCGACGCCAGCATCCCTGCGTACAAGATGATCCGCTTCTCCGTCGCGATACAGCGCGGTTGCTTTGGCGGTTGCACGTTCTGCTCGATCACCGAACACGAGGGTCGAATCATCCAGAGCCGCTCCGAGGATTCCGTGTTGCGCGAGATCGGGGAGGTTCGCGACAAGGTGCCCGGATTCACCGGCGTGATCTCGGACTTGGGTGGTCCTACGGCGAACATGTACCGGCTGGCGTGCAAGAGTCCTGAGATCGAGAGCGCCTGCCGCCGCCCCTCGTGTGTCTACCCGGCCGTCTGCCCAAACCTCAACACCGACCACACGCCGCTGATCCGCCTTTATCGGCGGGCGCGGGCGCTGCCAGGCATCAAGAAGGTCCTGATTGCGTCCGGCGTGCGCTACGACCTGGCCATCGAGTCGCCCGAGTACGTGAAGGAACTCGCCCAGCATCACACCGGGGGCTACCTGAAGATCGCGCCCGAGGCCTTGGCCGAGGGCCCGCTGACGAAGATGATGAAGCCTGGCGTCGGTGCGTACGACCGCTTCAAGGAACTGTTCCACCGCTACTCCAAGGAGGCGGGCAAGGAGCAGTACCTGATCCCGTACTTCATCGCCGCGCATCCGGGGACCAGCGACCAGGACATGCTGGAGCTGGCGTTATGGCTTAAGAAGAGTGGCTTCCGCGCCGACCAGGTACAGGCGTTCCTGCCCGGGCCGATGGCGACCGCTACCGCGATGTACCACTCGGGGAAGAATCCGCTCAAACGGGTCACCCGCGACAGCGAGGAAGTGATCGTCCCCAAGGGCATCAAGGTGCGGCGGCTGCACAAGGCCTTCCTGCGCTACCACGACCCCAACAACTGGCCCGTCCTGCGCGAGGCGCTGCGCCGCATGGGGCGCGCCGATCTCATCGGCGGCGCGCGCCACCAGCTGGTCCCCGCGTATCAGCCCGCCGGTACCGGTGGCCAGGCCGGGGCTCGCCAGACCAACCGCCCCCAGCTCTTCCGCACCCAGCACACCGGCCTTCCGAAGACGCCGCGCCCGCGACGCGAGCGGAGCCCAAAACCGTCCTGAGGTCCGGCGGCGTCGCGCTGGCGGGACGGGACTGGTCGGGGTATATACTATACCCCCCACCCTATACTGGTCCGCGCCGCGATGACGAACTTCAGCACGCTGCTGCAACAGGGAAACTCCTGGTTGTTCGTGCCCACGGCGATGCTGCTGGGCGCCCTGCACGGACTTGAGCCGGGACACTCGAAGACGATGATGGCGGCGTTCATCATCGCCGTGCGCGGCACGCTCGCTCAGGCGGTGCTCCTCGGCCTCGCCGCGACGATCTCGCACACCGCGATCGTGTGGGCCATCGGCCTGGCGGGCCTCTACTTCGGCAGCCGCTGGAACACCGAGTCTACCGAGCCCTACCTGCAGGTCGCCTCCGCCGTGTTCATCGTGGCGGTCGCCGCATGGATGCTCTGGCGGACATGGCGGGCGGGCGCCGCCGCGAGGCACGACCACGACGACCATCACCATCACGACGGCACGCGCCGCGTCGATACGGGTCATGGCGTGTTCCTGCTCGCGCTATCCTCAGACGCCGGAACCGCGCGCTTCTGTCTGCATGCGGAGGCTGGTCCCCTGTGCTCAACTGAGCAGGTTCAGGTCGAGACGGAGCGGACCGACGGCAGTCGCGAGGTGTTCACATTCCGCCGCGAGTCGGACCATCTCGTCTCGGCGCAGACCGTCGCCGCGCCTCACGAGTTCATCGCGCGCGTGCGTCTCGGACCCGATGACCACAGGCACAACTACGACCTCGAGTTCGTTGAGGGTGACCACCATCACGCGATCAAGGACTACGACCAGCTTGATGTCAGCGCGCCGGGCTACCAGGATCCGCATGAACTCGCGCACGCCAATGACATCCGGCGCCGATTCACCAATCGTGAAGTCACCACCGGGCAGATCGTGCTGTTCGGCCTGACGGGGGGACTGATGCCCTGTCCCGCCGCGGTGACGGTGCTGCTGTTGTGCCTGCAACTGAAGAAATTCGCCCTCGGCGTGACGCTCGTGCTGGGCTTCAGCCTCGGGCTGGCGGTGACGATGGTGTCCGCCGGGGCGATCGCGGCACTTGGCGTCAAGCACCTGTCGCGCCATGCCAGCGGCTTCACGACCTTCGCGCGGCGCGCACCGTATTTCTCGGGGGTCGTCATTCTGTGCGTCGGGCTGTACGTGGGTTACCAGGGCGTGCACGCACTCACCTAGCGTGCGGTGAAAGCGGGATTGCGGATACGAGCCGGCCAAGAGTAGGGTGCTGCTCATGAGATTCCCCCGGCCACGCCCCTGGCGCGATTCGGCGCTCGCGCTGTTCCTTGTGCTCATGTCGGCCGCGCCGCGCGCCGAACCGCCGGCGATATCGGGCGGGTCCACGGGGGTTGTTCCGGGGACCGCGAGCCTGCTCGAGATCAAGGGAGCGATTGGACCCGCCACCTCGCGTTACGTGACTCGCGGGATCGAGGCCGCGGCCAGAAATGGCGATCGGCTGGTCATCCTGGAGCTCGATACGCCGGGTGGCTTGGACAGCGCGATGCGCGACATCATCCGCGCGATCCTCGCCTCCCCTGTCCCGGTCGTGTCCTATGTCTCCCCTCCGGGTGCCCGCGCCGCCAGCGCCGGGACCTACATCCTCTACGCGAGCCATGTAGCCGCGATGGCTCCGGCCACCAACCTGGGCGCGGCGACGCCGGTGTCGATTGGCGGTGACGCCGCGCCCGCGGCGCCACCAATCCCGCTGCCGACGAATACGCGCAAGGCCGATGGCGACAGCCAGCCACCCGCCGGTGGAGAGGGCAAAGGTGGCCTTCCCGGCGACGCCATGCGGCATAAGCTCGTCAACGACGCGGTCGCGTACATCCGCGGGCTGGCGGAGCTGCGTCGGCGCAATGCTGACTGGGCTGAGCAGGCAGTGCGCGGGGCCGCGAGCCTGTCGGTCACGGCGGCACGCGATCAGAAGGTGATCGACGTCGTCGCGAACGACATTCCCGGGCTCTTGGCGGGCATCGACGGGCGGGAGGTTCAGGTTGGTGACCACACCCTGAAGCTCGCGACGCGTGACCTGCGGGTGACGCGCGCCGCCCCGGACTGGCGCACGCAGCTGCTCGCGGTGATCACCAACCCGACGGTCGCCTACGGGCTGATGCTGATTGGAATCTGGGGGCTGCTTTTGGAGGGGTACCATCCTGGCGCGGTGCTGCCTGGAGTCGTGGGGGCGATCTGCCTGCTAGTCGCGCTGTTCGCCTTCCAGGTTCTGTCGGTCAACTACGCGGGCCTCGCGCTCGTGGTGGTAGGCATCGGCATGATCGTCGCGGAGTTCTTCTTTCCGACCTACGGATCTTTGGGCATCGGTGGCCTCATCGCCTTCGTTGTCGGCTCGCTCATCCTCTTTGACTCGGATGTTCCGGGCATGGGCGTCGGTCGGCCGCTGATCGCGGCGTTCGCCGCGGTGGGAGCCGTCGCCGTGGCGGGAATCGTGTACCTGGCGACGCGCTTCCGGCGGCGTCCGGTCGCCACCGGTGCGCAGGGCATGATCGGCGCGAGTACCGAGGTGGTCGGCGACTTCCCCGGCCGCGGACACGTGCGCTACGGCGGGGAGCTATGGAGCGCGCGTGGCCAGGCATCGCTGCGGGCCGGTGACATCGCGCGCATCGTGAAGGTGGAAGGGCTAACATTGTGGGTCGAGCCAAAGTGACGTCGCAGTAACCGGGAGAGACGCGCCATGCCCTTCGGAATCGCTCTTGTCGTACTTCTGATCGTGCTCGTGTTCAGTTCCATCAAGGTACTGAACGAATACGAGCGCGGCGTCATGTTCACGCTCGGGCGCTTCACCGGCATCAAGGGGCCGGGCGTCATCTTCGTGGTACCCATGGTGCAGCACATGCGCAAGGTGGACCTGCGCGTCATCGTGCTCAACGTGCCCAAGCAGGACGTGATCACGCGTGACAACGTGTCCGTGAAGGTCAACGCCGTGGTCTACTTCCGCATCATTGACGCGGGTAAGGCGATCATCGCGGTCGAGAACGCCTTCGACGCCACCAGCCAGGTCGCCCAGACCACGCTGCGTTCGGTCGTCGGACAGCACGAGATGGACGATCTGCTCTCCCAGCGCGACAAGCTGAATGTCGACCTGCAGCGCATCCTCGACCAGAGCACCGAGACCTGGGGAATCAAGGTTTCCACCGTTGAGATCAAGGATGTAGACCTCGACGAAAGTATGATTCGGGCCATGGCGAAGCAGGCGGAAGCCGAGCGCACCCGTCGCGCCAAGATCATCCACGCCGAGGGCGAAAGCCAGGCGGCGGCGATGCTCGTGGATGCCGCCAAGGCCCTCGAACAGGCGCCCAGCGCACTGCAGTTGCGTTACCTGCAGACACTCGCGGATATCTCGCACGAACGCACCCAGATCATCGTCTTCCCGCTGCCGCTGGACCTGATCAAGCCGTTCCTCGGCAAGCACGGTGAATAGCGGCCGGACGCTGGCACTTGCCGGCGTGCTGCTCGCGCTTGCCACCATCTGCGGGGCCTTCGGCGCGCATGCTCTGAAGGGGCAGTTGGCCCCCGACCGCCTGATGATCTGGGAGACGGCGGTGCGCTACCAGTTCTTCCAGGCTCTTGGACTGCTTGGCATCGGCCTCCTGCTTCGCAGCCTCGATGGCGCCGCGCTGCGGGGCGCCGCCTCGCTGATCGTCGCTGGGATAGTGCTCTTCTGCGGCAGCCTGTACGCGCTGAGCTTCGGGGCACCACGCGCACTGGGCGCGCTTACCCCCGTCGGGGGACTCGCCTGGATCGCAGGTTGGTCGCTGTTCGCCTGGAGCGTCTGGCGCCACTGATCGCTGGGAGTCCGCGTATGTCGCATCGGTTAGCCTGCGCGGCGCTCGCCGCGGGTATGGTCAGCGCGGCGGTCACCTCGCCCGCGGCCACAGGCGCACCGCCCGCGACGCCGACCAACGCCGCCATCGCGCCATGGGGCGTGGAGCTGGGTTCACGCGACCTGAGCGTGCGTCCGGGGGACGACTTCTACCGCTACGCGGAAGGTCACTGGCTCGCCGGCAATCAGATTCCCGCGGATCGGACGCGCTGGGGATCAGCATCGGAGCTTGACGAACGCGCCCAGCAGCAGGTGCTCAGCATCGTGCAGGGGCTGCCGGCGAACGGCCCGGATGGCGGCGACGCCCAGAAGGTTGGCGACTACTACGGTGCTTTCGTCGACTCGGGGACGATCGAGCGAAAAGGCATCGAGCCGGCGCGAGGGGCGATCGATGTGATCACGCAGGCGCGCAACCACCACGACCTCACTCGCCTCATGGGTCGTCCCGATCTCGCCCTCACCGCGCCGCTGCGGGTGGGGATCTCGATTGACCAGAAGGACCCGGATCACTACGACGTCACCATCACGCAGAGCGGCCTGGGCCTGCCCAACCGCGACTACTACCTCAAGGATGACCCGGTCTACACCAAGCTGCGCGTCGAGTACGTGGCCCACGTCGCGCGCATGCTGACTCTCATTGGCGAGCAGAAGCCCGATGCCGAGGCCCAGTCGATCATCGATGTCGAGACGCGGATCGCCACGCTGCAATGGGCCGCGGCCGAGAGGCGCGACAGGGACCTGACCTATAACCCCCGCACCCGCGAGGAACTCGAGAAGATGGCGCCGGGATTCTTCTGGGAGACACTGCTGGCCACTCAGGGGGTGGATGCGCAGCCCAAGTACGTCGTCCGCGAAAGCGACGCGGTGGAAGGCCTCAGCCGCCTGTTCCTTGAGGTGCCGGTTGAGACCTGGCGCGCCTACTTCAAGTACCACTACCTGGTCGGGGTGGCCTCAGTTCTGCCGCGCGCCTTCGACGAGGAGGTGTTCGCGTTCTACGGGCGCACGCTGCAGGGACAGCAACAGCAGCGCGCGCGCGACAAGCGCGCCGTTCGGGCCCTGGATGATGACCTGGGGGAGGCGGTCGGGGCCCTTTATGTGGAGCGATATTTCCCGGCGACGTCGAAGCAGCAGGTGCGGGCGCTCGTTGAGAACCTGCGGGCGACGTACGCGCAGCGCATCGAGAAGCTGGCTTGGATGACGCCTGGGACCAAGAAGGTCGCGCTGGAGAAGCTCGCGGCTTTTCATCCAAAGCTCGGCTACCCGGATAAGTGGCGGGATTACTCGGGGCTGTCGATCGTGAAAGGGGATGCTTTCGGCAACGCGATCCGCGCGCGCGTATTCGAGTGGGATCGGCAGGTCAGGCGACTGAAGGAGCCCACGGACCGTGGCGAATGGGGCATGACACCCCAGACCATCAACGCGTACTACAACCCGACCTTCAACGAAGTCGTCTTCCCGGCGGCTATCCTGCAGCCGCCGTTCTTCGATCCCAACGCCGACCCGGCGGTCAACTACGGCGGCATCGGCGCCGTAATCGGCCACGAAATGACCCACGGGTTCGACGACCAGGGCCGCAAGATCGACGCCACCGGCCATCTGCGCGACTGGTGGACAGCCGAGGATGCGGCGCGCTTTGAGGCCAAGGCCGGGAAATACGGCGCGGAGTTCGCCGCCTATGACACCGGCCTCGGCCTCTCGATCAATCCCAAGCTGACGATGGGCGAGAACATCGCCGACCTCGGCGGTCAGAACCTGGCGCTGGACGCCTATCACGCGTCCCTGCATGGCGGCCCGGCCCCGGTGATCGACGGCTACACTAGCGACCAGCGGGTATTCCTCGGCTGGGTGCAGGTCTGGCGCGAACTGCAGCGCCCCGACGCCGAACGCCAGCAACTGGTCACCGACCCCCACTCACCCGGCCGCTACCGCGCCATCACCGCCGAACGCAACATCGACGCCTGGTACAAGGCCTTCAACGTCCAGCCCGGCGAAAAACTCTATCTCGCCCCCGAAGACCGCGTAAAAATCTGGTAG
>JANYBG010000025.1 GCA_025360865.1 Pseudomonadota bacterium | reverse complement strand
TCCTCGTGCTCGAGCACAAGGGCGGCAAGAAGGGCGAGGCGCCCGTCGTGCTGGTGGGCAAGGGCGTGACCTTTGATTCCGGCGGCATCTCCCTGAAGGATCCGCCGGGGATGGATGAGATGAAGTTCGACATGAGCGGGGCGGCGGCCGTGCTCGCGGCCATCGGCCTGGCCGCGCGGCTAGCCCTGCCGCTGAATGTCGTGGGACTGGTCGCCGCGGTGGAGAACATGCCCGGTGGCCGCGCGGTCAAGCCCGGGGACATCGCCACGAGCGCCTCGGGGCGCACGGTCGAGATCCTGAACACCGATGCCGAGGGGCGGCTGATCCTGTGCGACGCGCTGCACTACGCGCGGCGCTTCAACCCGGCCGTGGTCGTGGACGTCGCGACCCTGACCGGGGCCTGCGTGGTCGCGCTCGGCCACTTCCATTCAGGGGTGATGGGCAATGACGGCGACCTCGTGCGGGAGCTGCTCGCGGCCGGCGTGCGCGCCGATGACCGCTGCTGGGAGCTGCCACTGACCGAGGACTACGCCGAGTCGCTGAAGAGCAACTTCGCCGACTTCGCGAACGTCGGCGGCCGTGATGGCGGAGCGATCACCGCCGCGGCCTTTCTCGCTAAATTCACGCAAGGACTGAAATGGGCGCACCTCGACGTCGCGGGCATCGCCTACCAGAGCGGTGCGCAGAAGGGCAGCACGGGCCGGCCGACGCCGTTGCTCGCGGAGTTCCTCCTGCACCGCGCGGCTCGCTGACACGCCACGGCGCCAGCCACGAGCGTGAGATCCGCCACGTGCGCTTCTGCCGCCTGCGGCGCGCCGTGCGCCTGACCGCCCGCCTCCTGCGCGTGCGCTGAGGGCGCGCAGGCGGCCGCGGCCGCCTGCTTCTTCCCGGGCATTGCCCGCGGAACCGGGGCGCCAAGCCGCTATAATCCCCGGCGCCCTCCCCTTTGAAAGTCAGCTGTTAATGGACAAGGTGTACGCGCCGCGGGAACTCGAGCGGCGCATCTACGAACGCTGGGAATCCAGCGGCTGGTTCGCGCCCAGCGGTCACGGTGCTCCCTACTGCATCATGATCCCGCCCCCGAACGTCACCGGGACGCTGCACATGGGGCACGCCTTTCAGCACACCCTCATGGACACTCTCACTCGCTACCAGCGCATGCGTGGGGCGGATGCGTTATGGCAGCCGGGCACCGACCACGCCGGCATCGCGACCCAGATGGTCGTCGAGCGGCAGCTGAACGCGAATGGCATCCGCCGCACGGACCTGACGCGCGAGGATTTCATCGCGCGGGTCTGGCAGTGGAAGGCGCAGTCCGGCGACAGCATCGCCGGCCAGATGCGCCGGCTCGGAGACTCGGTCGACTGGAGCCGCGATCGCTTCACGCTGGATCCGGACCTCTCGCTCGCGGTGACCGAAGTGTTCGTGCGCCTGCACGAGGAAGGCCTGATCTACCGCGGCAAGCGCCTGGTGAACTGGGACCCCGTGCTGCTCACCGCGCTGTCGGATCTCGAGGTGCAGTCGCAGGAGGAGGAAGGCCACCTGTGGCACCTGCGCTACCCGCTCGCCGATGGGTCCGGCCACCTCTGCGTCGCCACCACGCGCCCGGAGACCATGCTCGGGGACACCGCGGTGGCCGTCCACCCGGACGATGAGCGCTACACGAAACTCATCGGCAAGATGCTGCGCCTGCCGCTGGCCGCGCGCGACATCCCGGTCATCGCCGACACCTACGTGGATCCGGCCTTCGGTTCGGGGTGCGTGAAGATCACCCCGGCGCACGACTTCAACGACTACGAGGTGGGCCAGCGCCACAACCTGCCGCGCATCAACGTCTTCACCCCGCGCGCCGCCATGGCCGACACCGTGGCCGAGCGCTTCCGCGGGCTCGACCGCTTCGAGGCGCGCAAGCGCATCGTCGCCGAGCTCGAGAGCCTGGGCCTCATCGAGAAGATCGAGAAGCACCGCCTGCACGTGCCGCGCGGGGACCGCAGCGGGGCGGTGCTCGAGCCCTACCTCACCGACCAGTGGTACGTGAAGATCGCCCCACTGGCGGCGCCCGCCATCCAGGCGGTCGCGGGCGGAAGCACGCGCTTCGTGCCGGAGAACTGGTCGCGCACGTACTTCGAGTGGATGCGCAACATCAAGGACTGGTGCATCAGCCGGCAGCTGTGGTGGGGACACCGCATCCCTGCCTGGTACGACCCGCAGGGCAATATCTACGTCGGCCGCGACGAGGCCGAGGTGCGTGCGCGCCACAAGCTTCCCCACGGCACGAGGCTGCGCCAGGATGCGGACGTGCTCGACACCTGGTTCTCCTCCGCGCTGTGGCCGTTCTCGACGCTCGGCTGGCCTAAGTCCACCGGCGAGCTCGCGCGCTTCTACCCTGGGAACGTGCTGGTCACAGGCTTCGACATCATCTTCTTCTGGGTCGCCCGGATGATGATGATGGGCCTGCACTTCATGGGCGAGGTCCCGTTCCATCGGGTGTTCATCAACGCCCTGATCCGGGACGCCGAGGGCGCCAAGATGTCGAAGTCCAAGGGCAACGTCATGGACCCGTTGGAGCTGGTCGACGAATACGGCGCCGACGCCCTGCGCTTCACCCTGGTCGCGATGTCCGGCCAGGCGCGCGACATCAAGCTCGCGAAACCGCGCATCGAGGGCTACCGCAACCTCGGAACCAAACTGTGGAACGCCGCCCGGTTCTGCGAGATGAACGGCGCGGCTCGAGTCGAGGGCTGCGATCCGGCCAACGCGGCCCTCACCGTCAATCGCTGGGTGCGCGGCGAACTTTACCGCGCCGTCCAGTCGGTGACGACGGCGCTGGAGACCTGCGCCTTCGACGAGGCGGCGAACGGTCTCTACCGCTTTATCTGGAACGTGTTCTGCGACTGGTTCGTCGAGTTCGCCAAGCCGATCCTGCTGGGCGACGACGAGGCCGCCAAGGCCGAGACCCGCGCGTGCACGGCCTGGGTGCTCGATCAGGCGATGGCCTTGCTGCACCCGTTCATGCCGTTCATCACCG
>JANYBG010000232.1 GCA_025360865.1 Pseudomonadota bacterium | reverse complement strand
GTTGTTCTTGATGTAGTACAGGTCGTACTGCAGCTTCTCGAGCGCGTCCTGCTCTGAGGAGCCGTACGGATAGCACAGCTGCGCCCAGCCGGTGATCCCGGGCTTCACGGTGTGGCGCTGCACGTAGTAGGGAATCTTCTCCGCAAGATCGTTGACGAATTCCGGACGCTCGGGGCGTGGCCCGATGAAGCTCATGTGGCCGAGCACGACGTTGAATATCTGCGGCAGCTCGTCGATGCGCAGCTTGCGGATGAGGCCACCCACGCGCGTGACGCGCGGGTCGGACTGCAGCGCCCACTGCGCGCCGTTGGACTCCGCATCGGTGCGCATGCTGCGGAACTTGAGCACGTTGAACACCCGCCCGCCCAGGCCCACTCGGCGCTGGCTGTACAGCACGGGGGCGGCAGGTCCGTCCTCGACCTTGATGGCGATGACGGTGATCAGCATGACGGGCAGCGAGATCGCGAGCACGAGCACGCTCGCCGCGAGGTCGAGCATGCGGGAGGAGAACAGGCGTAACGGATCGCGGCGAAAGCCCTGGCCGAAGATCATCCAGCTCGGGTTGAGCATGTCCACGCGCACGCGGCCGGTCTCGCGCTCCAGGAAGCTCAGGAGTTCAGTGACATCGACCCCGGCGAGGCGGCACTCGAGCAGCCCCCGGATCGGGAACCCGCGGCGGCGGTCATCCATCGCCACCACCACCTCGGTGACACTGAGCTTCTCGCACAGCCCGCGCAGGTCGCCACCGGCATCCAGAACGCGCTCCGCGGGCACGCTGAGCGGCTCGTCGCCCGGGCTGACGAACCCGACCAGCTGGAATCCACGCCGGTCCGATGAGCGTCGCAGGCGCGCGACCGAGGCGGCCGCCGTCCCGGTGCCGTACACCAGCACGCGGCGCTTGAAAATGTCCTGGTCAACGGCGCGCGCGAACACGATGCGCGAGATCACGACGCCGCAGGCGGTCACGATGACGGCCAGCGCCTCGACACCGCGCCACAGCCGCACCGCGGGAACCAGGTAGAACACGGCCGCGAGCACCCCGGTCGCGATCAGCAGCGCCGCGGCGACGCGCACGAGCACGCCTGATAGCTGGGCACGCTGGCGCGCGCTGTACAGGCCGAAGGCCATCAGGCTCACCACCACGATGGCCGGGTACATCAGGGCGCGCGGCCACAGGGGCCCGATCTCCTTTTCCAGCTGCGGCAGGTGGGATAGAGGGGTCTCGAAGCGGATGCACACGGCCGCGTACAGGGCGAACGCGGCGATCAGCGCCTCCGTGAGTGCGAGGATTCCCAGAGACGCCGGTATGTGCTGACCGAGAACGCGGAAGCGCATGAAGACCTTGGTTTACGGAAACGCCATCACAATGGCATGCGGAACTTTACACCACCGTGTAAAGCCGCCGGGCTCTCACATTGTGAGCGCCGTCACAGTTGGCAGGGTGTCCGCGGGGGACGCCCAAGCTGCGCCGGGGCGTGAGCGGCGTCGCGGGCCATCGGGCCCCCCTTCCGGGGAGCTTCCGCCCCGGGGCGGCGGTTCGGCTCCCTAAGGGTGCCGCCGGAAGGCGGCGAGCTGCATGATCCAGGGCGCGGGCGGACTTAAGGGGGCGGTCGCGCTGTAGCTGCCGATCGCCGACACAATCCGGTCCTCGGCGATGTCCGCGTCGGGGTTGGTGATCACGCGGCTCGTGAAGCCCGTGCCTGGACCCAGGGTGGTCTGTACCACGGTGTTCGCCCCGACGATCAGATCGTTGGCGTAGGTCGTGGTGACCGCGGCACTGGCGCTGAGCCCGCTGTTGCCGGTCCCGCTCGCGGTCACATCCAGCGGGTTGGTCGTATCGATGCCGCTGTATTCGAGCGCGCGGACGTCGGGGTACATCACCGCGCTGGTGAAGGCGACGGTCACGGTGTTCGCGGCTGAACCCACGATGGCCGAGGCGTAGTAGATCGACTGGGAGGCGGTCGCGGAGATCACCGTGGGCCCCACCGCCAGGCGATAGGTGTTGCCACTGGAATCGCTGATCGAGCCCACCATCGCGGTCGAGTCGTTCCAGCCCACGATCACGACGTTCAGGTCACCGGCGACCTGCGCGCCATTGAAGCGCACCGTCACGCGTGACTGTGGCGACTGCGGGTCCGCGTAGTTCTGCTGGACGAAGGCGATCGCCGGCGGGCCCTGTGTCGCCGTGGACGCGGTGGCGATGTTCGAGTACGGCCCGAGGTTGCCTGCCGCATCGCTGGCGCGGACCCGGTAGGAATACGCGGTCGCCGCCGCCAGAGCCGCGTCGTTGTAGGCCGTGGTCGCGGAAGTCGCCACCTGCGTGAAGGTGCCGCACCCGGAACCCTGACAGCGCTCGATGCGGTACTGGCTGATCGTGCCACCGGTCTCGGCGGCGGCGGACCACGTGAGGTTGATCTGGGTTGAGCTTGGGCTGGTCGCGGTGAGATTGGCCGGGGCGGTGAAGGTGACCGCGGCGGTGATCGTGGTCGCGGTATTGGAATACGCGCCCATGTTCCCCGCCGCGTCCCTCGCGCGCACGCGGTACGTGTAGTTCGTCGAGCCGTTGAGCCCGGTGTCGCTGTAAGTGACCGACGTCGCCGTGCCGATCTGGGTGAACGTGGCGCACGCGGAACTCTGGCTGCGCTCGATCAGGTACTGGCTGATGGTGCCGCCGGTCTCGGAGGCGGCGCCCCAGGCGAGGTTGACCTGCGCCGGACCCGCGCTGGCCGCGGTGAGATTGGACGGGGCCGTGGGGATGACCGCCGCGGTGCTCACGGTCGCGACATTCGAATACGCGCCCATGTTCCCCGCGGCGTCCCGGGCGCGCACGCGATAGCTGTAGCTCGTCGAGGCGCCAAGACCGGTGTCGCTGAAGCTGACCGAGGTGGACGTGCCGACCTGGGAGAACGTGACGCAGCCTGTCCCCTGGCAACGCTCGACCAGGTACTGGCTGATCGTGCCGCCGGTCTCCGAGGCGGCGGTCCAGGCGAGGTTGATCTGCGTCGGACCCGCGCTCACCGCGCTCAAGCCCGCGGGTGCCGTGATGGTGACTGTGGCGGGGGCTGTCATCGCGGTCGCGGTGTTCGAGTACGGTCCCACATTGCTCGCCGCATCGCTGGCGCGCACGCGGTAGGTATACGAGGTCCCCGCGGTGAGCCCCGCGTCGCCGTACCCGGTGCTCGTGGACGTGCCGACCTGCGCGAACGTGCCGCAGCCTGCGCCCTGGCAACGCTCGATGCGGTATTGGCTGACCGTGCCGCCGGTCTCCGAGGCCGCGGCCCACGTGAGGGTGATCTGGGTCGAGCTCGCGCTGGTCGCGGTCAGGTTCGCCGGAGCGGTGAAGCTGACCGCAAGGGTGGTGGCAGTGGCGATATTCGAATAGGCCCCGGTGTTTCCCACGGAATCCTTGGCGCGCACCCGGTAGGCGTAGTTCGTCGAGCCGCTGAGACCTGTGTCCTGGAAACTGACCGAAGTCGAGGTGCCGATCTGCGTGAAGGTGCCGCAGCCTGAGCCCTGGCAGCGCTCGATCAGGTACTGGGAGATCGTGCCGCCGGCCTCGCTGGCGGCGCCCCAGCTGAGGTTGAGCTGCGTGCTGCTCAGCGCGGTGACGGCAAGGTTGGTCGGGGTACCCGGAACCGCGGCGGCCGTGGTCGCGGTGGCCGCGCCGGAATAGGCCCCGGAGTTCCCCGCCGCATCCTTCGCGCGCACGCGATAGCTGTAGGTCTTGGAACCCCCCAGGCCCGCGTCCGCGTAGGCCGTCGTGGCCGAAACGCCGACCTGGACGAAGTTAGCGCAGCCGGCGCCCTGGCAGCGCTCGATCAGGTACTGCGCGATCGAGCCGCCGCTTTCGGTGGCGGCGGCCCAACTCAGGTTGATTCCCGTCGCGCCATTGGCGAGGGCCGTCAGCGCGCCGGGCGCTGTGGGCACCGGCGGGATGACGCCGCCGCTCGCGGGTTTGAAGGCCGCGAGCTGCATGATCCACGCGCCGGCCGGGGCGATGGTCGCCCCTGCCGAATAGCTTCCCGCGGCCCCCGCGATCAGGTCCTCCAGGATGTCTCCATCTGGCACCGTGAGCTGGCGCTGGGTGAACCCGGCGCCCACGTAGGTGTATTGCACCGTGACGTCCGCGCCCACGATCAGCTCTCCACTGGTGCTCGTGGTGATGCTGCCGCTGTTGGCTGACGTGCCGCCGCCACTCGCCCCGGCGCCCACATCCAGCGGTGCGCTTGCGGACACGCCGCTGTATTCGGCGATGCGGATGTCCGGATAGATCGCGGACCCGTTGAAATTCACCGTCAGGCTGTTGGCGCCGGCCGCCGCCCCCGCGATGCCCGGGGCGTAGTAGACGGCCTGGCTCGCCACGCCGCTTAGGACGGTGGGGCCCGTCGCGAGCGCGTAGGTGTTTCCGGAGGCGTCCGAGACACTGCGCACGGACGCCGAGGAGTCGCCCCAGCCCACGACCACCACGTTGAGGTCACCCTGCTGCTGCGCGGCGGTGTATTTAACGGCGACCGCGCTCTGCGGGGACTGTGGGGTGGCGTAGTTGCCCTGCACGTACGCGATCTGGACCACTGCGGTGATGTTGAACGTGCCGACGCTCGGGGCGCTGGTCAGCCAGCCGGTCTGTACCGCCATCGCGTTGATCGTCGTCGTGGCGCTGACGGTCAGCGGCGCGGAATAGAGCTTCGAGGCGAGCGTCGGCAGGCTCCCGTCAAGGGTGTAGTAGATCTGCGCGCCCGGGCTTGCGCTGAGCGTCACCGCCTGCGCGCCCACATAACTCGAGGGCGCTGGCGTGAATGTGGGCGCGGCGAGACGCTGTGGGCTCCCCGCCAGGAGCCCGTACACGTCGACCTCGGTCTGGGTCGCGAGGAACACCTTGCCGTTGGCCACGGTGGGCACGGAGAATTTCACGGGCGCGGCCGCGGCGTCCCGGTTGTTCGCCGCCTGCTTGCTGTTGTAGAGCTCGGTGGCAAGATTGCTCGCATCGTAGGCATGCAGCACCGCGACGTTGTTGGTGGCATCCCGCTCCACCGCCCACAGCACCGCGGTCGTCGCGCTCGCGTTCGCCGCGGAGATCACCGGCTGGCTGCCGGGGTACCCGAAAGTCGACGGGGTCAGGGACGCCGGCGTTGTGCTCAGCAGCCCGTTCGCCATCGAGAAGGCCTTGCACGGGTCCTGGGCGCCGCAGAAATACACCTGGCGCCCCCAGTAGGCGGGCGAGGTGAAGCTGTTCGCGGCGTAGGCGAGCGTCGGTTGGAGCACCGGCACGTTCGTGGCGCCGAGCGCGTTGGGGATCCACTGCACGATGTTCGTGTTGGGCGTCGCGTACGAACCGTTGTAGTGACCCATCGCGTCTCGATCGATGAGGTACACCTCGCCGTCCTTGCCGGAAGTCACCAGCAGGTGCGGGTGCGCCGGCGAGCCCGCGGCGTCCGGCAGGAGGATGAGCCCCGCGGCGGCCAGGTCCAGGTCCGCGGCCGCGAGCGCGGCCTGGTTGAAGGGCGTGAAATAGTCCGCGACGGCAAGGCCAGCGCCGGTCGAGAGCTTCAGGATCGAGTCCCCCCAGCTCGCGGTGCCGTTGAAGTAACCGTTGCCCGTCGAGATGTAGATGTTTCCCGCGGCGTCGACCGGTGGGGCCTCGCCCCCTGACCACACGCCCGAACCGAACTGCCCGCCCGGGGAGGTGCACAGCAGGCTCACCTGGGCAAGCGTCGTGGCGTTGTAACCCACCAGCCAGCCGACCCAGGGGAAGTTGTCACCGTTGGAGCCGAATCCCAGGTAGACGACACCGTTGCTCAGGACGAGACCGGGGCGCTGTTCGCTCGTGGCCGCGTCGATCAGCAGCGGTGTGATCCCGGTACCCACCGCGGCCTGGATGCGCACCGGCGCGATCTTGTCGGCGCCCGTGGTCATGTCCAGCGCGTGCAGCCAGTAATACGCCGGGAAACCCCTTTGCACCGTCTGCGCAACGATGTAGAGGGTGCCATTGACCCCATCGATCACCGGAGTCGAGGTGATGGAGACCTCGGTACTGATGTCCTCGTTGCCGCTGGCGATGCGAGTGGTCAGCCCCGTGCTCGGACTAATGAAGCTGCGGCGCCACAGGGGGGTCGCGGTGTCCGCATCAATCGCGTAAACGCTTGAGTGCTGCGTGGCGACGAAGACGGCGTTGAAAGTGCCCTCGCCGGGGATCGTCAGATTCGATTTGACCAGCGGCTGGGCGTAGATCTGGCCGTCCACGGGGTAGGAGTACACCTTGCCGAAGGTCCCGACATTCACGCTCTGCGTGCTGAGGGCCGCTTCACTGAGGTTCTGGCTGGTGCGGCCGGCGTCGTAGCGCGAGACGAGCACATCGGTCTGGGCGTGAACCACAGCCGTCAGCAGCGACAGCGCCGCCGCCCAAAGAGTCTTTCTGGGCATGCTCCCTCTTGACTTAAAAGGGGCTTCCCGCCCCAGTACGCGTCCGTACGATACAGCAACATCCGTGCCGCCCCAGAAAATCGAGTCGAATCAAGAGTGCTGTGGGAAAACTCGAAAACGCCTCCCGTAACTGTAAAGTAAACCGACAGTTTGGCGACTCACTTTTGTTACAGGAGGTCGCGGCTTGCGAAGGCCAGGGACTTCAGTGCAGATGCATCTCGCGCCCCCGACGCAGGATGGTCAGCTGGGTCGGTGTGCCCTGTTCCCGGTATATCCGCGCGAAGTCCTCGGTCGAGCTCACCGGCTCTCCATTCACCGAGACGATCACATCGCCCGGCTGCAGCCGCAGTTGCTCTGGCACGCTCCCGGGGGGAACGGCGCTGACCAGAAGTCCCCCGCCATCGTGGGCGACGAGCCCGCGCGAGATCTTGGAATTCTGGCGCTGGTCGATCGGGGACCAGGGCGCCGCCGGGGCCTCGCTGTCCGACTCAGCGGTCGCGGAGGCGGGAGCCGTCTCCCCCGGAACCTGCGCGCCCGGCCTGCCCGCCGGTGGGGCGACTGAGGCTGCGGTGCCGGAGTCGGGAGAATAATCAATCGCGGCAGGCCCGGGAGGCGCCGGCGCTGACTCGGTGCGCGGCCGCGGCAGCGACCAGGTCAGCAGCGCCGCGACGATCACCAGCCCTGCCAGGAGCGCTATCCTCATCCCTGATCGTGATGGGTCCATCCGTCTCTCCGCGCGCCGACCCTGACGGTCAGCCCAGGAGGAGTTTGCGAACGTGGAAGCCCTCGGCCCACCCGCTGGTGGCTCCAGCCTCGACTCCGCGCAGTCGCATCAGCGCCTCGAACGTCTCCGGGGTGAACCACGGCTTGGCTTGCTGGCTGGGATAGCTGCCGAGCAGTGCCCGGGTCTTCGCCGCGACCTGAGCGCGCGTGAGCGGCACGAAGAAAGTCGGATCCGTGAGGCCGCCGTCGTACTTGGGAATCTCGTACTCGAGAAGCAGGTTGCGACGAAACACGTTCCAGGTGAGTTCGCTGAGCAGGCGGTGGTCCTGGTGCCGGTCATCGCGCTGGTGCGTGAAGACGAGGTCCGGGTCGGGCAGCTTCCTCAGCGTCACGAACGCCTTCTTGATCGCCCCGTAGTGGGCGGGGAAGTAGCCGTCCTCGAACGGGTGCACGAGCAGGCGCGACGCGCGGGCCTGGCGCAGGAAGCGGCGCGCGCTGGCGTTCAACTCGCGGACCCGGGTGGCATCGCCGCTGAACACCGCCCAGGTCACGTCCCACGCGCCAGCGCGCGCCAGGAGCTTCAGCAGCGTGCCACCGCAGCCGATCTCGATGTCATCGCAGTGCGCCCCGATGCACAGGATGCGCGTGGGCCGCTTGCGCGCGGCTGGCAGTGTCAGTTCAAGCATGTTTCGCCACGGCCCGAGCCTTTCCGGGTGATGAGTTTGGCAAGCCGCGTCCCTTTTGACCATCTGTACTTGACCGCCCGCACACAGAAGAAGGATCTTTGCGCGGATGAGACGTAACAAAGTCGCTGTGGTCACCGGGGCGACCTCTGGAATTGGCCTGGCCACGGCCCGGGCGCTGGCGAGCGCGGGGACGCGCGTATTCCTGGTGGGCCGCGACGCCGGCAAGGTCGCCGCCGTCGCCCGCGGGCTGCCGCGCGGCCGAGTCGCCGGCACCGCTGTGGCGGACCTGGGCTCCCTCGATGACCTGCGCGCCCTGATACTGGAGATCCTCGCGCTGGGTCACGTGGATCTGCTGGTGCATTGCGCCGGCGAGTACGACTGGACCGAGTCAGGCCGCTTCGACCCCGACAGCTTCGCGCGGCTCTTCGACGTCAACGTGCGCGCGCCGTACCTCCTGACGCAGGGGCTGCTGGTGGGGCTCGCGCGCGCCCGGGGACAGGTGGTCTTCGTGAACTCAAGCGTGGTGAAGGGAACGGGCCAGGGTGTCGCGCTCTACAAGGCCACTCAGCACGCCGTGCAGGGTCTTACCGATGGCCTGCGGCAGGACCTCAATCGACGCGGCATCAGGGTCACCAGCCTTTATCCGGGCAGGACGGCCACCCCGCGCATGGCGCGCATTTTTCGGCGCGAGGGAAAGCGCTACCGACCCTCCGCGCTGATGAGCGCGGCCAGTGTGGCGCAGGTGGTGGTTACCCTCGCCACCCTGCCCGCCGGGGTCGAGATCACCGACCTGCACCTGCGCTCGCCGCACCCTTACTAGGACGCGCCGCGACGGCCGCTCAGGCGGCGAGATACCGCGACGAGGCGGCCGAAGATGCCGCGCGCGAGGGATGTCGGGGAAACCAGCTTGTGTCCCACGTGCGCGGCGATGGCACTGGCGAGCTTCATGCGATCCAGCGGCGCGCCGATCATCTGGAGCATATGCCGGTGATAGGCCCAGAACTCCTCGCCGCGCCGCTCGATCGCACCCAGCGCGAGGCGCGCGTAATACTGCCGCAGCCGCTCATCCAGCCGGTGGGTTAATTCCGCCTCGCTCAGGTAGTCGCGGCCATACCTTGCCAGCGCGTAGGTGTGGCAGCTTGGCATCGTGAAGAGGTAGTACGTCGCCGAGGTGTGGCTGCGCGCATGCGTGCGCACATAGGCGAGCACCTCGTGCACGAACGCGAAGTCGCATTCGCGCAGAATGTCGTAGCAGGCCTCCTCGTCCGCCTGCAGATTCTCCGGGTTGTAGAACGGCGCGCGCTTGCGGATCAGATCCGACCTGATGAGCATGGTGGTGGGCGAGCCGAAGAAGTAGCCCTCCTCGAGCAGCCCAGCGCGGGCGGCCTCCCGGCCACTCAGGTAAGTCGTGGGCGCGTGGATGGCGCCGAGCCGGTCGAAGAGGATGCGGTGCGTGCCGGTCAGCGCGCTGGCGCACACCAGGCCAACGGACGGCCGCTCGAGCGCCGCGGCGACGAGCCGCTCGAGACACTCGGGGTACAGCCAGTCATCGGCCATGACCGGCTTGCAGTAGAGGCTCTGGGGATCAATCAGGGTGAGCGCGTGGTTGTGGTTGGCGACGATTGGCAGGAACCGCGCGTTGTCGGACACGCTGACGCGTGAGTCGAGCGTCGCGTAGTGACGCGCGATCTCCAGCGTGTCGTCCGCGCTGAAGTTGTTGACGATCACGTAGCGCCAGTTGGTGTAGGTCTGCGCCAGCACGCTCTCGATGCACTCGCGCAGGTACTCGCCGCCGTTGTAGACGGGCGTTACCAGACTCACCAGGGGTGCTTGTCGGCCGCTCACGGATGACGCTATTTCACATTAATCGGCGTTCCTGCGGAACGCATTTTTTAGACCTTTATTGTACTGTACTCCCCGAAGGGGTGCGGGAACGCACTCAGGTCGCATTGGGGAGTTTCGCTGTTGCGCGTGCTGTTCGTTAACCCACGGATATATCTGCCGCAGCTGCTGGGCGGGGTGGAAACCACCACCTACGACTTGTGCCGTCAATTGACCGCCATGGGCCATACCGCGGCGGTCATGTGCCAGGTCGGGCGGCATGACGCCATCTGGCTCCACAACCGCATCAAGAGCCGCCTCACCCGGCGGGCCTTCCCGCGCACCAGTTACCGCGGACTTCCGGTCTACCGCGGCTACAGCCACCGCACGGCGATCCGTCCAGTCGTGGAGGACTTCGGTCCCGATGCGATCATCATCTCCGGCGGCGCCGATGAATCCTTCGAGCTCGCGCCCTTCTGCGCGGCGACCGGTGTACGCAGCGCCTTTTACTTCCACGAGCTGGGCTCGCTGCGGCGCCTGAGGAGTCCGCGGCTGCTGGACGGATTGTCTCTGATCGCAAACTCCGCATACACCGCCGGGGTCGTGAAGCAGCTCATCGGACTTGACGCGGTGGTGATCCCGCCGCTCACGGACCGCGACGCGTATGCGCTTGAGACCACGCGCGCGTGCGTGACTATGGTCAACCCGCGGCGCATCAAGGGCGGACAGATCGCCTTTGACCTCGCCCAGGCCTGCCCCGACATCCCCTTCATGTTCGTGGAGGCGTGGAACACCGAGGACACGTTCGTGCGCGGGCTGTGCGCCGCGGCGCACGAACTGCCGAACGTCACCTGGCGCGAACCCACGCTCAACATGCGCGGCATCTACGCGCACACCCGCATCCTGCTGGTGCCGAGCCAATGGGAGGAGACCTGGGGTCGGGTCGTGACTGAGGCTCATGCCTCGGGAATTCCAGTGCTGGCGCGCGCCTATGCCGGCCTGCCCGAATCCGTGGGGGGCGGCGGCGTGCTCATCGATCCGGACGC
>JANYBG010000206.1 GCA_025360865.1 Pseudomonadota bacterium | reverse complement strand
CCGATTCCACCGAAGCGCGCCGCCATCATGCCGATGGTGAATGCGTCAGTGCTGAGCGACGACGAGCGCTTTCTGCTCATCTACAATTTCACCCCTGCGCAGTCGGTGAGCGTGGTCGACACGAAAAGCCGCACCTTCGTCGGTGAAATCAATACCGCAGGGTGCGCGCTCGTCTACCCGACGGGTCCGCGATCCTTCTTTTCGATCTGCTCAGACGGGACGCTGCTGAAAGTCACCATCGACGACCAGGGTAAAGCGATAGCCAGCTCGCACACGAAGAAGCTGATCGATGTCGACGGGGATCCAGTCACCGAGAAGGGCGTGCGCAGCGGCGACAGCTATTGGTTCGTGTCCTTCAAGGGCGAAGTCCTGCCGCTCAAGGTTTCGGCGACTGCGGTCTCGGCGGGGCCGCGTTGGTGGCTGACCAGTATCGACGAGCGCAAGAAGCTGTGGCGGTCGGGGGGGCTGCAGCATCTTGCCATCCATCGCGCCACGCGCCAGCTGTACGCCGTGATGCATCAGGGCGGGGAGGGCACGCACAAGGACCCCGGCAGTCAGGTCTGGGTCTTCGACGTCGACAAGGGCGTGCGCGTGCGGACGATTGCGCTGTCCAGCCCGGCCGGCTCGATCCAGGTCACCGAGGATGCCCACCCTCTGTTGCTTGCGGCCTTTATCGGCAGCCACAATCTTGATGTCTACGACGCCCAGTCCGGCCGGCACCTGCGCACCGTGCCCGACATCGGGCTCACGCCGACAACGTTGCTGCTGCCGTGAACGTCTTCCGGGAGGGTATCGCATGAAGCTGGTGGATCGATGGATGGAAGACGGCGCGCGCGATCTCGCACGGCGCACCAGCCGGCGCAGCGTGCTGGGACGACTGGGGGTGGTCCTGGTTGGCGCTATGACACTACCGCTGCTGCCTATGGCACGAGGGGCGGCCGCCAAGACTCCAGCGGCCAATGACCCGGGCGACCCGAGTAGTTGTGACTACTGGCGCCACTGCGCAATCGATGGATTTCTCTGTAGCTGCTGCGGCGGCACGCAGCACAGCTGCCCGCCCGGTACGGAACCGTCGGCCGTGACATGGATCGGTACCTGTCACAATCCCGGTAACGGCAAGGACTACATCGTCTCGTACAATGATTGCTGTGGAAAGGGCAGCTGCGGTCGCTGTCTCTGTAACCGCAACGAGAGCGACAAGCCAATCTATGTACCGTTCCGGGCGAATGACTATGACTGGTGCGCGGGAAGCAAGGTGGGGATGCCGTACCATTGCTCGGTTGCGCGCATTGTGGGCACGGCGAAGTGATTTCGACCGCCGCTATCCGCGCGGCAAGAACTGCGGCGGCAGGCACCCCGTGGTTGTTCGCGATGATACTGATGATCAATTGTGCACACGGATATGAGCCGCGGGCCAACTACATGCTCAACTGCATGGGATGCCATGTGGAAGACGGGTCCGGTGCCTCTGGCAAGGTGCCCTCGCTGCGCAATACTCTCGTGCCGTTTGCCCTGAGTCCGCCCGGCCGACGCTACCTGGTGCAGGTCCCGGGCACATCGCAATCGATGCTTTCCGACACTGAGATCGCAGAGCTGCTCAACTGGATGATGCGCAGTCTGAGCGACCTGTCGCTTCCCCCGGGCACAAAGGACTTTACGGCGGCGGAGGTGACTTCTTACCGCTCCGAACGGCTAAAAGATCCTGCTGCCACCCGCGCCCACCTGTTGTCGACCGCCTTGACCACTCAGCAATAGCCACGCCGTGGGTTCTGGCTTCGCCAATGCAGCTGCACCAGAAACGGCAAAAACTCAACGAAGCAGGCCGAACAGATGACGGGCGCATTCGAGCCTAGAACAGCAGGGGCTTTGGGCTTAGATCGCATTGAAACTGCCCCAATCGAGGAACTGCAGGCATTGCAGTTAGAGCGATTGCGCACCCAGTTGCAGCACGCATATCACGATAATGTCCGTTACACGGAGAAATTTGACTCCGCCGGCGTAAAGCCTGAGGACCTACAGGCGCTCTCTGAACTTCAGCATTTTCCCTTCACGCGCAAGGTAGATCTGCGCAATGCCTATCCGTTTGGCTTCTTCGCGGTAGGACAGGCACAGCTGGCACGAATTCACGCGTCATCCGGGACGACCGGTCAGCCCACAGTCGTCGGTTACACGCAGTCCGACCTCAACATGTGGGCGAGTGTCGTGGCCCGCTCAATCTACGCGGCCGGTGGTCGACCCGGTATGAAGATTCACGTCGCGTACGGGTACGGTCTGTTTACGGGAGGTCTCGGTGCTCACTACGGGGCCGAGGCGCTTGGGTGCACGGTAGTTCCAGTATCCGGTGGCCAAACGAAGCGGCAAGTGCAGCTCATCCAGGATCTCCAGCCGGACATCATCATGGTAACGCCCAGTTACATGCTGGCAATTCTGGACGAGTTCGTGCGCCAAGGAGTAGACCCGCGCTCAACGTCGCTGAAAATCGGGATTTTTGGGGCAGAGCCCTGGGGCGAGGGGATGCGTGGGGAGATCGAGCAGGCGTTCGGGATCGACGCGGTGGATATCTACGGACTTTCCGAGGTAATGGGGCCAGGCGTGGCTCAAGAATGCGTGATCGACAAGGGCGCTCTAACTTTTTGGGAGGACCATTTCTACCCTGAAATTGTCGATCCAGAAAGCGGTGCCGTGTTGGGCAACGGCGAAGAAGGCGAGTTGGTTATCACCTCACTGACAAAGGAGGCAATGCCGGTGATTCGCTATCGAACCGGCGACCTGACGCGACTCATGGAGCCTACGTCGCGATCCATGCGCCGCGTAGCGCGTATCGGGGGGCGTACGGACGATATGTTGATCGTAAGGGGCGCCAACATATTTCCGAGCCAAATCGAGGAGCACATCCTGTCTTGCGGCATCTTCGCGCCGCACTACCTCATCGAGGTAACGCGTCCGGAAAGACTCGACGAGATGCGGGTTCGCGTCGAAGCGCGCCCAGGAATCGCGGCCGCTGACTGGCCGGCCGCTGCCCGCGAGCTGATGCGGCGCGTCAAGGAGCACGTTGGCGTGAGCATTGGAGTGGAGGTTGTCGAACCAGGAAAGGTGGAGCGGTCTGACGGCAAGGCGCGACGCGTGCAAGATTTGCGGCGCGCCACTGATTGAGAGCCATCGCAGCCTCCGTGCGCCGCCGATCGGACGCCGTCACAGAGCGCTGCGGTGTCCAGCGAGTATCAGTCGGACCAAGGGATTGACAATCCGTTGATGCCTGCTACGTTGAGCCGCGATTGTGAGGCGGCCCTGCAGGTCTCGCGGAAGAATAGTGCAATCTGAGTGCAGCGGTTGACGAGCCTTCGATTTAGCATCCGGGTCGCTCTAGCGCTCAGAACCAATGGACTGGGAACGCCAGCGGCTATGGCGGGACCTGCTTTAGAAACCCGGTAGAGTACGAGGGGAACTGTGATGGATTTCCTCCCAAGTCTGACGACACTACATAAGCTGTAGCCAGATCCCTTCTCCGTCTGCAGGGAGGACATGACTGTGGCTGCACTGCGAGGACTTACGCTCGTCTGCCTGCTGGCGGCGGCATCCCTTCCAATAGCCTCGGGCGCCAAAAGTCCGGCGATCCCGACAAAGACAGAAACCGCAGTGCTTCTGGCCGGCGATAACTTCGCTGAACTGGAAGCGCGCTATGGAGCGCTTCAACAGGGTTATAAACACAAAGAGCTATCGGGCGAGCGATTGCGCGACGCATTCCGCGGGTTTTATGCAACTGATGCGTCATTCGCGCCCCACTATGCGGCATGGGTTAAAGCGTGGCCGACTTCGTACATCGCACATCTTGCCCGGGGCATCTATTACAAAAAGGTAGGATTGGAGAGTCGCGGTGGTGGATTCATCGCGGAGACCAACGAGCAGCAACTCGCAGGTATGAAGTCTGCATTCGATGTGGCGGATGGGGAATTCCGAGAATCTCTGAAGTTAGATGACAAGCCGCTGTTGACGTACCTGCACTCGATCGATGTTCGCAATGCCGCCGGTGATCACGACGGCGTGCGCAGTCTTCTTGACCAATCGATCAGCATCGATTCTAAGAATGTGATCGTTCGCCAGAAGTACATGAGCTACCTGGAGACGCGGTGGGGCGGCAGCACTACAGAAATGCAGGCGTTCCTGAATGAGTGTCGGCAAGCGCAACTGGCTCCCGCAGATATGAACATCCTGGAAGCAATGGTTTTCGAGGACTCCGCCTGGGTGCATCGATACCGTGAAGCGAACGTCGACGCCGCGGTCCGTGATTACCGCAAGGCCGGAAGGCTTACGCCGTTTGATCCTGATTGCCTCACATGTGGCCCGTACGAGGAGGCTGGCGATACGCTCTACAAAGCGAAGCGAATTGAAGAGGCGTTACAGCTCTATTCAGAGGCTCTGAAAGCGAATCCCAATTCAATACACGCTCTCTACAATCGTGGCTACATCGATTTGCAGTTGAATCATTTCAAAGAAGCAGTCCCCGATTTTCGGAGCGCTGCCAATCTCGGAGATGTTGATTCACAAGAAACGCTAGGCAGAATGTACCTACTCGGAGATAAAATACCGAGAGATTTAGATAAGGCGATTGTGCTGCTGGCGAAGGCAGCCGATCAGGGCGACTCGGTGGCGCAGCATCTGTTGGTGACGGCTCAGGAAAGTAAAGCGGCTGTGGCGAGCAGCGTGACTCCACGAGAGTGATAGGGACTGTCGATGTACTGACGGTCAGTTATCTAGGTCACTCTGCATAGCGGGTCAGTCGCTTGTTTCTCACGGATTCGCAATCTGTTTTGGAGACACGTAAGTCGTTAAAGATCTAGCAGCCATTGCCAACCTAGTTTCTGGTCAGTGCAATCGCGGTTCGCCCAGCGTAAGTGCGTTCCCAACGTATCGTCGGAGGCGTATCAGGAAAAGTTGCGGCTCTAAACGTGGAGGCTTCAGATGCGGCCGTCGCTGCGCAAGTCAGGGGACAGGTAGCTGCGCAACTTCTTGGATCGGGTATGTTTAGTAGTATCACTGGGCCGAACGGGGAAGGTGCTGATTGCACGATAACAGTGAGGCTGACCAAGGTTACCGAGGTCTCAGGTGTATCGCGCGTCATGTTAGGTGCCCTCGCGGGCCGTAATGAAATCGACGGTGCAGTAACAGTAGTCGATGCGAAAACACAGCAAATCTTGCGGTCATTTTCCTTCGTTGGTGAATCTGCAGCGCATCCTTTCTCTGGAAAATCTGATATAAAGGATGCAGAGGCGAAGGCCACGGACGAAATCATCTTGGGATTGAAGTGACACGAAGAATTCTGTCGGGCCAGTAGTCACCGTGTGCGCCCGCGGCTCCGACTGGGCGCTCCTGGGCGTCCCCCGCGTTGCGTCTGTTTATTTCCGCAGGATATATCTATACCCCAAACCGAGTTAGAAGGCCGGGAGAAGCCTGTAGGACCCGCCGCCGCGGTCCAATGGTCCCGAGACGGATCGCGACAGAAGCAGCAGCGGATTCGTAAACCGTCGATGCTGGAGCCGAAAGCTGCGTTTCGCCGCCAGTTCAAGCCCCTCTACTAAGATCTTCGTGCAAACATGGTGCAGCAGATCTACTGCGACAAACGGATTTGCAATCCGTTGGTGGCAGAGAGAACTTCCCTGGATAGACACCTTCAGGTGGATCTATTCTTTCGTTCGCGTGCACGTTCAGTGCACCGAAAAAATTGCTACTAACTGCCGCAGGGAGGACCATGTGGCCGGGTGTTCAAGTGCTCCGGTACCAACGTACGTCCTAGGAAGCTTTACAAACATTGAACCCCTTGGCATCTGCCGAGAGCGCGGTCAAAGGTCGCCAGCGGCAAGTGTCCCGCTTTGCGGGCGATCTCGAGTACGAGACAGTCGGAAAAGTCGACGTTTGGACGATTTCGGTATTGTTCAAGCGCGGCCTCTACGGTAGCGGAGTCCTGAATCGTGAGCGTGCTGTGATGAAGTAGCAGCTCCACGGTCTGGACCATCTGTGCTCGATCGAGTGAGTACACGGAGTCCAACACCCAGAGCGTCTCGGCCAGCACCAGATGAGAGATCCAGCCCCCGAGGTTGACAGCGCGTTCCGCCGCCTCGGTCTGTCGCTCATCATCCCGGGCGATCAGGCGAACCAGAACGTTTGTGTCAACGGCCAGCATGCTTTTTTCGCATGTGCTTGCGAATCGCAGCTTTAGTATCGATGGCTGACCCGACTGCTGGAGCACCTCGCGGGAATAGCCGCCGGTGAATCTCTGCTGAGGTGTAGACGCCGGCGCGCCGGATTACGAATGCGCCATCCTTCTCGACCCACTCGAGGATAGACCCGGGGCCCACCCCGAGCTTCTTTCGCACTTCAGAGGGTACGGAGATTTGTCCCTGCGCGGTCAACTTGGATTTAGTAGTTTCCATGAAAGTACATTACCACGGTAATGTACTTAATGTCCACTACGCTCGTGGCCCGGCCGCCACCGGGGCGGCCCGCGATGGGGCGAGGGTCAGCGTGGGTTCTGTACCCGTCGTGCCGGACCGTGTGCCTGACTTAATGCCGATAGAAGGTAACGGGCCGGCCGGGCGTCCTGGGAATGCCTCACAACACCGGCATGGCACGAAAGACATCCGCCACTCCGAACCGGGACCGGGGAAAGCTTCGCATTGGGGATGACTGGAACGCGATCCGGATAATTGCCCTCTCACAGAGTAACCCGCTCAAGGCGGTCGCTGAATTCGTCGAAAACTCCATCGACGCGCGCGCCACTGCCGTCGTGATCACGCGAGGTCGGGAGCACGGTGCGCACTACCTTTCTATCCGGGACAACGGGCAAGGTATTCCCCGCGATGCTGATGGCGTTCCCGACTTCAAGTATGTGGCCACGCACATCTGCGACTCTGTCAAGCGGCGCCTGAAGAGTGAAGGGGCTGGCGGCGGGCTGCAGGGCGAGTTTGGAATCGGGCTCCTGAGCTTCTGGACCGTCGGTGAATCGCTGGTCATGAGTTCGGCGGGAGCTGACGGCCGGGTTTATCAGATGACCATGTCCAAGGGGGATCCGGGTTATGAGGTGGTGCCTAAGCGCACGTTGTTCCCAGACGGGGGCACTGAACTGAAGATTGCGCCGCTTCTGGAGGGCATTCGAAGCCTCACCGGCGAGAAGATCCAGTGGTACCTGGCATCCGAGCTGCGCGATCGGATCCGGGAGGCGAAGGTGGGCATCACGGTTGTCGACAAGCTCACCCGCAAGCAGTATGAGGTCGAGCCCCGCCAGTTTGACGGAAGGCTGCTGCATCAACTGGCGCCCGTCCGCGGGCTATTTGGAGAAGCATACGCAGAGATCTACCTCTGTGAACCTTCCCCCGAGGCTCGCGTGGCGCTCACGCGCCTCGGAACACGCGTAGTGGTCGATATCGGTCAGTTGCCGGGTCTTGAGCATTCACCGTGGACCTCTTGCCACGTTCAGGGCCTCCTCGACGTTCCGTTCCTGCAACTTACGCCTGGAACACGCAGCGGCATTGTCCAAGACGAGCGCT
This sequence comes from Pseudomonadota bacterium, assembly GCA_025360865.1. GTDB lineage: Bacteria > Pseudomonadota > Gammaproteobacteria > Steroidobacterales > Steroidobacteraceae > 13-2-20CM-66-19. Next base: position 2,873 of record JANYBG010000206.1, on the reverse strand, counting down.
ACGCGGCACTGATCGAGGGCATCCGGCCCCTGGAGGCCCAACTTGACCGCCTAATCGAAGAACAGCGCAAGGCCGAGGAAGAACAAGCCAACCAGCAGTCTCTGAAGGTGATTCAGAAGGCCTTCCACGAAGCCCTCCTTGCGCTTCCGCCGGAAGAATACGACTGGTTCGACTTGCAGCGGCGTGTACGCCAGGAGGGCCCGGCCGACTCCACGGACCCGAAGAGCGATGCGGAATCTGAATCATCGGCTGCCGAGGCTGCCTTTGCGGCGGAACCGGCATCGGCCGAGCCGAGCCAACGGCGCTTTTTCGAGTTTGCCGGGCCTTTGTTCACCGCCGTGATTTCCCCCGCCTCAGCGGTCGTCGCGCTTACCGACTCCCGTACATTCCGCGCGCTGCCTCGAGATCGTTCGCGCCGCCGTGTAACCGACGATCTGACCTTCTTTTGGGAGATTGTCGAGGGAGAGGGCGCGCTGACCGCCTCCTCAGACCAAGAGGTCACCTACCAAGCACCGACAATCCCAGGGCTGGCGCGTTTACGCGTCACCGTTAGGCAACGCGACGTTTGCGTGACCGCGGAGGCGGTTCTCACGCTTACCGAGCGATCCTCCTTGCCACCTGGATCCGCGATCATTAACAGCCGCGGGCTACCGGGCTACACCTTCGAGCGCGCGGCGGGCGCCTTGTGGCGCTGTCGGTTCGACAGTGAACGCAACCTCATCATCGTAAACAGCGGGCATCGTGATTTCGTGTATGCCCGTCGGCACCGCGCCCTGCAGATGCGATATCTCGTGCGGCTCTACGTCAAAGAGCTGGTCATGAAGAACTTCGCTGGCGCGCCGCCCGACCAGCTCCTGGAACGGATGGTTGAGCTCTCGCTCTACGCGGAGGAGCAGCTGAAAGGCTAGTTACCAGCGCGGGGAGAAGAGGTCGGTTCCAACGGAGGGGCAACCCGTTGGTCCGTGATCTAACCTACTGATATCCAAACAGGCTTGTCGGCCCCCGTGCAGATCGCGTGAAGCCGGTGTGTCAGGGATATCCGTGTAGGGCTTCCAGCAGAGCCAATGGCTCGTTATCTGCTCGGCTTCGCGATTTCTTGCAGCCAGGGCACCAGGTGCTCCATGTCGAAGGCTCCCGCGTCAAACAGCGGCATCATGAAGTTGAGGATTGATGAGGAGTTCGCTGTGATCGAAAAGCCGTTGATGCGCAGGAAGACATCTGCCACTGCGAACGCGACGCGTTTGTTGCCGTCCACAAAGGGGTGGTTCTGAACGAGACTTTCCAGAAGCGCAGCGGCTTGGTGAACGACTGTGTCGTAGTAGCCAGTCTGAGGCCGATGAAGAGCGGATTCGAGCGCCCCGGCGTCGCGAATGCCCTGTGCCCCGCCGTAGCGCCCGATAAGCAGCTTGTGAAAAAAGAGTGCGTCCGCGGTCGTGACGTACTCAGTCATTTTGCGAGCGCACGATACAACTCATCACGCTCCTTGAGGCTCTCCTGGAATGCCTCAATTACGCTGCGTCGTGGCGCCTGCTGAAGCTTCTGAGCGAGGTATTCGCGCATAGCATCGCCGAGGACGGCTTGAAATTGGCGCCCTTCGCGTGCGGCGACGTCCTGCAGCGCTTCCAGCACCTTGGGGTCCGCCTGGGACGAGAACTTACGGAGCGTGGCCATCGGTGGGTCTCAATAAATGGTGAATCTTGATATATCATGATACATCAAGAAAGCCGGCAGACATAGATGTTCTGGCTGCAAGGCTTGGCCCAGAAAACTTTGTGATCAATGGGTTACAAGATGCAGCCTGGCGGGACATAGCATGGCTCCCATGGGAACCATGGCGATGGCACCGAAGTTCGACGTTGCCAAGGGAAAGCAGGCCATGGTGAGGGACTGCAGGATTACGAAGGTCAGCAGCGACTCGTGTCCGGACCAGGCAACGGAAGCGTGCACGGACGTGATGAGAATGAACGCCACGAGTGCGGAATGTGAGATTGCATGCATCCCGAGCGGTTCAACCAGGCGCGCATTCACCAGCGTCGCGACCCCCATCGAGGCCGCACCTACCGCGAAGATCGGACCCAGCAACTGAGGCGCGTGGAAGACCTCACCGAATATCTGGGGCATGGTGCTGACGTAAGCGAGCAACGAGCCGAACATCAGGCTCACGGCGACGGTGTAGAGGACCGATGAACGTTCGGTCAGAACAAAGCGCGCGGCCGAGAGCAGGTGCGCCGCCCCCAGAGGTCGCCGGTTTCCCGGATCCAGGGTTTCGGGAAGCCTGGCGGCAGCCCAGGCGCCGACGGCGACCCCGAGGATCGCCATCGTGCCGAACACGCCACGCCAGCTCACGGCAATCAGAAGGATCTGGCCGACACTGGGCGCGACAATCGGGACCATCAGGAAGACAAAGAAGATCATGGACATCACGCGCGCCATCGCCGCGCCTGAATAGCAATCTCGCACCACAGAGCGCGAAACGACGCTGGTGGCGGCCGCGACGAATCCCTGGAGCACCCGCAAGGTGATAAGCGAGTGCAGGCCCGGTGCCCGGCTGGTCAGCAGCGATAGCACTACATAGAGGCCGAGGGCGGTCAGCAGAACGGGCCGGCGCCCGAATCGGTCCGACAGTGGTCCGTAGACCAACTGCCCAAGACCCGTACCCATGACATAGGAGGTGATGATCCACTGCAACTGGCTGGCGTCGCTTACCCCAAGATCGCGGCCAACCAGGGGCAGCGCGGGCAACATCGTGTCGATGGCGGCGGCGTTCAGGGCCTGCATTGCCGCCATCAGAGCCACGAACTCGCGATAGGGCAGTGCGCCTCGGGAAGCGGAGCGTACGGAAGTCGACACTTGGGATCTCTGGTGCGCGGCCT
>JANYBG010000205.1 GCA_025360865.1 Pseudomonadota bacterium | reverse complement strand
GTGCAGGTCACGCCCTCTTTGACGCCGCCAAGGTAGTTCTCCATGTACTGCGAGTATTCGTTTTGCTGCCGTGTGGGCAGCGACCAGTAGGTGCTCGCGAACACCAGATCGCCGATGCCCACGTCACCTTGGACATTGAAGTCGAGCGTCTTGGCCTGGAACTGGTGGCTCTCCGGACCGAAACGTTGCACGGTGCGCGCCGGCAGGTTCGGGTCCTCGTCCCATGCCCCAAGGGTCGACTGGCGCTGGTAGCTGTAGGTGAGGGTGGCATCCCACTTGTCACCCATCACCAGCTTTAGCGCGGCGCGTCCGCCCTCGATGTGCTCGCGATTGTAGTTCGCGCGCGCCCAGGCGGCGTTGGTGGACACCGCGCCATTGACCCAGGTGCGCGTGGTCAGCTGGTTGTTGATGAAGCCGCCCTGCGAATCACTGAAGGCGGAGACGCGCAGGCCCAGCATGCCGGGGATCAGAGGGACGTTGAGGAATCCCTCGTAGGTCCAGTTGTCGCGGCCGCCGCGCATGTGCCCGCCATCCAGATCAACGCCAGCGCTGAAGGCGTTGACGTTCGGCTTGGTCGTCGTATAGCGGATGGCCCCGGACATGGCCCCCGCGCCGAAGGTGGTGCCCTGCGGGCCATTCAGCACCTCAATGCTGTCGATGTCGTACAGGTGCAGGTCCGGCTGCACGCCGCCGTCGCACATCGACAGGTCATCGAGGTAGAAGCCGGTCGCGCAGGTATTGGCGTAGTTCGAGTTACTGCCGTCGGCCACGCCGCGCAGGATGAATAACTGCGTGCCCGGACCTACGCTGATGAAAGAGACGGACGGGACCTTGTACGCGTAGTCGTCGAAGTTCGCGATGCCGAGTTTCTGTATGTCGTCCTTGGTGAAGACGTCGACGCTCAATGGAACGTCCTGCAGGTTCTCTTCGCGCTTGCGCGCGGTGACGATCACTTCCTGCAGGCCGGACGAGGAGTCCGCCGCGGCGGCAGGCGCTCGATGCGGCATGGCGGCCGCGGCGATCGCGGAGGCGACCGCGAAGCTGATGCGTGAGAGCTCGCCCGTCCTGGGTATCTGGCGCCCGATGGCCCGTGCATTGACCTGTGTGACCATCACATCGTCCCCTCAAATTGTGCGTTAACCGCACGCGTGTGCGTGCACCGTCCCCCACTCGATCATCGGTTGCGACGCGTCAGTCCGTCAACCTCCGCATGAGGTGCGCACGCAACACCCACGCGGCCGGACGCGGCTCCATTCATTCGGTTGGCGGGAACCGGTCAAGAGCATCGCCGAGGGCTTCGCGCAACGGATCGAGCTCGCGCTCAAAATTACGCCAGTAACCGATCCCCGAGCTGTAGAGCGGCTGGCGCACCTGCTCGGCGCTGGGGGTGCGCACACTGCGGCGCGTCTGGTGGAAGGCCACGCAGGCCTCTTCGAAGGGCAGCCCGCAGTGAGCCAGCAGCCGGCGGATGTTCGCCTCGGGTTCGCGCACCACCTCCTCGTACTGCACGTGCAGCACCTTACCGGGGAGCACCCGGTCCCAGTGATCCATCAGCGCAAGGTAGCCCCGGTAGTAGCGGCCGAGGACCTGAAGGTCGTAACTGAAGGTCTGGCCCTCCGCGAAGTGCTGCTTGAAGGTGCTGAAGCAGGAGTCCATTGGGTGACGCCGAGCGTCGATGATGCTCGCGTTCGGCAGGATCGCCTGGATCAGGCCGATATGGCTGAAGTTGTTCGGCAGCTTGTCGGTGAAGCGCGGGCGGCCGCGGTGCAGCGGCGCGGTCTCGGCGAGGTACCGGTCACCCAGTGCCCGCAGCGCGGCGTCGCTAGCCGTCGTCACTGTCTCCGGATAGCCATCGCGGTCGGTGGCACTGTCCTCGAACTCGTGCACCATGTGGATGATGTTCGGCAGCTCCATGGTGCCCTCCACCCGCGAGTGGCTGGCCAGGATCTGCTCCAGCAGCGTTGAGCCCGAGCGCGGCAGGCCGACGATGAAGACGGGGGCGGGATCGGGGTTGCCGGCGCCGGCGCGCGCGGCGAAGAAGCGTTCGTCGAAGACCGCTGCGATGCGCGCGACCCGGCGCTCGAACTTGCCCGCATCGAAGGGCGCATCCGCGCCGCGCAGCGCGTTGCCCCGACTGTAGTAGGCGAAGCTCTCGGAATGCCGGCCCCGTTGTTCCAAGGCCTTCCCCAGGGCGAAGTTCACCTGAGCCTCGCTGCCGGGCGCGCCGGGTCCGGCGTCAAGCACCGCCCGCATGGCCGCCACCTCGGCGTCACTGAAAATGTAATTCTTGAGGTCCGCCAGGCTCCAGTAGGCCTCCCCGCACGCGGCGTCCAGCTTCAACGCCGACTTGTATGCGGCCTCACTGTCCCCCCGGCGTCCCAGGGTCTTATTGACGTGGCCCAGGGTGAGCAGTAGCCGCGCCTCAGGCGGCTTAATCCGGGCGGCATGCTCGTAGGCCTCGAGCGCCTCCTCCTGCCGCATCAGGCGCGTCGCGACCGCGCCTAGGACTATCCACGTCTGCTCGTTCTCCGGCTCGACCTTCAGGAGTTCCCGCGCGGTGGCGTCGGCTTCCTCGAGGCGGCCGAGGGCGACCAGTGCTTGCACCATGCCACGCTGTGCCAGCGGCAGGTGCTGGGTCTGCTTCAACGCGTGCCGCAGCAGCCGTTCCGCGTCGTGCGCCTTGTCCGCGGCCAGCGAGAGCGCGGCAAGTCCGGCCAGGGCCGCCGCATGGCTCGGGTCGGCCTGCAGGATCTGCCGGAAGAGGAGCTCCGATGCCTTTCGGTCGTCGGCCACCAGCGCCGCGGTCGCCGCCTCGATGCGGGCGCGATGCGGATCGGTGCGCCGCGCACGGTCGTAGGCCACGACCGCATCCGTATGCTGGCCCAAGTCGACGAGTGCGTCCCCGTAGGCGAGCCAGGCCAGATGGTGGTGCGGGGCGGCCTCGAGGACGTTTTGCACCTGCGCGCGCGCAAGCTTCGGCTGCCCGTTGGCGCGATAGGCTCGTGCCAGGTCCACGCGGGCGTTAGCGAATTCGGGTGCCCTCTCGAGGAGGGGCTCCAGAACCTCGATGCTGCCCCTTGCCTGGTCCTGCGCGAGGAGCGCCGCGCCTAACAGCCACTGGATGTTCGGGTCTCCGGGCCGTTCGCTGGCCAGCACGCGCAGCATGCGCTCGGCGGTGGCCGCCTGACCGCTGCGCAGGGCCAGGTGGGCGCGGCCGCGATTCACCTCGAAGGGTGTTGGATTCGGAGCGTTCATGTGTTGTGCCATCCGCACCGGCGGCGGGTGCGCGGAAAGCGTATCACGCGTTCCGGAGCTTGCCGCCCCGCCGCGGGCTCAGGTTACACTCCGGCGCGCGGTCCGCCGCGCGCGGCGCCGATTGGTCAAATCCACCTTCGCTCTATCTGAGGAGCCGCGATGCGTCAGCAACGCCTGTGTTTCGTCATTCTCATGGTCGCCTGCGGGCTCGTGTCCGCGCAGGCGCGCGCGGCCGGCCGGCCGCTCGCTCCACAGGACTGGCTGCGTTTCAGGCCGGTTTCGGACATACGGATCGCACCCGACGGTGCAACGGTCGCCTACGTCGTCACTAATTACGACAAGGACAAGGACGAGAGCATCGGGGACCTGTGGACGGTTAACTGGGCGGGCACCGCGAACACACAACTCACGCATGGGGACAGCGTCTCGGAACCGGCGTTCGGTCCCGACGGACGCTCATTGAGCTACCTCGCGACACACCCGGACGGCGGCTCGCAGCTTTGGGTGCGTGACCTGCGCACCGGCAGTACGCGGCCGCTCACCCACGTGGACCAGGAGATCGTCAGTTACGCCTGGTCGGCCGATGGCGCGCGCGTCGCGCTGGTCATGCGGGACGAGGAGGCACCCGCGAGCAAGGGAAAGGACGAGAAGAAATCGCCGAAGCCGATCGTCATCAACGCGTTCCAGTTCAAGGCCGACAAGGAGGGGTACCTCACCGACAAGTGGCGATCGCACCTTTATCTGCTGGACGTGAAGAGCGGCGCGTTGAGCGCGCTCACCGCGGATCCGAAGCGTATTGACTCGGAGGCCGCCTTTTCGCCCGATGGTAAATGGCTGGCCTTCGTGGGGCACCCGGTGGGCTCGGCCGCGGATGTGGGACGTGACCAGGTATGGATCATCGGCACCCAGGCCGGAGCGGCCGCGCGGCTGCTGCTTACCACCGATTCGGCGAACCACCAGCATCTGGAGTGGAGCCCGGACGGCACGCTCATAAGCCTGCTGGTGGGTGCCGAGGTGAAGTTCAACGCCTACATCACCGACCGACTCGCGCTCGCGGACGTGAAGACGGGCAAGCTGCGCATGCTCGCCGCCGAACTGGACCGCGCGGTGATCGCGCCACGGTTCACATCCGATGGAGCGGCGCTCGAGTTCACCGTCGAGGACGACGGCCAGCAGTACCCCGCGCGCGTCACGCTCGCGGACGGGGCCGTGAGCCGGCTGGGTGGCCCGATGGTCGCGCACGAGCTCAGCGTCGCCGCCGGCCACACCGCCGTGCTGGTCTCGAGCGACAAGGCGCCGCCGGAGGTGTACGCACTCGAGGACATGCGACTGCGCGCGCTCACCCACCAGAACGACGCGCTGTTCGCGGAACTGCGACTGGGCTCGGTGGAGGACATCTCGTTCACGGACAAGAGCGGCGTCGAGGTGCACGGTCAGATCGTGAAGCCGCCGGACTACGTGAAGGGGCAACGCTATCCGACGATCCTTTGGATCCACGGCGGCCCCAACGGGCAGGACGATCATTCACTCGAGCTGTGGGGCTACGGACCGCCCCTGGAGCGGCAGTTATTCGCCACTCATGGGTATGTCGTTCTCGCCATCAACTATCGCGGTGGCACCGGCCGGGGCGCCGCCTACGCGCGCGCGATCCTCGCCGACTGGGGCGACAAGGAGGTCGAGGACCTCCTGGCGGGGGTGGACTACGCGATCGCGCAGGGAATCGCCGACCCGCAGCGGCTGGGGATCGGCGGCTGGAGCTACGGCGGCATCCTCACCGACTACGTGATCGCAAGCGACCCGCGCTTCAAGGCCGCGATCTCAGGCGCGGGCAGCGCCAACCAGCTCTCCATGTATGGCGCGGATGAGTATGTCGTCCAGTACAACGCGGAGCTCGGGCCGCCCTGGAGCAACCCGGAGCTGTGGCTCAAGGTCTCCTACCCCTTCTTCCACGCCGACCGCATCCACACCCCGACGCTGTTCGTGGGCGGTGACAAGGACTTCAATGTTCCGATCGCCGGCGGTGAGCAGATGTACCAGGCGCTGAAGACCTTGGGCGTGCCTGCGCAGCTAGTGATTTATCCCGGCGAATACCACGTGCTGACGCGCCCGAGCTTTCTCATTGACCGCAGCGAGCGCTACCTCGACTGGATGGATCGCTACCTCAAGGCGAAGTAGCCTCCGCCGACGGATCCTCGGACGGATGCAATGACCAGTGGGCGTTGCGGAACACCCACTGGTCGCCGTGTCGCTCGGCGAGGCCGGAGAAGTAACCGCTCGCCCGCGTGTCGTGGTCGGCGCTGTCGGTGAGGACTTCCGTGAAGGAAGCGCCCACGACGGCGAACTCGTGGGTGAGGGGATCGACCCGCAGGTCATCCCCGAAGCGCAGGTCAACGCGCTTGAGGGTATGCGTCAGCGCCTCGACGCCGGTGACCGCCGCGGCCCCGTTGGGGAATTCAAGCGTTCCCTGCGAGGCCATGAAGAACTCGGGCGCCGACGAGAAGTGCTTCGCCCAGGCCGCGGGTCCCCGCAGGGTGACGTCCTGGGCGACCTCGAGCGCGAACACGCGCACGTCGCCGATGATCTCGATGCGCTCCTGGTCCGTGAGCGCGGGGGAGGCGAGGGAATGCGCGCGCGCATGGCACGCGCTCAGGGTGAAGGCGGCCAGCATCACGACCCACGACCTGACGCGCACGCGCGCCTACCAGCGGTTGCGCAGCTCGCGCAGCTTCATGAACACGGTCTTGGGCGTTGGCCGCTCGCCAATGTCGGGGAACTTCTCGCGCAATCGCGCGATCACATCCGGGCTCTGCAGGCGCAGGAACGTGTTCACGCGCTTCTCCTGCGCGAGCGTCGTCACCGGCACCGTCGCCGGCTCGTAAGCGCGCGCCGCGGCGAGGGATGACTGCGCGTCCTGGTTGGAAGGCTCGCGGTCGAGGGTGAACTCGAGATTGCGCGCCATGTATTCGTGACCCGGATACACGCGCGTCGTATCGGGCAGGCGCACGAGCTGTGCCGCGAAGGTGTCGTACAGCACCCCAGGATCCCCGCCCTGATGGCAGTTGCCGACGCCGGCGTTGAAGAGCGTGTCGCCGCAGAAAAGCGCCGGCTCCTGGGTATGCGAGAGCAGGCACACGTGCGTCATCGTGTGGCCGGGGGTATCGAGCGACTCGAGCTCCACCGTACGTCCGACCTTGACGATGTCGCCCTTGTTGAGGCCCCGGTCCACGCCGCCGATGCGGCTCGCCGCCCCGGTGTGGGCCAGCACCTTCGCACCGGTCGCGGCCTTGAGCGCGACGTTGCCGCCCGTGTGGTCCTCGTGTTCGTGGGTGTTGAGGATCTGGGTGATCGTCCAGCCGCGCGCCTTGGCCCCGTCCAGGCACATCTTCCACTCGAGCGGGTCAACGGCCAGCGCCTCACCGGTCTCGGGGCAGGCGATCAGGTAGTGGAAATTGCGCAGTGAATTTCCCGACCAGATGCGTTCCGTCAGCATAGAAAACCTTCCGTTATGGCGCTTGCCGGCGGCAACGTACCGCGAAACGCGGGCGCGCGCCATAATGCGGGTATGGCAGTGGAGCTGGAGCCGCATACCTTCCTGTTCGAGCCGGCCGTATGGACCGGGACGGGCACCCTGTGGCGCGCGGATGGCGAAGCTCTGGCGACCCAGTCGCGCACGCAGATCGTGCACCGCAAGGACTGCTGGCTCCTGTCCGGCACACTCAAGGTGCTCGGCTCCCCGCCCACAGAGTTCCAGCAGGCGTACCTGATCGAGTTGCCGCGCGCCCCGGGGGAGAGCCTGAAGTGGACCTTCGACAGCGCGATGTTCGGCAAGCTGCACGGACGCTTCGCGGTCGTGGGTTCATCGATCCTCGCCGCCTACGGCTGCGAGACTTCCGGGTACTACGGCTCCGAGCACCTGGGCCAGCTGGACAGGAACAACTATCGCTCCGTGGGCATGCTGCTGCTCAAGGACACGTTGGTCTATTCGTGGCAGCAGACCCTGCACAAGCGCGCGCCCGCGGGGCCATCCCGCGCGGCTGCGGAAGGTCGCTAGGGACCCCTCGGGCTCAGCAGCAGGTCCAGCTGCGACTGCGCGCGCGCGAGCTCCGCGAAACTCACCGGTACCACGGCGCCATTCACGAAGGCGCGCGCGCTCAGGTGGTTCGCGGCGAGCAGTTCGGTCAGGGCATCCGGCGGCAGGCCCGCGAGCGCGAGGCTCTGAGGTGAGTACTCGAGGAGGATGCTCGCGCAGCGGCGCAGCAGGGATCCCGCGCCCTTGAGCACGAAGTACTCGTAGCCCTCGACGTCCACCTTCATGAAGGCGATCGGCGCGTCGGCCAGGTCCCGCGACTCCCAGAAATGCGCGAGCGTGTCGAGCGCCACCGTCACCGTGCCGGCGATGTCATCGCCGGGGATGAGGCTGTGCCGTCCGTTGTTGCTGTCCTTGTAGCGTCGCAGCTGCGCGCTGCCCGCGGCGTCCCCGAGGGCGATGTTGAAGGCGCTCACGCGCGTGGCCTGGTTGGCGGCGAGGTTGGCGCCAAGCAGCTCGAAAGTCCGCGGGTCCGGCTCGAAGGAGAAGATGCGCGCCCCGGGCGCGCTCAGGCGGTTGAGGAGCACGCTGTACCAACCGAGGTTCGCGCCGACATCGAGCGCGACGTCGGTGGGTCCCAGGCGCACGTTCTCCAGCAGGTAGCGCGTGATGGCCGGTTCGTGGGATCCCAGGCGGTAGATGTGCCGCGTGATGACATCGGCGGCGGGGCCCTTGAAGGTGAGTCCGAACGGCGCGGCGCGCGCGGTCACCAGGCCGTCGCGGCTGGTGAGGCGGGCCAGCCCGAACTGCAGCGTGCGCAGCATGCGCCGGGGCCATGGGTGCTCGACCGGTGTCGGTGCGGTCAGGTCCTTGTCCATGGGATCACGGCGGCGCGCCTTGAAGTGAGGCGTTGTGATTCTACACGCATCACCGAACGGCCCCCTGGCGCGTAGCGCTGGCACCCTCGCCGCGGCGCTCCTAAACTGCCGCGGCGTATGAACGCGAACTGGGAGTGAACATGCTTGAGGTACTGCGAAGCGCTGAGCGCGGATACGTCGACCACGGCTGGCTCAAGAGCTACCACACCTTCTCCTTCGGGGATTACCACAACCCGGACTGGCTCGAGTACGGGCCGCTGCGCGTCATCAACGATGACTACGTCGCTCCGGGTCAGGGCTTCGGCAAGCACGGTCACCGTGACATGGAGATCCTCACCTACATCCTCGAGGGCGAGCTCGAGCACAAGGACTCGATGGGCAATGGCTCGGTGATCAGGCCCGGCGACGTGCAGCGCATGAGTGCCGGCACCGGGGTCCTGCACAGCGAGTTCAACCCCTCCGCGACGCGGGAGGCGCACCTGCTGCAGATGTGGATCAAGCCCGAGGCGCAGCGGCTGCCCCCCGGCTACGAGCAGAAGCACTTCACGAATGCCGACAAGCGCGGCCGGCTGCGCCTGATCGCCTCCCCCACCGGAGAGGATGGCTCGGTGGCGATCAACCAGGCGGCGCGCGTCTATGCGGGGTTGTTCGATGGCGCGGAGAGGCATTCCTTCGCGCTGCCGGCCGGCCGGCGCGCGTGGGCGCACCTCGCCCGGGGGTCACTCGCGGTGAACGAGGCGCGGCTGGCGGCCGGGGACGCGGCCCACACCGAAGGTCCCGCGACACTTGATCTGCACGCGGGCGAGCGAGCGGAAGTCCTGCTGTTCGACCTGCCCTGAGTCAGGCGCGCAGCACCGGCAGGTAGTGATCCACCAGCAACGCGGCGAACAGCCACATCAGGTAAGTGATCGAGAAGCGGAACACGCGCATCGGCAGCTCGGTACGCGCGGTGATCCGCAGCGCCAGCGCGTAGTAGAGGAAGCCGGCGTTGAGCATCAGCGCCGCGGCCAGGTACAGAAGCCCGCTCATGTGGGTGATGAACGGCATGAGCGTCACCAGCACGAGCAACACCGTGTAGAGCAGCACCTGCTGGCGGGTGTACGCGAGGCCATGCGTCACGGGCAGCATGGGGATGCCGGCGCGCGCGTACTCGTCGCGGCGCGCGATGGCGAGCGCCCAGAAGTGCGGTGGGGTCCAGATGAAGATGATCAGGAAGAGCAGGAGCGCGTTGGGGTCGACACTGTTGGTGACGGCGGCCCAGCCGAGCACCGGGGGCGCGGCGCCCGCGGCCCCGCCGATGACGATGTTCTGCGAGGTCGCCCGCTTGAGCCACAGCGTGTAGACGACCGCGTAACCAATGAGCGACAGGAACGTCAGTACCGCGGTGAGAAGATTCACCAGGAAGGCGAGGACCGCCATCGAGCTCACTCCCAGCACCGCGGCGAACACCAGCGCGCCCCGTTCGGTGAGCTCCCCGGCGGGCAGCGGCCGGGCGCGGGTGCGCGCCATCAGCTCATCGATGCGCCGGTCGAGCACGTGGTTGATGGTGGCCGCGCACGCGGCCGCTAGGGCGATGCCGAGGTTGCCCCAGACGAGGGCATCCAAAGGCGGGAAGCCGGGGCTCGCCAGGAGCGTGCCCACGATCGAGGTGAAGGTGAGCAGGGCTACGACCTTGGGCTTGGTGAGCTCCAGGTAGCGGCGCCAGACCGGGCGTGCGCCCGCTGCCAGATGCGATGTCGTCGCCAAAATACTCGCCGCAAGACCGGTCGGATCAGAGGGATGCGCAGCCTAGCAGATCCGCTCCTTACAGCGGTTCACGGGGACGGACTTGCGCCCGCGCCCGGGCAACACCGGCCGACTCCTTAACGACACCGCCATCGGCGGGCGCTAGATTGCGAACCGGTCGGCGTGGCTAGCTGGTGTGGTCGATCTGAGGGAGGTGAGCGGGTGAGACGGCGCGGACTTTCCTTAGTGATTTGCACGGTGGCTGCCGGCGCGCTCGCCTGTGGGTCGGCCGCCTCCGGCCCCGCGGCGCCGGGCCGGGACCGGCTGCGGGCGATCGTCCAGTCGCAGTGCGTGCCGCTGTGGCTCAGGGAGCACCGGGCGGATCCGTGCCTCAGCGTGAGCGTGGGTGGGCCTGAAGCCGGCTCGCAGGGCTACGCGATTCTGCATGACAGAAAAGGCGGCGCGCACTACCTGCTG
>JANYBG010000166.1 GCA_025360865.1 Pseudomonadota bacterium | reverse complement strand
CCGGAGGGGGTTGTGCGCGAGGCGTGGCTCAGCGCAATATTTTGGAGCGCGTCCGCCTCTGGGGCGGCAGCGCGCGAACCAGGCAACCATGAACTTAGCCAACGGGAATAGGAATGTCGCGAGGGCCCTCCGGCGCGGTGTGCGAGCGGTCGCCGCGGGTGTGCGCGTCACGCGGCGGGCGACCTGGGCGCGCAACGCGCCGGTGGAAGAATTCCACTGGAGCCGGCACGCCGAATCTTGCCGCCGCGCAGCAGGTGAACGAGTGCAGCCGGGGCGGACATGCCGGTCAGGCCGAGGATCCGCCGCGCCAGGTGATCTGGGCGGGAAGCCGGCCGCCATCACCTCGAACCACGACGGCCACTGAGTTTCCCCGGCGCGCGGACCTCGGCTGTGCGCGCGAGATTTCCCACACCTGATGAGCGGCCAGCGCGGCGCAAGGAGACGGATGGATGTGCGACAACGACTCGATGGATGACATGGTGGCGTACCAGCTTCGGGCCGGGATGTCGCGCCGTGAGTTCGGCGCTCTCACACTCGGGGCGGGCTTGGTCTCGGTGCTGCCGCGCGCGGCTGATGCCGCCGAGGTCACCGAATCCGAGGTCGACATCAAGACGCCGGACGGCGTGGCGGACGCCTACTTCGCGCATCCGGCCAAGAGCGCCGCGCCCGCGGTGCTGATCTGGCCGGATATCTTCGGGCTGCGCCCGGCGTTTCGCCAGATGGGCAAGCGGCTGGCCGAATCAGGTTACGCGGTGCTGGTCGTGAACCCGTTTTATCGCGTGAAGCATGCCCCGACCGCCCCCCCGAAACCGGACTTCACCGACCCGCCGACACGCGATGCGATGATGGCGCTGATGAACGCGCTGACCGCGCGGACCGCGAGCACCGATGCGACCGCGTTCCTCGCCTGGCTGGATGCCCAGCCGGCGGTGGACCGCAAGCGCAAGGCCGGCACCGTGGGCTATTGCATGGGGGGGCCCTTGACCATGCGCACAGCGGCAGCGATGCCCGCGCGCATCGGGGCGGGCGCCTCTTTCCACGGCGGAGGGCTCGTGACCGACCAGCCCGACAGTCCGCACCTGTTGATCCCGCGGATGAAGGCACAGTACCTGCTCGCCATCGCCGCGAACGACGACGAGAAGCAGCCGGAGGCGAAGAAAACGCTGCGCGAGGCCTTCGCCGCGGCCAAGCTGCCCGCTGAGATCGAGGTGTACGCCGGAACGATGCATGGCTGGTGCCCGCCGGATTCCCAGGTCTACAACCCGGAAGCCGCCGAGAAGGCGTGGGCGCGGCTGCTGGTGCTGTTCAAGGCGGCGCTCGTTTAGGCGGCGCCGATCTGCCTAGAGCCCCAGGTCCGACAGTCCGGGGTGGTCCTCGGGCCGCGCGCCGGGGGCCGCCCAGTGGAACTTGCGCTCCGCCGCGGTGATCGGCAGGTCATTGATCGAGGCGATGCGTCGGCGCATGAGTCCCGCGCCATCGAACTCCCAGTTCTCGTTCCCGTAGGAACGGAACCAGGTTCCTGAGTCGTCGTGCCATTCGTAAGCGAAGCGCACGGCGATGCGATCCTCGCCGTACGCCCAGAGCTCCTTGATAAGCCGGTAGTCCAGTTCGCGCGCCCATTTGCGCGCGAGGAACGCCTCGATGGCGGCGCTGCCCGAGATGAACTCGGCGCGGTTGCGCCACTGGCACGCTGCCGTGTAAGCGAGCGCGACCCGCTTGGGATCCCGTGAGTTCCAGCCATTCTCCGCCATGCGTACCTTGGCGATCGCGGTATCACGCGAGAAGGGCGGCTTGAGCGGTGCCGTGGCTGCGATGCTGTTGTCCTTCATCATCGGAATGCTCCCGCGGGTGTCGCCTTCAGCCGCACCATGCTCACGACCGCCCCCGCCAGCGCCAGCGCCGCGGCGACGCACAGCGCGATGTTAGACCCCGCGCTCGCGTAGGCACGGAACAGGATCGCCACAAGGGCGGCGCCCATGGTCTGTCCGAGCAGTCGGGCGGTGCTGAGCATACCGCCCGCGGCGCCGCTGCGGTCGCGCGGCGCCGCCGCCATGATGGTGCGGTTGTTGGGGGCCTGGAAGAAGCCGAAGCCCAGCCCGCACAGCGCCATGCGCCAGACAAAGCCCGCCGGCGTGCCGCCCGCGGGGAAGAAAGCCAGCAGCAGCAGGCCCGCTGAGAGTGCGAGCAGGCCCAGCCCCCCGAGGAGCCCCGCCGGGTAGCGGTCGGACAGGCGACCGGCGAACGGGGCGGCGAAGGCCAGCGCGAGCGGCCAGGGTGTCATGAAGAGCCCAGTCTCCACCGCGCTATGCCCGAGGCGCTGGATCTCGAACGGCAGCGAGACGAGGCCTGTCATCTGCGCCATGAAGCTGAACACGGACGCAGCCAGCGACAGCGTGAATATCCGCACGCGCAGCAGGTCGAAGGGAATGATGGGCGAGCTGCGCGCGCGTTCATGGCGCACGAGCGCCCAGCCGAGGATGACGCCGACCGCGATCTGCCCCAGGCCGAGGAACCTGGCTTCGTGGTGGGCAAGCGCCTGCAGGCCGCTGAGGCCAACCCCAAAGCTCGCCGCCGAGAGCGCGGCTCCCGCGTAGTTGAGCGGTCGGGACACCCGGTCGCTACTGGGCATCGAGCGCAGGGCGATGACGATGGCGACGATGCCGATTGGCACGTTGATGCCGAACAGCCAGCGCCAGTGCGCGACTGCCAGCACCGCGGAGGCGAGGGTGGGACCGATCGCCGCGGCGGCGGCGATCACGAAGGCGTTGATTCCCATCGCCCGCCCGAGCGAGGCCTGCGGGTAGGTGAAGCGCACCAGCGCCGCGTTCACGCTCATGATGCCCGCGGCGCCCAACCCCTGGACCACGCGCGCGATGCTCAGCCACGCGAGCGTGGGGGCGAGTGCGCAGCCGAGCGAGGCGATGGTGAACACGAGGATCCCGGTCTGCGAGACGCGGCGGTAGCCCACGATCTCCCCGAGCGAGGCCAGCGGCAGCAGCGCCATCAGGATCGCCAGCTGGTAGGCGTTGACGACCCAGACGGACGCCGCGGCGCCCACATGGAAGTCGGTCGCGATCGAGGGCAGCGCGACGTTCACGAGGGTGCTGTCGAGCACCGACATGATGATCGCGAGCAGGATCGAGGCGATGGACCAGTAGCGGCGCGGGATCGGAAGCCCGTCCGCATGGGCGAACCTCGCGACGGGGGGAGTGGCGGGCGTGGGCATGCGCGACGATCATATATATGAGTGGCCGCGGCGTGTCATAAGTAAAATCGATGGCGCGCGCTGGGGTCATGCGCGGCCCGTTACATTCGACTCTGCGGTGGAGGTGGCGCGGAGTGGCTAGAATGAGGCGAGCCGCCCCCGGGAACAGTCGCGCGAGAAGAACCGTCGAGATCCATGCAAGCCAGCGAACCTCAGCTCACACGACCGGACTGCACTGATCGCCGCGGCGCCGACCGACGCTCGCGCGTGCTGCGTGGTCTTCTCCACGGTAGCTTCCGTCCGCGCCGTCGCGGTCCGCGCCGGGCCGGGGAGCGTGGCGTGAGCGCGGTCGACTGGCATCACCCGCAGTGGCTCGCCGTCGCGACGCTCATCGTCCTGTGCTCCTGCGTCGACGGGTTCCTCACGCTCATGCTCGTCGGTCGCGACGTCGTCGAGGAGGGCAACCCGCTGATGGCACCGCTGGTGGGCGGCTCCGGGATGGCTTTCGCGCTGGTGAAGATCGGACTCACCGCCGCGGGCGTGCTGCTGCTCACCCAGCTCGCGCGCCTGCGCGCCTTCGGGCGCATACCGGTTGGGGCCTTCCTGTACGGGGTGCTGGTTCTCTACGCCGGACTGATTTACTACGAGGTCGGGCTGCTGAAGGCCTCCTAAGTCCTAGTTTGGCGGGGCGTTTTCCCCACGGCGGCGCTTTCCGTTAAACTCCCGCACTGCCGCATCTTGTTTTCTCCCCATGCTCGAACCCACAGCCCTTTACGGCGGTAACGCCGATTATCTCGACGCGCTCTACGAACAGTACCTGCGCGACCCGGCAAGCGTTGAGGCGCAGTGGCGCGGCTACTTCGATTCCTTAGGCAGCACCCCCGTCCCCGAGCGGCCCCACGGCCCGGTGCGCGCGGCCATCGCCGATCGCGCGGCGCACGTGGGTACAGGCTCCACCGCCGCCCTGGGCGCCGATGCGCGCCAGGCCGCGGTTTCACGGCTGATCCAGGTGTGGACCAATCGCGGGCACCTGGTGGCGAGCATCGATCCCCTGGCGCTGACGCCACGGCCGCGGCCGAGCGTGCTCGACCTCGCTTACTTCGGTCTCGTGCCCGCGGACCTGGACGGCGAGTTCTTCACCGGCAGCCGCACGGCGGCGGTGCCGCGCCGGCTGAAGCTGCGCGACATCCTCGCCCAGCTTGAATACATCTACGCCGGCAACGTCGGCGCGGAGTTCGCCCACGTTTCCGATTCGGACGAGCGACTGTGGCTGCAGGACGAGTTCCAGGATGAGCGCCTATTGGGCACCTTGAGCAACGAGGAGAAGCGCAACCTCCTGTGGCAGCTCACCGCGGCTGAGGGCCTCGAGCGCTACCTGCACACCAAGTACGTCGGCCAGAAGCGCTTCTCGCTTGAGGGCGGCGATGCGTTCATCCCGCTGCTGGATGACCTGATCCAGAACTGCGGCTCCGTGGGGATGGAGGAAGTGGTCATCGGCATGGCCCACCGCGGGCGCCTGAACGTGCTGGTTAACCTCCTGGGCAAGTCCCCGGCCGTGCTCTTCTCCGAATTCGAGGGCCTCTACGATCCCAAGCGGCTGCGGGGCTCAGGGGATGTCAAGTACCACAAGGGATTCTCCGCGGACCTGCGCACGCCCAACGGCAACGTGCACACGGTGCTCGCCTTCAACCCTTCGCACCTCGAAGTCGTGAACCCGGTGGTGGAGGGCTCCGTGCGCGCTCGGCAGGAGCGCCGCGGGGATGAGCGCGCGCAACGCGTGCTGCCGCTGCTGATCCATGGCGACGCGGCCTTCGCCGGCCAAGGCGTGGTCATGGAAACGCTGCAGCTGTCACAGGCGCGCGGCTTCTTCACCGGCGGCACGATCCACGTCATTATCAACAACCAGGTCGGGTTCACCACATCGGATCCCCGCGACGCGCGCTCGACGACCTACTGCAGCGATGTCGCGAAGATGCTGGAAGTGCCGATCTTCCACGTCAACGCGGATGACCCTGAGTCGGTGGTGCTGGTGACGCGCCTGGCGCTCAAATACCGCATGCGCTTCCGCAAGGACGTGGTCATCGATCTGGTCGGCTACCGCCGCCACGGCCACAACGAGGCCGACGAGCCCGCGGCGACGCAGCCGGGGATGTACCGCACGATCCGCGAGCATCCCAGGGCGCGGCGCATCTACGCCGACACGCTCATCAAGGCGGGCGTGCTCAACGAGGCCGACGCGGAAGGGATGCTCGAGCAGTACCGCAGCGGCCTCGACGAGGGCCGCCCGCAGGCGCGCGCCTCGCTGGGCATGATCGGCAACAAGTACACCGTTGACTGGGGTCCGTACTCGCAGATCGACTGGACCGAACGCGTCGCGACCGGCGTCGAGCTGCCGCGACTGCGCGCGCTCGGCGCGCGCATCACGAGCCTGCCGCCCGACTTCACCCTGCATCCGCGGGTCGCGCAGGTGATGGCGAACCGCCGCAAGATGATCCAGGGAGAGATGCCGCTGGACTGGGGTTGCGCGGAGACCCTCGCCTACGCGTCGCTGATCGAGGATGGGTTTGGCGTGCGCCTCACCGGGCAGGACAGCGGGCGTGGCACCTTCTTCCACCGGCACGCGGTGCTGCATGACCAGAAGACCGACGCCACCTTCATCCCGCTGCAGCACCTGTCCGAGCCGCAGCCGCGCGTGCAGATCATCGACTCGGTGCTGTCCGAGGAGGCGGTCATGGGGTTCGAGTACGGCTACTCGACCACGGAGCCTGCCACGCTTGCGATCTGGGAGGCGCAGTACGGAGACTTCTCAAACGGCGCGCAGGTGATCATCGACCAGTTCATCAGCTCCGGGGAGGCCAAGTGGGAGCGCTTCTGCGGGCTCGTTCTCATGCTGCCGCATGGCTACGAGGGTGCCGGCCCCGAGCACTCCTCCGCGCGCCTGGAGCGCTTCCTGCAGCTGTGCGCGGAGAACAACATGCAAGTCTGCGTGCCTTCGACGCCGGCGCAGATGTTCCACCTGTTGCGACGGCAGATGCGCCAGTCCTTCCGCAAGCCGCTGGTCATCATGTCGCCTAAAAGCCTGCTGCGCCTGGACCTGTCGGTCTCGGCGCTCGAGGACCTCACGCGCGGCGGTTACGCGCGCGTGATCGGAGAGGTGGAGGCGCTGCCGGCCGCCCAGGTGCGGCGCCTGGTGTTCTGCAGCGGCAAGGTCTACTTCGACCTGCTCAGGGCCCGCCGCAAGGAGCAGCTGGGTGATGTCGCGCTGGTGCGTGTGGAGCAGCTGTACCCGTTCCCGAACGAGGAATACCAGGCGGTGCTCAACGCGTACCCGGAAGCGCGCGAGATCGTCTGGTGTCAGGAAGAGCCGCAGAACCAGGGCGCCTGGTACCAGATCCGCCACCGCCTGCAGGAGCTCGCCAGCGCGCGTCGCGCAGTGCTCTACGCCGGGCGCGCCGCAGCGGCCGCACCCGCCACCGGCATCGGCAAGATCCACGAGCTCGAACAGCAGTCCCTGGTGAGCACCGCGCTTCATGC
>JANYBG010000141.1 GCA_025360865.1 Pseudomonadota bacterium | reverse complement strand
CGAGCGCGTGCCCGAGCCGGTCCACTCGTATCGCGGTGGGGAGGAGCCCGCGATGCCAGGCGCGCCATCCGCGGCTCGGCCCCGCGAGGACCTGGCGAGCTCCCTTGACTCGGTGTCGGGCGGGGCATCGGCGGGCTCTCCCGCGAACGGCACGCGGAACCAGGCGGCGGCGAAGCTCGGCACCGGGCACGGCGCTCGCGAGGGATCCCAGGTCGCGGAAACCCAGTTCGTCCGCGCGCAGAGCGCGCCCAACGAGGTGATACGCATCCGCTACGACAGCCTCGACAATCTCATCGCGATGGGAGTCATCCGGCGTCCGCGCCCGCTCGTACCCGCGGTGAATCCCTTTCCCGACTCACGCGCGCGGCAGTTCGTCCCCGATCCGCCTGGCTGAACCGCCAGCTGCCATAATGGCTTGATGCCGGATCCAGCCGAGAGTGACGAGGGCCTGATGGAGCGCTATGCGCTCGGGGACTCGGCCGCGTTCGGGACTTTGTATCGGCGTCACGAGACCAGGATATGGCGTTACCTCGAGCGCAACGTCGGCAATCGCGCCACCGCCGAGGAGCTCATGCAGGAGGTATGGTTCGCGGTGGCCCGCGAGGCGCCGCGGTACCAGCCGACCGCGCGCTTCACGACCTGGCTATTCACCATTGCGCATAACCGCATGGTCGACGCGGTACGCGCGGGCCAGCGACAGGTGAGCCTGGATGCGCTGGGCTATGATTCAGCGTCGGTCATCCGGCAACTGACGACGCAGCCTGCGAGCGGGCCGCTGGCCGCGACGCTCGCACGCGAGCAGGGATCAGCGCTGGCGCGGGCCTTGGCGCAGCTCCCGGGCGAGCAGCGTGACGCCTTCCTCCTGCACATCGAGGCGGAGTTGAGCGTGGATGAGGTGGCGGCGGTCACCGGCAGCACCTTCGAGACCACCAAGAGCCGGCTGCGCTACGCGCGTTCGAAGCTGCGAGATCTATTGAGCGAGTTCGCATGAGCAACCTTCCGACCAACGAGGACGAGTTCGCCGAAACGGATGCGCTGTACCGGCGCCTTTCGGCGGAGGATCCCGGCCGGCCGGATGGTAAGGTTCGCCAGGCGGTCCTGGAGCACGCAACGCTGCTGACCCGGCGTTCGCAGGTGCGCGCGACGGATGAATACGTGTACAGCTGGGACAGGCCGCGGCGCGCCTGGCGCCGCCCCAGCGCGTTCGGGGCGCTGGCCGCCTCACTCCTCGCGGTCATCATTTTTGGTCCGCGCTTCGGCGCCCATCCGATGCCTGCGCGCAGTGTCCCCGCCGCCTACGAGCGGCCGGTCAGCGAGACACCCGTGTACGCGGATATCGGGAACTCAAAGCCGATGCCGATGCCGATGCAGGCGCCAGCGAGCGTGGCGCCTGAGGCTGTCCCACAACCCGCGCCGCCTCGGGAGCGACACGGCGATGCGCCGGCTAACGCGGTCGCCGCGGCGGCCGCCAGCGCGGGGGCGGGCGCACCGTCCCGAGCGGAAGCGACCGACGCCACGCAGGCGATCGGGGGCATGAGCGCCAGCCGTGCCATGGGCGCACCGGCGCCGATGGCCGCGGCGGCGCCGGCGGCGAAAACCAGCGGGGTGAACGTTCCCACCCAGTCCGCAGCCGCCGCGGCTGACTACGGCCCGGCGCTGCGCCGCGCGGCCGAAGACGCCGACCTGCCCGCGCTTCGGGAATTGCACGACAAGCGCGTGAACCTGGATTCCCGGGATGCCCAGGGTCGCACCGCGCTGATGTTGGCGACGCTGCATGGGCACTCGCAGGCGGTGTCCGCATTGCTGGCGTACGGCGCCGATCCGAACCTCGCGGACGCGAGCGGGGAGACGCCGCTCGATGCGGCCCTGGCCGCCGACGAGAGCGAGATCATCGCGGAATTGAAGCACAACGGCGCGCGTTGACCAGGCGCCCGCCGCTCCCGGCCGAGCAACCGCCCGGGGACTAGGCGCGCAGGCGCAGCCCCTGGGGGTCGTACAGGGGCTCCAGCCGGATCGTCGCCATGCGCATCTCACCCAGGATATCAATCTCGAAGCGGGTACCCTCGCGCGCCAGGGCCGCTGGCACGTAGCCCGCGGCGAGGCTCTTGCCGATGCAGTGCCCGAAGGCCCCGGAGGTGACATACCCCACCGCCTTTCCGTCCTTCATGATCGACTCGTAGCCGACCACGTCCGCCTCCGCGTCCGCCACCTCCATGACGACGAAGCGCCGCTTCGGGCCACTGGCGCGCTCGGCGGCGGCGGCGTCGCGGCCCGTGAAGGCGGCCTTGTCGAAATCAATGAAGCGGTCGAGCCCGGTCTCCCCGGGCGTGTAGTCAGGCCGGAAATCCTTGTTGAATGAGCCGTAGGCCTTCTCCAGTCGCAGCGAGGAGAGCGCCCGTCCGCCGAAGTGCTTAAGCCCCATTCCCCGGCCGGCTTCCCACAGGTCCTCGTACAGCGCGGTGAAGTAGTCAGGGGTCGTCCAGATCTCGTAGCCGAGTTCGCCGGTGAAGCCGGCGCGCGTGAGGATGCTCGGCGCGAACCCGATCGCGGTCTGCGCGACCTGGAAGAACTTAAACGCCGCCGCCGACAGGTCCAGTCGCGTGAGGGACTGGACGAGCTCGCGGGCGCGGGGACCTGCGATCGAGACGCCGCACAGCGTCGATGCGGCCGAGCGGATGTGCACGTCCGCGGGCGGCTCGGCGCCGTGGAACCAGCGCATGTGAAATTCCTCCGCGAAGCCGGAGCCGACGATCAGGAACCGATCCTCGGCGAGGCAGGCGATCGAGAGGTCCCCGACGATGCGCCCGGCCGCGTTGAGCATCGGGGCGAGCGTGAGCCGACCCACTTTGGGGAGGCGGCAGGCGAACACCCGGTCCAGCCACGCGCGCGCGCCGCGGCCTGTGATCTCGTACTTGCCGTAGTTGGTCGTCTCGTAGAGCCCGACGGCGCCGCGCACGGCCTGGCACTCCGCGCGCACGACGGGGAAGGCCTCCGAGCGGCGATAGGTCGGGGTCTCGGTGGGCGCCACACCGGCGGGGGCGAACCATAGGGCGTTCTCGAGCCCGAAGTTCGCGCCCATGACCGCGCCTGCGGCGAGCAGCTGCTCGTGGATCGGGGATCGCCGCACCGGGCGGGCGGCCGGCAGCTCCTCGTTGGGGTAGGCGAGGCGGAAACGGCGCGCGTAGTTCTCGGGGACCTTGATGGAGGTGTACTTAGGCGTGGCGAAGGCGCCAAAGCGCGCGACGTCCATGGAAAGGATGTCCTGGCCCGGGTCGTTAAGCGCCATCCAACGCGACAGCACCAGGCCGATGCCGCCTCCCTGGCTGAAGCCGGCCATGACCGCGCACGCCACCCAATAGTTCCTCAGTCCGCGCACCGGGCCGACGAGCGGGTTGCCGTCGGGCGCGAACGTGAACGGACCGTTCACCGCCTTGCGGATGCCGGCGCGACCGAGCGCGGGGAAGTGCCTGAAGCCCACCTCGAAGTAGGGCGCGAGGCGCTCGAAGTCCTCCGGCAGCAGCTGCATGGAGAAGTCATCCGGGGTCTTCAGCGGCGACCAGACGATGCCGTGCGGCTCGTAGGTGCCGATGAGCGCGCCGCGGCGCTCCTGGCGCATGTAGATCTCACCGGCGTAGTCGGTGGTGTTGACGATCTCCTGCGCGCGGCCCTCAAGCTCAGGCAGGTCCTCGGTGATGAGGTAGTGATGCTCCATCGCGAGCACAGGTAGCTCGATGCCCACGAGGTGCCCCACCTCGCGCGCCCAGAGGCCCGCGCAATTGACGACGTGCTCGGCGCGCACCGTGCCCTTGTCGGTCACGACGTCCCATGAACCGTCGGTCCTTGGTTGCAGCTCGAGCACGCGCGTGAAGCGTTCGACCGTGGCCCCTAGCTTGCGGGCGGCCTTCGCATAGGCCTGCGTCGTGCCGGAGGGATCGCAATGCCCGCCATCGGCGCGCCATAGCGCGCCGATGAAGTGGCGGGTGTCGATGAGCGGGTTGAACTCGCGCGCCTGCTCGAGCGAGATCATCTCGGTCTCCATCCCCAGGTAGCGGGCGCGCGAGCAGATGAGCTTCAGGCTATCCAGCTCCCCCTGGGTCGCCGCGAGCATGAGGCCGCCATTGGGGTGCAGCCCGCAGGACTGGCCGGACAGCGCCTCGATCTCCCGGTACAGGTCGATCGTGTACTTCTGCAGCCGCGAGATGTTCGCCTCGCCGTTGAAGGTGTGCATGCCCCCTGCCGCGTGCCAGGTGGAACCGGACGTGAGCTCGCTTTTCTCAAGCAGCATGACGTCGGCCCAGCCGATCTTGGCCAGGTGGTAGAGCACGCTGGCACCGACCACGCCGCCCCCGATCACGACCGCCCGCGCGGATGTCCTCATCACGCCCTCGCTCACGACTACCTCGCTGGAATTGCAACCTCGCCGGAAAACAGCTCCGCCACGCTGAGGCGCGCCGGCGGTCCGAAGTGCGCCGCGGTCGCCTCGAGCCACTCCTGGAAGTGTCGGGCGGTCGAGGACGGGGTCAGCAGCAGCATCCCGAAGGGGAGCGCCGCGATTATGACCGGAACCTGCGCCACAACCGTCGCCGCGGCGCTGCCGGGGGGAAACTCCCGGGGGTGCAGGTCGATGCGGCAGCCCCGCGCCAGTATCTCGAGGGCCGGGGGACCGCCCAGGAGAAAAGCCGCGTACGCGGATGACATGTCGATCACCGCGGCGCAGCCCTGGGCACCCTGTCGCCAGATCTCCGCCCGCGCCGCGGGGGAGCCCGCAGCCGCCTCGGCGGGGCCGACCACGAGCCAGCGGCCGGGTCGCACACTCAAGATCAGGCGCGGGGGGATGAGGCTCACCTGCCCGAGCGCTGGCAGCGCCTCGCCCCGGCTCGCGCCGAACCGCGCGAGGACCGCCGTCCCGCCGCGCAGGGCGGCGATCTCCACGACCTCCGCGGACCAGGGTGCCGTGAGCACGCCTGCGAACCTCGCGACGCGCTCAGGCGCGGACACGGGCGTTCTCCGGGTCGAGCATGTGCGGGCTTACGACCCGCACCGCCGGGTGATCCGCGTGGATCGGGGAACTGGCGACCAGATGCTGGCCGAGCCGTGCTCTGCCACCGCTGAGCAGCGCAAGTCCCAGCCAACCGGAGCTCTGCGTCGCGGGAGTGGATGAGGTGATGTAGCCCAGGCTCGCCTGAGCGGAAGCGCCGTCCACGAGCTGCATGCCATTGCGCAGCCGGCGGCTCGGGTCCACGGGGCGTATGCCCACCAGCTGCAACCGCTCGGCGGCGAGCAGGCCGGGCCGCTGGGAGAGGATGCGACCGACGAAGTCGCCTTGCTTCTTGAGCATGCGCCCGAAACCCAGGTCCGCGGCGCTCGTGTTGCCATTGAGCTCGGCGCCGGTGATGTGACCCTTCTCTATGCGCAGCGAGTTCAGGGCATCCAGCCCGTAGGGCCTGATGTCCCAACGCCGCCCCGCCTCCAGCAGCGCCTGCCACGCCTCCACCGCGTGGCGGGCGGGGATCGCAATCTCGTACGCGAGTTCCCCCGAGAAGGAGATCCGGAACAACCGTCCCGGTATCCCGGCGAGGTCCGTCGAGGCTGCCGCCATGAACGGGAACGCCTCGTTGGACACGTCAACCGCCGGCAGCGCCGCGGCGATCACCTCCCGCGCCCTAGGCCCCGCCACCGCGAACTGGGCCCATTGATCCGTGACGTCACTGATGAGCAGGTCCATCCGCCCGCAGTGCGCCTGCTGCTGGAACTCCATGTGCTCCAGCACGGTGGCGGTGTTGGCCGTCGTCGTGGTGAGCACGAACTGGTTCGGCGCGAGGCGAGCCGTCGTGCCGTCATCGAGCATCATGCCGTCCTCGCGCAGCATGATGCCGTAGCGGGCCCGGCCGACGGCAAGACTCGAGAAGGTGTTGGCGTAGATATAGTCGAGGAAGCGCCCGGCGTCCGGCCCGCTCACCTCGAGCTTGCCGAGCGTGGACACATCGGTGATCCCGACCCCTTGGCGAACGTGGCGGGCCTCCTCCAGCACCGGGTCCCAGCCCGGGGTTGCCGAGTAGACCAGGGGTCGCAGCCACAGCCCGGTGGATACGAAGGTCGCACCGGCCGCCGCGTGCCAGATATGCAGAGGCAGGCGGCGCTGGGGCCGGTAGTGCTTGCGGACTTCACCGCCGGCCAAGGCCGCGAACGGCGTCGGTTGCGCATAGGGGCGCGGCTTGGGCTGACCCGCCTGGGCCACGGGGATCCCGCGCGCGGCGGCGAGGATGGCGCAGCCGACCAGGCCGCCAATGCGGCCTTGGTCAGTCGCCATGCCATGCGTGGTGAAGCGCTTCATGTGCTCGACGTGCTCGTAGCCCTCCTGGTGGGCCAGGCGCACATCGTTCGCGGTCACATCGTTCTGCAGGTCGACGAAGGACTTGCCCGGCCGCCGCACCTCCCAGAGCGCCGCGAGGGGCGTGCTGGGCGGGTCGACAGGGAAAGGCGTTTCCACGGCCGCGGGGGCGGTAGCCAGCGCGCGGGCTACCTGCGCGCCCAGGCGCGCGCCATCGCTGGCGGCGCGCCCCAGGCCAAAGATGCCGCGCGCGGCGCCCGCGACGACCCCGAGGCCTGGGTCGAGCTCCGGCGTGAAGGCCGCGATCGATTCCCGCCACCGCAGCGCTGCGCCGAGCTGTGTCGCAAGGACCGCGTACGGTGAGTGGCCGCCGGAGACCAGTAGTGAATCAGCCACGAGACGGCGGCGCGGGCCGCCGAGCTTGCTGAATCCGATGGCGGTGACGCCGGCGCCGCCGGAGACCGACTCGACCGCGCAGTCGCGAAACACCGGGATGCCGGCCGCGGTGGCGCGATCGGCCGCGAGCGATTCGGACCGCGCATCCACCACGCCCACGACCGGCACGCCTGCCGCCTTGAGCGCGAAAGCCGCCTCGTAGGCCTCATCGTTGTTCACGAAGAACACCGGGCGTTGCCCGACGGTGACGCCCTGGCGGCGCAGGTACGAGAGCGCCGCGCCGGCGAGCATGACACCGGGGCGGTCATTGTCGGGGAATGCGATCAGCCGTTCGATCGCCCCGCACGCCAGCACCACGCGCCGGGCGCGGATGACCCGCAGGCGCTCGCGCACGCCACCGAAGCGGACTGACTCCTCCGGCGCGAGCGTCTCGAGCGCGCCAAATACGCCGTGCCCGTAGGCGCCGAGCACCGTGGTCCGCGCCAGGCAGCGCACCAGCGCTGAGGCGCGCAGCGTGGCGACGGCGCGCTCGCGCCACGCCGTCCAGCGCGCATCCAGTAGCGTGCCGCCGCCCAGGATGCTGTCCTGTTCGAGGAGCAGCACGCGCAGGCCGCCGCTGGCGAGGGTAAGAGCGGCCGCGAGACCCGCGGCGCCGGCCCCGACCACCAGTACGTCCGCGTGCTCGTGGACGATCTCGGCTGGGTCCGCGTGGTCACCCACCGTCGCCTCGAGCCGCCCGAGGCCCGCGGCGCGCCGGATCAGCGGCTCGAATACCTTCTCCCATGCCCAGGCGGGGGCCATGAAGGTCTTGTAGTAGAAACCGGCCGGCAGGAATCGCGAACACAGGTCATTCACGGCCAGCGCATCGAAGCGCAGCGATGGCCAGCGGTGCTGGCTCTGGGCGACCAGACCCTCCCTCAGGGGCAGAGTCGTCGCCAGCTGATTCGGTTCGCGGCCCGCGGCGGTGATCAGCTCGACCAGCGCGCACGGTTCCTCGGGTCCGGCTGTGACGATGCCACGCGGGCGGTGGTACTTGAAGCTGCGGCCGATGAGCCGATACCCGTTCGCGAGCAACGCGGACGCGAGGGTGTCACCCGCGAGTCCCCGTAAGGACTTGCCGTCGAACACGAACGCGAGAGGCTGGCTTGAGTCGGTGAGGACGCCAGCGCCGAGGCGCGCGGGGCCGCGCATCAGTGGCCACCGTCGGTCGCGGCCGCGGTCACCGAGCGGATTTCGTGCGTGAGGGTGTCGCGCTCGACTTTCAGAAGTCGCCGGCAACCCGCGGCGTGCAGCCACCACTCGGTATGCCACCCCAAGGGGTTCGCGCGCTCGTAGACGTAGGCGTTGAACTCATCGAGCCCGGCGCCAGCCCCCGGACGCACGACGGTCGCATCGCCGCGGAAGCGAAATTCCGTTTCGTCGCGCTCACCACAGAAAGGGCAGGGCAGGCGCAGCATGTCAGTGGGCGTAGGGAAACGGGCCGATGCCGCGCTCGTCGATCGGGCGGCCGGCGGCGAAGCGTCCCAGGTCCAGGTGCGTCGCGAGCGGATGCGGGCTGCCGTGCGCGACCAGGTAAGCGGTGGTCATGCCGCCGGCCGGGATCGCCTTGAAACCCCCGTAGCACCAGCCGCCATTGAGGATGAGTCCCTCGACGGGGGTTTTCGAGATGATGGGCGAGCCGTCCATGCTCATGTCCATGATGCCGCCCCACTGGCGCAGCACCTTGACGCGCGCCAGGCCCGGCAGCAGCGTCACCGCGGCCGCCGCCACTTCCTCGGCCATCGGCAGCGTGCCACGCTGCCCGTAGGTGTTGTAGCCGTCGATGGCGCCGCCGAACACGAGTCCCCCCTTGTCGGACTGGCTCACATAGAAGTGCCCCGCGCCGTAGGTGAGCACCACGTCCAGCACCGGCTTGAGGCTCTCGGTCACCCAGGCCTGCAGCACGTGGGTCTCTATCGGCAGGCGCAGTCCGGCCATCCCCGCGAGGCGCGAGGAGTGACCGGCCACGGCCAGGCACACGATGTCCGCGCCGAGAAACCCGCGCGAAGTCTCGACCCCCGCGACCCTGCCGCCGTCATGGCGAATGCCGGTGACCTCGCAGTGCTCGATGATGTCCACGCCGCGCTCGGAGGCGCCGCGGGCGTAGCCCCAGGCCACCGCGTCGTGTCGCACCGTGCCGCCGCGGGGCTGCAGGAAGCCCCCGAGGACTGGATAGCGGCCGTTGTCCAGGTCGATCAGCGGCACGAGGGACTTCACGCCCTCGCGGGTCACCGCCTCCGCATCGACCCCCAGCAGGCGCATCTGGTTGGCGCGGCGCGTGAACAGGTCACGCTGCGCCTCGGTGTGGAAGAGATTGAGCGTGCCGCGCTGGCTGACCATCGCGTTGAAATTAAGCTCGCGCTCGAGTCCTTCCCACAGCTTCAGGGAGTACTCGTAGAAGCGGATGTTGGCCGGCTGGAAGTAGTTCGAGCGCACGATGGTGGTGTTGCGCCCGACGTTGCCAAGCCCGATAGGCCCGCGTTCCACCACCGCCACGTCGGTGATGCCGAAGTGACTGGCGAGGTAATACGCGGTCGACAGTCCGTGTCCACCGCCTCCGACGATCACGACCCGGTAGCGTGGCTTGGGTGACGCCTTCACCCAGGCGGGTCTCCACCCGCGCTGGCCGCGCAACCCCTCACGCAGCAGCCGCCAGAAAGAATAGTGGCCGCTCTTGGTGCGGACCGCGGTCGCGGCGGAAGCAGGGGAAGAGGGCACCGGATCCATTGGTAGCGCCATCATAAAGGTCGGCGCCAGTGCGCACACGCTTGACGTACCCGGCGGCAACCGACACCGTGGCGGCGGTGCGTAACGGGCGGCACGCGCGCGCGGGCGGCCTCCGCATGTCGGCTCCAAGGGGCTCGGGTGACGAAATCGTTCAAGTTGCTGTGGGTATTGCTGACGCTGTCGCTCGGGCTGTGCGCGCCGGCGCGCGCCGCGGTGGTGGTCTCGTCCAAGCTCGACAGCGAGGCGACCACGCTCAGCCAGATGATCCGGCTGATGCTCAACGCGAACGGCATCCCGACAATTGATCGCACACGCATCGGCGCGACCCCGGTCGTGCGCAGGGCGCTGCTCGCGGGCGAGATCGACCTCTACGTCGAGTACACCGGCAACGCGGGCTTTTTCTTCAACGACTCGCGCGATCCGGCGTGGAAGAACCTCGGATCCGGTTACGCCCGCGCGGTGAAGCTCGACTATGACGCCAACCGCGTTGTGTGGCTGACGCCCGCGCCCGCCAGCAACGCCTGGGCGCTGGCGGTGCGGCGTGATGTCGCGCGGGCGAACAACCTTGCGACCATGAGTGACTTTGGCCGCTGGGTGAGCGGCGGCGGCAAGGTGGTGCTTGCCTGTTCGGCGGAGTTCGCCAACGCCGGTACGCTGCGCTCGCTGGAGAGGACCTACGGCTTCACGCTGAGCTCCGATCAGAAGATCGTGCTCGCGGGCGGGGAGACCTCGGCCACCATCGGCGCGGCCGCGGCCGGCACCAACGGCACCAACACGGCCATGGTGTACGGCACCGATGGTGGCGTTGTCGCGGCGAACCTCGTGGTGCTGGAGGATGATCGCCATGACCAGCCGATCTACGCCCCGACGCCGGTGATCCGCGAGGTAATACTGAAGCGCAATCCACGCATCGCGCAGATCGTGAGGCCCCTGATGGAGAGCCTGACGGGGGAGGTGCTGCGGCAACTCAACGCGCGCGTGCAGATCGACGGGGAGTCCGACCAGGAGGTCGCCGAGGACTACCTCCGGAAAAATGGCTTCATCCATTAGTGACCATGGCTAGGCCCGCCGACCAATTCGCGAGGATCGACCGGCTGGGCGCGTTGCTGGTCGCCGCCGGCGCGGGCGTGCTGGCATGCCTGCCATTCGTCCTCGTCAAGGCGAACCGCATCGTCCCGGGCGTTCCCCGGTCGCTGCTCGCGTCGACGCCGCCGCCGGGGGCTTGGGCGTGTCTCGCGGCATTGCTGCTGGCTGCGGTGGTCGCGCTCGTCATCGGCAAACCGCGCCTCCGGCTGACGGCGGCCCTCGTGGGTCTTATCGCGCTGGCGCTGGCGGTGGCTGCGGCCGGCAATACGCTGACGCCGCCGGACAACCGGGTGGTACGGATCTCTCCGGGACCGGCGTTCTGGGTGCTTCTGGTGTGCCTGGGCCTCATGGCCACCGATGCCATCACCCGCATGCGCCCAGGGCCCGCCCAGCGCGTGGTGTGGCTCGCCGGTTTCCTGGCGATCGCGATACTCGCCCTCGGCAGTGGTACTTTCGATCACCTCTCCGTGATGCGCGAGTACGCGGTGAACGCCGAGCGCTTCTCCCGGGAGTTCGCGCGGCACGTGCTGCTCGCCGCGGGATCCCTGGGCGCGGCCATCGTGGTCGGACTGCCGCTGGGGGTGGTGTGTTACCGCGTGCCGCGCATCCGCGCCGGCATCCTCGGCACGCTGAACGTGATCCAGACCGTCCCGGCGATCGCGCTGTTCGGCATCCTCATGGCGCCGCTGGGCGCGCTCGCCGCCGCTGTGCCCCTCGCCGCGCGGCTGGGCATTCGTGGCATCGGCGCAGCTCCTGCGGTGGTGGCGCTTTTCCTGTACTCGTTGCTGCCGATCGTGGCGAACACGGTGGCCGGCCTCGACCGCGTGTCGCGTTCGGCGGTCGAGGCGGCGCGGGGCATGGGGATGACGCCCTGGCAGATGCTTAGCCGCATTGAGCTGCCGCTCGCGCTGCCGGTCATCGTGACAGGGATCCGGGTGGTCCTGGTGCAGAACATCGGCATGGTGACGGTGGCGGCGCTCATCGGCGGCGGCGGCCTTGGGACTTTCGTCTTCCAGGGGATCGGGCAGACGGCGATCGACCTGGTGTTGCTCGGGGCGATTCCGATTGTCGCGCTGGCGTTCTCCGCGGCGGTCGTGCTCGATGCGCTGGTTGAGGTCATGGACAGGGTGAGGCGATGATCACGGTCGAGAACCTGTGCAAGCGGTACGGCGAGACCACCATCGTTGACGCGGTCTCCATGACGATCGCGAAGAACTCGATCACCGTGATCGTCGGTACCTCGGGCTCCGGCAAGTCGACGCTGCTGCGCATGATCAACCGCCTGGTCGAGCCCACCGGCGGGCGCGTGCTGATTGACGGCCAGGACACCCGCGCGGAGCCCGCGCACCTGCTGCGCCGGCGCATCGGCTATGCGATCCAGGGGCACGGGTTGTTCCCGCATCGCACGGTGGGGGAGAACATCGCGACGGTCCCCCAGCTGCTGGGCTGGGAGCCGGCGCGCATCCGCGCGCGCGTCGAGGAATTGCTGAGCGTGTTCCAGCTTGACCCGAAGGAGTACGCCGACGCCTATCCACACGAGCTCTCCGGGGGGCAGCAGCAGCGCGTCGGGGTGGCGCGCGCGCTCGCCGCGGAGCCCGCGGTGCTGCTGATGGACGAGCCCTATGGCGCCCTTGATCCGATCATCCGCGCGAAGGCGCAGGCGGATCTGCTCGAGATCCAGCGGCGCTTCGGTACGACCATCGTGCTGGTGACGCACGATATGGATGAGGCCTTCCACCTCGGCGACCACGTCGCCGTGATGAGCCAAGGACGCCTCTTGCAGTACGACCGGCCGGCGGTGCTCCTGACGCGACCAGCCGATCCGTTCGTCGCCCGCATGACCGGGCTTGCGGACCGCGCGCTGCGCCTCCTGTCCCTGACCACGGCCGGCGAGGCCGCAGTCCCCGGGCTATCCGCGGGTCCCCGGGTGGCCGCGTCGGTCTCCCTGCGCGAGGCGCTTTCGGAGCTGGTGTGGAAGGGGGCCGAGTCCGCGCAGGTCATCGATGCCGACGGGACGGCGCGCGGCCACCTGACGGTGGCCTCGATCCTGGGCCACGGGCGCCCGGCCTGATGCGTGTCGCGACTCTATTGAGGTGGGGGGCGCTGACGCTTCTTGTGACCTTCCTGCTGGCGCCCCAGTGGTTCGCGCCCGTGTTCGCGCCACTGACCGAGTACGGCGCGCCACCGATCTACGACCAGGGGAATCTCCTCGTGCTCGCGCTCGCGCACCTGGCGACGGTGTGCCTGGCGGCCGCGGCGAGCACCGTGGTGGCCGTGGGACTGGGGATCCTGGTCACGCGCCCGAGCGGGCGCGAGTTCCTGCCGTTGTCGCGCACGCTGGTGAACATCGGCCAGACCTTTCCCCCGGTCGCGGTCCTCGCGGTGACGGTGCCCCTGGTCGGCTTCGGGGAGAAGCCGACCCTGATCGCGCTCTTCGCCTACGGGCTGCTGCCGATTTTCGAAAACACCATCATCGGGATCCAAACCTGTCCGACCGCGGTCCTGGAGGCGGCGAGCGGGATGGGAATGAGCGCGCGTCAGCGGTTGCTATCAGTCGAGCTCCCCGTGGCCATGCCATTGATTCTCGAGGGGATTCGCCTTTCCCTGGTCATCAATGTCGGCACCGCCACGATCGGCTCGACGGTGGCCGCCAAGGGCCTGGGCGAAGTGATCATCGCGGGCCTCCTGTCGAACAATACCGCCTTCATCCTGCAGGGCGGGCTGGTGACCGGCCTCATGGCCATCCTCCTCTACGATGCGATGGTGGCCTTTGAGAAGCGCGTGCTGCGCCGGGTGCGGATCGAATGAGACTTCCCTCGCGGAAGCAACCACTTGGAGCAGCGCGGGGAACGCGAATTGGATAGGATGAGTGGGCGATTCCGACGCCAGGAAAGGTGGAACCCCCTCCCGACTCCGTGGCCTCGGAGAAGGGAATTTTCTGACGCTTCCGCCGACCGCAACGACTTCAGCGCTGGACGCGCCCATCCCCCTGCGGGAGCGCTCCAAACGTCGTTCCATTGAGCTCCCGACCCTGCTGCTTCTTTTCGCCACTGTCGGCGGCTGGCTGTCCGTCACCGCAAGCTATGGCCACTGGTCGCTTTGGGTGGTGGCACCGCTGGGCGCCCTGCTGATCAGCCTCTACAGCTCGCTGCAGCACGAGATCGTCCATGGCCATCCGACGCGCTGGCACGCCTTCAATCGCCTGCTGGGCATGGCGCCGTTGACGCTGTGGCTGCCGTACGACCGTTACCGCTGCCTGCACCGGCAGCACCACGTGGATTCCCGGCTCACGGACCCGCTGGATGACCCGGAGTCTTTTTACTGGCGCCCCGAGGACTGGGCGGGGCTGAATTCGCTGACACGCGCGTTCCTGCGCGCCCAGCAGACACTCGCCGGACGAGTCCTGATCGGCGCGTTCTGGCGTGTCGGCGCGTTCCTGTACGCGGAGGCACGGGCGATCCTGCGCGGTGACCGCGACGTTCGCCGCGCCTGGATACAGCACCTCCTGTGGTGCGTTCCGGTCCTCGCATGGCTCAAGCTCGTCTGCGGGATTCCGCTGACCGTTTACTTCCTGGCGATGGCGGTGCCGGCCAATGGCATCCAGCTGATCCGCTCTTTCGCCGAGCACCGCGCGCGCGCGGAGGTCCCTGAGCGCATCGCGATCGTCGAGAACTCCTGGATCCTGGGTCCGATGTTTCTCTTCAACAACCTGCACTCGCTGCACCACGAGGATCCGCTGATTCCCTGGTACGAGTATCCGGCGCGTTACCGGATGGCGCGTGCGCGGCTCCTGAAGAGCAACGGCGGATTGGTCTATCAGACTTACTTCGACGTGAGCCGACGCTACCTGTTCCGCCCGCACGACCGCCTGCTGCATCCCACCGGACGCGCGCCCGTCCAGGTCGCGTGAACGCTCCTAGGCGGGCACCGCGTAGCCTGCCTCCCGGGCTTCGCGATCCCACTCGAGCAAGCGCGCGAACGTGGCCTCGCTGGCAGGCTCGAACCCCTGCAGCAGCAGCGGTTCGGCGAGGCCTGCGAACCAGTCTTGCCGGTGCGCGTCCGTGAAGGCCGCTCGCAGCCGGGCCTTCATCCGCGCCGGTGCCCCGGCGGCGATGACGAAGGGTGGCATCGGCGTGAGGGGCGTCGAGCTGAGCACGCGGATGCCGGCGGTGAGTTCCGGCGCGTGGCGCCCGATTAGCCGGTGCCAATAAGCATCCAGAGGACCCACGTCGAGGCGTCCTTCGCGCACCCCGTCCAGGATGTTGCGCGCCGTCAAGAGATTGTCCGCCATGCTCGCGTACAGCGTCGGCCGGGCAGCGCTGCGATACGCCAGCAGCTCGTGCCGGAAGGCGTTGAAGCCAGACTGCGAATGACTCACCGTCCAGCCCGCGCGTCCGCCGAAGGTGTCCTCAAGCGTCCGATAGGGCGAGTCGCTGCGCACGATGAGATCGGACCGGTATACCGCGCGCCCCTGTGCCCAGTCGCCGCGCGGTATCGGTGCCGCCAGCGGCACGACGGGCGCCATCTTCAGCGCCACCGGGTAGCCGCACATGAGCACCGCCCCGAGGTCCGCGCGGGACCAGAGCGCCTCCAGGGGCTGGGGCGCCGGATATGAAAGGTAAGTGAGCTCCACGTCCGCGGCGTGTGCGATGTGTTCCAGGAGTTCGCGCCACGCGCTTTCCACGCCCGGGGTGACCGCGTACATGCGCGCGTTGGCGATCCATTCGGTCATGTGCCTGGTGCGGCGCCCGACTCAGGCGGCCGCTTCCAGTTCAAGCGAGCGCCGCCTCACGTAGTCGGCGATCGCCTCCCTGACCGCGGGATCGAGCGGCGGCGGCACGTAGGCGGCCAGCATTTTCTTCCAGATGCCCGTGGCCCGCTCGGTGGCATTGCGCGAACCGGCGTCAACCCAGTTCTCGTAGTTCGACCAGTCGGACAGCAGCGGACGGTAGAAAGCCGTCTCGTAGCGCGCCAGGGTGTGCGCGGCGCCGAAGAAATGGCCACCCGCGGCGACACCCTTGATGGCATCCACCGCGAGGTCATCGTCGCTGAAGCTCACCGGCTTCAGGATCTGCGCCCAGTTGCGCAGCAACTCCGCATCCACGACGATCTTCTCCAGCGACGCCGACAGGCCGCCCTCGAGCCAGCCCGCGGCATGGTTGATCAGATGGCTGTGACTCAGAATCGCCGCCTGCAGCGAGAAGGCGGTTTCGTACGTGGACTGCGCATCGACCATCGGCGAGGCGTTCACGGCGCTGGTGCGCACCGGGATTCTCAGACGCCGGCCGATCTGCGCTCCGGCGATCACCGCGTGCACATACTCCGGCGTGCCGAACGCCGGGGAGCCGGTGCGCATGTCGACGTTGGAGGTGAACCCTCCCATGACGCACGGGGTCCCGGGTCGCACGAGTTGGCACAGCGCGATGATCCCCATCGCCTCGGCGGTCTGCTGTACCAGCGCCCCGGCCAGGGTTACGGGCGCCATGGCGCCCATCAGCGTGAAGGGTGTGATCACCACCGCCTGGCCGTGCCGCGCCATGATCATGATGTTGTCCAGGATCTCCTCATCCACCCGGCGCGGGGAGTTCACGTTAGTGACCGTCATGAGCGTCGGACGCTCAGCCAGATCCTCGATCGAACAGCCATGCTCGATGGCGGACATGGCGATGGCATCGGTGGCCTGAACGCCGCCAACACCACGGGCGGCCCAGACGATATCAGCGCACTCGATGTGCGCCTGGTAGGTCGCCAGGTGCCGGGTCGGGACCGGGACATCCACCGGCTCGACGACGATGCCCCCCTGCCAGTGCAGGATGCCCAGCGTGTGGGTGATCTTAAGGATGTTGCGGAACGCCTCGATGTCCCCGTAGCGCCGGCCACCCTCCATGTCGCGGATATTGGGCGCGCCGTTGACGGGTCCGAAGTTCACGACATTGCCGCCGACGTGCAGATCACGGGCCGGATCGCGGGCGTGCAGGACGAAACGCTCAGGCGCGGTGGCGAGCGTCGCCCGCACGAGGTCACGCCCGAGGCGCACCGTCTGGGTCTCTTCATCAACCGCGGCTCCACCCCGGCGATAGACTTCGCGCACAGCGGCATTTCGAATCTCGAGTCCGGCTTCCTCGAGAATCCGGTAAGCGGCCTCCAGGATGCGCTCGACCTGCTCCGCGGAAAGGATTTCAAGCGGTGGAAAGTGATTTTCCAGCCGCGCAATCGGGGCGAGAGAGGGTCCCGTGGAGCGCGGCGCGCGCCCGCCACCGCGGCGGCGGGAAGGTGCGGGAGCTTCTGTCATTGACGGGCCTCGCGAGACTCGGCGGATCGTGGGCGTACCGGTCGGATCGCGATGATGCTACGGCAGGCGCGCGGGGATTGTCGACTCAGTGAAATCGCCCCCGGCCGGTCGCACCAAGCGCTGTGATGCGTCGTGCGCGGGCCATGACGCGGCCTATACCATGAAAAAGGGCGGAGTCGCGTCGCGACTCCGC
>JANYBG010000042.1 GCA_025360865.1 Pseudomonadota bacterium | reverse complement strand
GCTGGCGCCGCGGCACGTTCCGCTTCCTTCAGGAGAACGCCCGCATCGAGGACTGGCTCAGCCGGATCAGTGGCACGGCGGCTGACAACTACCCGCTGGCGGTGGAGCTCGCCCGGGCGCAGCGACTGGTGAAGGGCTATGGCGAGACCCACGAGCGCGGGTGGGACAACTTCCGGCGCCTGCTCGAGCCGTTGCCGCTCCTCGCCCGGCGCTCCGACGGGGGTGCGCAATTCGCGCTGCTGGTGAAGGCGGCGCTCGCGGACGAGGAGGGCGTCGCCCTTGCGCTGGCACTGGCGGCGCTGAACGCGTCGACCGGGGCGCAGGCCGTGCCCGAAAGGGCCAGGGCGTAAGATAGAGCCCGCGCGATGTCCCGGGGCACAGCCCGGGGGACCGCGCCGGCTGGGTGGCGCCGAGTATCGGCGCGGCGCGATTTTCGGAACTGGAGGATGGTGCATGGCAACTCGGACCACGCAGTTGCGCATCCTGGCGGCGGCTCTGGAGCTCTTCAACGAGCACGGGACAGCGGCCGTATCGGCCAATCGGATCGCCGAGCGCTGCGGGATCAGTAAAGGCAATCTGCAATACCATTTCCGCAACAAGCGGGAAATCATCACGGCGGTGTTCCAGCAGGCGATCACCGAGATGGATTCCGGCTGGTACAAGGATCACCTGGCGCCAACGCTTGAGCACATGGCCGCGATGTACGTGCGCCAGCTGCAGCTGATCCTGAAATACCGCTTCTTCTATCGCGAGATGGCGGACCTGCTGCGCCAGGACGCGCGCCTGCGCAAGCGGTTCGCGGACAACCGCGAGCGGCGCATGTGTGATCTTGAGAAGTTCATGTTGGCGCTGCAGGGGCGCGGGCTGATGCGCTTCCCCAGCGACCCGCGCCGGTTGCGGGCTCTCGTCGATGTGACCTGGATCGTCAACGAGAACTGGCTCAACTACATGGACTACCACGACCGCACGGTGTCGGTGCCGGCGATGCTGGAAGGCTATGGTGAGATCCTCGAGGTCCTGCGTCCGTATCTATGCGCGGACCCGCAGCAGATCACCCAGGAGTCCTACCTCACCATCGAGCGCCTGGCGGCGCAGGCGTCCGCGAGGACCGCTGAGGAAGCCCCGGAACTTCTGGTGGTCTAGTCGCCGCGCCGCACTCATTCAGTTCGCCCCTCGGGCGCTTGCACCGATTTGGGTGGATTAGGCCGGCGAGCCTAAACCGGGTCTGTACAAGGCTAGGCTCGTTCGGGAGAGTACGGTCGATGAGCAGCCCGGTTGTTGCGCGCCCGAAACCATG
This sequence comes from Pseudomonadota bacterium, assembly GCA_025360865.1. GTDB lineage: Bacteria > Pseudomonadota > Gammaproteobacteria > Steroidobacterales > Steroidobacteraceae > 13-2-20CM-66-19. The sequence goes on along the minus strand of JANYBG010000042.1, from coordinate 26,656 downwards.
TCTGGTGACCGTACAGGCAGGCCGGACCTACCATTGGTGCGCCTGCGGCCGCTCCGCGAAACAGCCTTTCTGCGATGGTTCCCATCGCGGGACCGAGTTCACCCCGGTGAAGTTCGTGGCCGGCCCGAAGGACGAGGAACTCCTCTTCTGTGGCTGTAAACAGACACGCACCGCGCCCTTTTGTGACGGTGCCCATTCGAACCTTCCCGGGGGCTCGCCCCTTGATGATCCGCGCAGCGAAGCGAACCGCGCGGTGCCGGTTGTCGGTCAGCGGGACGGCGCGCGGGCGCTGTTGAACGGGGAGTGCTATGTGTTCTCCCCCGAACTCGCCTCCATGAGCGAGCGCGGCTCGCTTCGCTACTGCTACATGGTGTCCGGGGAGTTCGGCGCGCGCTACCAGACCCAGCTGTTTCTGGAGGTCAGCGCGGATCCCTCACCGGCCATGACCCTGGGCGATCGCGACGTGATCCTGTTCATCGGCGCGGGCAGCGGGACTGTTGAGATCTCCGGGCGAACCTTCCCGGTCAGCGCGACCGATGGGGTGTACGTGCGTCCGTCGGAGGCGATGCGTCTGACGGCCACAGCCGGGCAGACGATGAAGGTGTTCGTGCTCGCCTGCCCGCTGGGAAAGATCGAATGGCTGGCGAGCATTCCGACGAATTTCGATGCCAGCTGCGAGCAACGGGTGGTCTCGGTCGATGCGGAACAGCGCACCGCCATGGGGCCGCGCTACTACCAGGTCCTGGTGGACAAGCGCATCGGCTCCCAGGTGATCACCCAGTTCATCGGCCACATCCCGCCTTCGAAGGCCGCCCCTCACCGGCATCTCTACGAGGAGGCGATCATCGTCCTCAGCGGGGAGGGGTACATGTGGACCGAGGACAGGAAGGCGCGCGTGCGCGCGGGGGATGTGATCTTCCTGCCGCGCAAGCAGCTGCACTCGCTGGAGGCCACCTCGGCCGAGGGGATCGACGTTGTCGGTGTCATCTGCCCGGGGGACAACCCCAGCATCAATTACTACGACTGATGCGGCCCCGGCCGACGTCAGTCGAGGTTTAAGTTTCGGTTTCGGAATGTTCGTCGCTAGCTCAACCGTTGATTCACAGGGGTCTCCAAGTTATGCGGGCCAATAAAAACTCACCCATCGTCATCGCGTCCCTGGCCGGTCTGGTATCGGTCGGAGTGCTACCGGGCGTGACGTTCGCCGCGGCTGCAGCCGCGGACCCGTCCACAGGCGGGCTGCAGGAAGTGGTCGTCACGGCCAACAAGCTCAACGCGGAGAAGGTTCTGGACATCCCAGTCTCTATCCAGGCGATCTCCGGCGAGACCCTGCAGCGCGAAGGCGCCGCGGGCATCATGAGTATCGCCGGCCAGGTCCCGGGCCTGTCGATCCAGGATCTGGGTCCGGGCGACAAGAAGTACGTCATCCGTGGCATCAACTCCACGGGCGACTCGACCATTGGCGTCTACTACGGAGAGTCCGTGATCAGCGGCACCAACGGTGATGACGGTGGTGGCTTCCAGCCCGATATCCGGCTGTACGACCTGGATCGAGTCGAGGTGCTGCGCGGACCGCAGGGCACTTTGTACGGGGCCAGTTCGATGAGCGGCACGATTCGATTCATTCCCAAAATGCCGGACCTCAGCATGTTTGGTGGCTACGTGACCACGGAAGGGTCGACCACTTCACATGCCAACGGCAACAACTACAACATCAACGGTGAGCTGAACCTGCCGGTCATCGACGGACAGCTCGCGCTGCGACTGGTCGGTTGGAAGCTCTATGACGCCGGCTACGTCAACCAGGTGCGCGTGGGCGTGGGCGTGACAGCGAACGACGCCAACGGCGTCGCGCAGCCGGTGAAGCCACTGGGCTACATCGCTGGGGTGAATTGGGACGACGTCGGGGGCGGTCGCGCCGAGCTGCGCTATCAGCCGACCGAAAATCTGACGATTGATGCGAACGTCACCTCGCAGAGCGAGCATTCGGGCGGTTCATCGCGCTGGACTCCCGCGGGGATAACGGCCTTCAACGGTGGCCCGATCCCGCCGATTCAGGGCTGCGACCTGTGCAATACGGACGTCACGCAGAGCCCGTGGAGCGACAACATCAAGATCTTCGGGTTGACCGTGAACTACAAGGTTCACGGCGGCACGATCACCGGGACGACCAACCAGTTCAATCGCGACACCAGCTTCAACTTCGATTCGACGCCTATCCTGGTTTCCTTCGGGGTGCCAGTTCCGGCTGAGACGCTCGAGCCACGCACCCGCAAGGTCAACAACAGTGAACTGCGCTTCGCCAGTGATCTGGACTTCCCCGTGAATTTCGTCGTCGGTGGCTACCGCCAGCACGAAACTCAGGACCTCGCGGTGCAGGTCATCACGACCGGCGCCAATGGTCTGGTGACGGGACCGTTCAGCACGGAGACCGCGGATGACGCCTTGGACTTCCCTGGCGTTGGCAATACGTTCTTCGGGCGAACGGATTCGCGAGAGGATACCCAGTGGGCAGGCTTCGGCGAGGCCACCTGGAAGATCGATAGTCACTGGACCGCGATCGCCGGCGTCCGGTACTTCACGGAGACCCTGAACGGCGTGCAGACGCAGACGCACCCGTTCGGCGGCTTCCCGGGAGCCCCGAACCTAGTGCCCATCGCCGATCCGGAGCAGACCTTCGACAAGGTCACCTGGAAGGCGAATCTCAGCTACAAGTTCGACAACGGCATGCTGATCTACGGCACGGTGTCGACCGGCTTCCGTGGCGGCGGATTGAACGCGGTCAGCGAACCCTTCGAGCCCATCCCGTCCTCGTTCAAGCCCGATACACTCACCAACTACGAAGTGGGCTTCAAGGGCCGGCTGTTCAACGGATTGTTCGACTACCAGCTCGATGGCTACTACATCAAGTGGGACAAAATGCAGGTGCAACTCACGACCGCCGACGGGGCGTTCGTCTACACCGGCAATGTCGGGTCGGCCGACGTGAAGGGCGTGGAATTCGAGCTCAACGCGCATCCGATCGACTACTTCACGGCCAGCGTGTCAGGTTCATGGCAGGACGCCAAGGTCACTGAATCCCCGACAATTCAGGAACAGATGGCCAACCCGACTCTGCCACTGGCTGGCATGCCGATCCCGAACGTGCCGAAGTTCCAGTTCTACGCGGGCCTGAACTACACGCGGCCCATCTCGGGGAGCTGGACCGGCGTAGCTGCGGGCGATGTAACCTACCGTGGCAGCACCGAGGGGTATTTCCGCTCGAACTCGGTGTACAACCTGTCGCTGCCGTCGTACACGCTGGTGGGACTGCGGCTGGGGGTGATCAATGGGCCGTGGACCGCCAACGTGTTCGCACACAATCTCACAGACGAGCGTGCCCAGGTATCGGCGATCAACTCGAGCCAAGATCCGCACGGGCTCCTGACCGTGCAGCCGCGCACGATCGGGATCAACCTGACGCGCACCTTCTGAGGCTGTTCTCCCTGTGCGGGAGGGTGCTGCCGGCCACGAACGCTACACTCGTGGCCGGCAGTGTCGTTTCCCGACCTACTTCCCTGATGCGCAGCGCACCGAGTTAAGCCCCCAGCATGGACATGGTCTCTATCAGTGAGCGGGAGACGGGGCTCAAGCGCGATCTAAGCAAGAGGCAGATCGTCATGATCGGCCTGGGTGGCGCGATCGGCACCGGGCTCTTCATGGGCAGCGGTCTTGCCATCGGTTACGCGGGGCCCGCGGTGATCGTCAGCTACGCGATCGCCGGCTTCGTCGCCCTGGTCATGGTGTTCAGCCTCTCGGAGATGGCCGTGGTGCATCCCACGGCGGGTTCGTTTGGCACGTACGCCGAGACCTACCTCAACCCCTGGGCGGGGTTCGTGGTGCGCTACACGTACTGGATCGCGCAGGTGATCGCGATCGGCGGGGAGGCGGTCGCCGCCGGGCTGTACATGACTTTTTGGTTCCCCAGCATTCCCGTATGGACCTGGTCGCTCGGCTTCTGCGCGGTACTGCTGTATTTCAATTCCCGCTCGGTCAATAACTTCGGCACCGTCGAGTCGTGGTTCGCCCTCATCAAGGTGACGGCCATCGTGCTGTTCATCATCCTGGGCGGGGCGACCATCTTCGGCCTGAGCGGGCCCGCCGTGGGGTTCCATAATCTCACCGGGCTGCCGGGCGGGTTCGCGCCCAAGGGCTTCTCGGGCATCTGGATGGCGGTGATCGTTGGCATCTTCTCGTTCAACGGTATCGAGGTGATCGCTGTGACCGCCGGTGAAGCGGCGAACCCCCGCGTGGCCATCCCGGCGGCGCTGCGCACGATGGTGTTCAGGCTGGGGCTCTTCTACCTGCTCGCCGTGACCATCATCGTCACCACCGTTCCGTGGACCGCCACAGGCGTGACCGTGGTGGCGCAAAGCCCGTTCGTGAGCGTGTTCCAGCATTCGGGAATCGCCCACGCGGCCGGAATCATGAACTTCGTGGTGATCAGCGCCGCGCTGTCGAGCATGAACACCAATATCTACCTGTGCTCGCGCATGCTGTTCTCGCTGTCCCGCGGGCGCTACGCGCCCCAGGCGCTCGGCACGCTCAACCGCGGTGGCAGCCCACTGGTGGCGATCCTGGTCTCCGGGGCCTGCATCCTGTTGGCCGCGGGGGTCTCGATCTTCACGCCCAACGCCTACGGGTATCTCCTCGGGGTGGCCCTGTTCGCGGCGATCCTGGTATGGATGTTCATCCTCGCGAGTCACCTCAGCTTCCGCCGGCATCACCTGGCGAAGGACCTACCGGTCCGTATGCCGTTCTTCCCGTGGATGCAGTACGCGGGCCTGCTGATGTTGGCGGCGATCCTCGTGACGATGGGCCTGGATGCCAACCTGTACGTCTCATGGGTCTACGGCGTGCCGTGGCTCATCCTGATCTCAGCCTCCTACTTCATCTGGAAGGCGCGCAACCGCGCGCGGCTGGCGCGGGCCGTGCCTTAACCCGGAACCCGACCCGCGCGCATCGTACCCAGGTGGGGCGGGTGGGCTGTGCGTTCACTTCACTTCATAACGACAGAGAGTTCCCATGAGTGTCGATTTCAACGCGCTGCGCCGCAGGTTCCCCGTGCTGGAGCGCAAGACGTACCTCAACAGCGGCTCGTATTGCGCGCTGGCGGACACGGTGCGGGACGCCATCAACGCCTACATGGAGGACCGGCTGCTCGTCGGGGCGAACTGGGACGTGTGGGTGAGCAAGAACGAGGCGGTGCGCGCCGGGATGGCGCGGGTGCTGCGCACGCAGCCGGACGAGATCGCCGTCACCGCGTCCGCGTCCGCGGGCATCAACGCCCTGGCCAGCGCCATCGATTTCTCCGGTCCCCGCGACAAGGTCGTGATCAGCGATTTCGAGTTCCCGACCAACGCGCAGATCTGGCACGCCCAGGAGAAGCGCGGGGCCCGCGTGATGCACGTGCCGCGCGCGACGGATGGCTACATTCCGCTTGAGAGCTTCGCCCGGGCGATCGATGATGAGACGCAGATCGTGGCGGTCACCCACGTGTGCTTCCGCAACGGGGCGATGCTCGATGTGGCCGGCATCGCGAAGCTCGCGCACGCTCGCGGCGCCAAGATCATGCTCGATTGCTACCAGACGATCGGCGCGGTGACGGTGGACGTCAAGCGGCTCGACGTCGACTTCGCGGTGGGCGGGATGCTCAAGTACCTGCTCGGCACCGCGGGTCTCGGGTTCCTTTACGCCCGGGGGGAGATGATCGACTCGCTGCTGCCGACGAACACCGGCTGGTTCGCCCAGGAGAACATTCCGGCCATGGACATCACCGCCAACCGTCCGTCCCCCACGGCGCGGCGTTTCGAGGCCGGCACACCCGCGGTGGTCAACTGTTACGCCGTCGAGGCGGGGTTGAGGATCATCCAGGAAGTGGGCACGGATGCGATCGAGGCGCGCGTGCGCTACCTGACGGGGCTGTGCATGCGGCGCCTGGAGGCCATCGGCTGGCCGAGCATCACCCCGCCCCAGGAGGCTCGCCACGGTCCGATGGTGTGCGTGCGGGCGAAGCAGGTCGACCAGCTCTTCAGCAAGCTCATGGGCGAGGACATCGTCGCCTCGTTCCGCGACGACAACCTGCGCGCGACGTTCCACTTCTATAACAACGAGCAGGACGTGGACGCGCTGGTGACGGCCCTGGCACGCCATCGCGGCCAGTTCCAGTAGCCCCCTTTCTAGTGCGCGCGGCCTAATTCTCCGCGCGGCTCCCCGCTGGGGTGTCCCTTATCATGATGCACAGGATCAACTCGGGAAGCGGCGGGATCTGACCATGAATGCACAGGCGGCGATCGGACAGGCGGCCCCCGTGGGGGCGGAATTTCCCGCCGACGCGCTGCGTGCGCAGTTTCCCGCCCTCGAGCGCGCCGGGCCCTTCATCTTCTTCGATAACGCCGCCGGCGCGCAGATCCCGCGGCTTGTGCTGGAGGCGGTCAATACCCACCTGCTGGACCACAACGTGCAGCGTGGCGGCCGCTACCCGCAGACACTGGCGGTGGATGCCATGATCGCGCGCTCGCGTGCCTCGGTGGCCGCCTTCGTCAACGCGCGGCGCCCGGAGGAGGTCGCTTTCGGGCTGAACGCGACCTCGTTCATCCGGCTGATCAGCCTTGCCATCGGCCAGACCCTGGGCGTGCGCAACGAGATCATCGTCACGGACCTGGACCACGAGGCGAACGTCGCTACCTGGCTCGCGCTCGAGCGCATGGGCGCGCGGATCGTATGGTGGAAGATGCGCGCCGACGGATGCCTGCACGCCGAGGACCTGGCGCCGCTGCTCACGCCGCGCACGCGCCTGGTGGCCTGCACGCTCACCTCCAACGCGCTGGGTTCCATCACCAACGCGCGCGCCGCCGCGGATCTGACGCACGCGGCCGGGGCTGAGATCTTCCTCGACAGCGTGCATTACGGCCCGCATGGGCCGATCGACGTGCAGGCCTTCGACTGCGACTACCTCGTGTGCTCGGGATACAAGATCTTCGCGCCCCACATGGGCTTCCTGTGGGGCCGCTATGAGCTTCTCGAGCGGCTGCCGACCTTCCGGGAGGATTTCATACCGGACGTGCCGCCGGGCAAGATCGAGGCGGGCACCTTCGCGTACGAGAATGTCTCGGGCATGGACGCCGCCGTGGGCTATCTCGGGCGGCTCGGGCGCACGCTCGCCGGGCGGTCCGGCGCTCCGGACGCGCATAGCCTGCGCGAGGATGCCCGGGTCGCCATGAACGCGATCAGGTCCTACGAGCAGCTGCTGACACTGGAGACCGCGCGCGTCCTGCGCGAGAGCGGCGCCATGATCTACGGCATCGACGCCGATGCGCGCGTCGCGGAGCGTGTCCCCACGTTCTGCTTCAACCTGGCGGGAATATCGCCGGCGCGCGTGACCGAGGCGGCCGCGCGCGCTGACATCGGGATCCGGGATGGCCACATGTACGCGCCGCGTCTCATGCACCGGCTCGGGCTTTCCCCGCAGACCGGAGTGGTACGCGTGTCGCTGGTGCACTACAACACCATGGCCGAGATCCACCGCCTGGGGAACGTGCTCGCCGAGCTGCGCAGGACCGGCTAGCGTCTAGGCGGGGCTTGCCGGGGCGGGCGCGCGCCTGGCGGAGAACAGCATGAGGAGCGCGGTGTACAACGCCACCGCCACCACGAGCCAGAGCAGCCAGAAGGTTGGCAGCGACTTCACCACATAGGCGGCCAGCAGCACCCCGGGTATCCCACCCATGGCGAGGCTGAGCGCGGCGCGCACGCTGTAGCGCCCCTCGCGAATGAAGCGCACGGCGCCGACCGGCATGAGGAACGCGCACGATCCCATCATGATCGGGAAGGCGGCCAGAGGGCTCATGCCCAGGAGGCATACGAGGATCAGGCACGGGGCGTAGAGGCCCGCGCCGAATGTCATGAGCGCGCCCAGGACGAAATTGACCGCGACCGCGAACACCAGGGTCCCGCCCTGGAGTCCGATGGCCTCGCCCCCGCCGGGCATCCAGTGCAGATTCTTGGCCAGCAACAGCCCGGAGGCGATCAGCAATGCCACGCCCATGGACAGCTGGACCGTGCGGCGCGGCAGTCCCGAGACGATCCCGGCCCCGAACCAGGCGCCCAAGGCCGCCGCGGCGATCATGCTCACCAGGGTGACCGGTTCGACAGTGACCGCGGCGATGAAGATCAGCGCCTCGGCGAGCGCCGGCAACGCGTGCCCGGAATTGAGGGTGCCTGGGATGTCCTCGTCCGGCACGCGCCTGAAAACCTTGAAGATCGCCGTGGTGGGGGCGAAGCAGCCGATACCCAGGGTATCGAAGAGGTTGGTGGCGAAGCCGGTGAGAAGACCGGCGGGGCGGGGGGCATCGGTGATTGGATCGTACTCGAATTCCCGGGACGTGAAGCCACCCGGGCCGGCGAGCCACGTCGGCTAGAGGGTGTAACCGCGAGATCCACCGCGGGACCGCGAAACGCCTTAAACTTTTCCCCACCGCGCCCGGCGCATGCCCGGTGCGACCGACAAGGAGACCAGATGAGCCAGGGTTCCCACCACAGTGCCGCCGATCCCAGGAACAAGGACATCCTCATCTACGTCAATGGTGCGTTGTTCCCCCGCGAGAAGGCGATGGTGTCGGTCTTTGATTCGGGCTTCATCCTCGGCGATGGGATCTGGGAGGGACTGCGTGTTCACCACGGCCGCATCGCCTTCCTCGGCGCGCACCTCGCGCGTCTGTTCGAGGCCGCCAAAGCCATCGACCTTGATATCGGCATGGACCGCGCGGGCCTCACGGCCGCGCTGTACCGAACCCTTGCCGCCAACCACATGACCGAGGGCGCGCACATCCGCCTCATGGTCACGCGCGGGCTGAAGAGCACCCCGTACCAGGATCCGCGCGCCTGCGTCGGCGCGGCGACCGTGGTCATCATCCCCGAATACAAGCTGCCGCAGCCGGGGATGCTCACGCAGGGATTGCGCCTGTTCACCGTGCACGTGCGGCGCGGTCCCCCGGATGTCCAGGACCCAAAGCTCAATTCCCACTCCAAGCTCAACTGCGTCACCGCCTGTATCCAGGCCACCAAGGCCGGCGCTGACGAGGCGCTGATGCTCGACCCGCAGGGTTTTGTCGCGACCTGCAACTCGACGCACTTCTTCATCGTGCGGGGCGAGGAGGTGTGGACCTCGACCGGCAAGTATTGCATCGCCGGAATCACGCGGGCCAACGTGCTCAAGATATGCCGGGAGGCCGGGATCCCGGCGTTCGAGAAGGACTTCAGCCTGACGGAGGTCTACGGCGCCGACGAGGCATTCGTGACCGGGACTTTCGCCGGCATCGCGCCGGTCGCGGAGATCGACGGCCGCAAGGTCACCGCCGGGCGCGGACCGATGGTCGAGCGCCTGCAGGGCTTGTACCTTGACCTGATCTCCCGCGAGGTCGCGGCCGCCACGATCGCGTGAGCGTGCTGCGCCTGGCGATGTGGTCGGGGCCACGCAATATCTCGACCGCGATGATGCGATCCTGGGAGAACCGGGGCGACTGTGCGGTCGTGGACGAGCCGCTTTACGCGCACTATCTCAGCCACACCCGGCTGGAGCACCCCGGGCGCGATGAGGTCATCGCCGCGGGCGAGCCGGACTGGCGCAAGATCACCGCGCTGTTGACGGGTCCGGTGCCCGACGGCCGCGCGATCTTCTACCAGAAGCACATGACCCACCACCTGCTGCCGCACATCGAGCGCGACTGGCTCGCGCGGCTCACGCACGTCTTCCTGATCCGCGATCCGCGCCGTGTCCTGCTGTCGTACGTGAGGAGCCGACCGACCGTCACCGCGGAGGACATCGGAGTGAACCAGCAGCTGGAGATCTTCAACCACGTCCGCGAGGTGACCGGGCTCACCCCGCCGGTGATCGACGCGGGTGATTTCCTGAGGGCGCCGGAGCGGCACCTGCGCTCGCTGTGCGAGCGACTTGGCATCGAGTTCAGGCCGGGAATGCTGCGCTGGCCCGCGGGGCCGCGCGCCAGCGATGGGGTCTGGGCACCCTACTGGTACGACAGTGTCCACAGGTCCACGGGGTTCGAATCCGGCGTGGAGTCGCCAGTGGACCTGCCCGATCACTACCGGGGCATTGTCGATGAGGTCATGCCAGCCTTCGACGCCCTGTACGCGGTGCGCCTGCGCTAGACGCGCCTTCCCGGCCCGCGTGGCTCAGGCGTACGCGAGCGCTGAGCCGAGATCGCGCGTCACCTGGGCGGCGGGTACCTCCCGGCGGCCGCGGGAATTCGCACCCGCCCACAGGGGGGAGAAGTCCCCGCGTCCCATGCGCTCCAGGTGCGCGCGCAGCGGGGCCAGCGCGGCGCCCGCGAGCGGAAACTCAGGGGCGGCGGAATTCATCGGGCCCAACTCGCGCATCAGCCGGTTCACGATGCCACGCGCCGCACGGCCGCTGAAGAGGTTGGTCACCGCGGTGTGGGCGGCGGCTTCACTCCTGAGGGCCGCGCGGTGCACGGGGCTGGTAGTCGCCTCCGGGCACAGCAGGTAGGCGGAGCCGACCTGCACTCCCGCGGCGCCTAGGCGCGTCACGGCGGTGACATCGGCGGCCTCGCTGATCCCGCCGGCGGCGATGACCGGGACCCGCACGCTCTGGAGAATACGTGGCAGCAGCTCGAGGGTGCCCTGCTGCGAGGCCAAGTCCTCGGCCAGGAACATTCCCCGGTGACCGCCCGCCTCGGAGCCCTGCGCGATGATCGCGTCCACTCCCCGGGCCTCAAGCCATCGCGCCTCGTCCACGGTGGTCGCCGAGGAGAGGATCCTCGCGCCCCAGGCGCGCACGCGCCGCAGCAGCGGCTCGGGCGGCAGCCCGAAATGGAAACTGATCACCGCAGGGGTGAAATCGGCCAACACCTCGACGGCCTCCTGGCCGAAGGGAAGGCGGGGGGCCCCCGCCCGCGCCGGCGCGCGATCGATGCCAAACTCCGCGTAGTAGGGCGCCAGCAGCGCCTCCCAGCGGGCCTCCCGGGCGGCGTCGGGGCGGGGCGTGGCATGGCAGAAGAAGTTCACGTTGAAGGGCCGCTCGGTGCCCCCGCGGAGGGCCTCGAGCTCGGCCCGCAACGTCTGGGGCCCGAGCATCGCCGCCGGCAGCGAGCCCAGTCCGCCGACCCTCGAGACCGCCAGCGCCAGCGCGGCGCCCTGCACCCCTGCCATCGGGGCCTGAATGACGGGGAACTCGATTCCGAGGGTTCTGGCGAGATCCACGGTCTTGGCCTCAGGAGCTGAAATCCGACCGGGCTGGTTCGCGCCCTGGGCTGCCTCAGCCAGGAATCGCGTAGCCCACGGGCAGCGCGCCGATCCGCACGGTCTGATGGCAGACGCGTTCCTTGATGCGCCAGCCCGTCGGCATGCGCACCAGCGCATCGAGGTAATACCCCGCGTTGGTGATCACCTCCTGCGAGCTGTCGGAGATCTTCCGCCCCATCGGGGCGAGGAAGTAGCAGCGCGCATCGGCGCTGTCACCGCTGACGCGGATCGACACGTTGGTGATGTGGTGCAGGTTGATGGGCCAAGGGGCGAGCGCGCGGTCGAGCCACTCGAGCGTGGGCCGGTACAGGCCCTTCTGTCCGCCCGTGCTGGTGTAGTCAATGATCGCCCCCGGTGCGAACACCGAATCCATCATTTCCCATTTGCGCTGGTCCACCATCCAGGCGTAGTCGTACAGGACCTGCTCGATCGCCCGCCAGTCATCGTGGGACGCGTTCGCGATCATTGTCGGTCCTTGGCTGGTGATTGGTGGGGCCGCCCTGGGGCGCTGCGGGCGCTGCCTAGGCGATCGGTAAAGTGTAGCTGAGGAAGGTGTCATCGCGCGTCCAACCGAGGCTCTCGTACAAGGCGCGCGCCGTCTGGTTGCCGCGCGCGGTCTGCAGTTCCATGCGCGCCTTGCCATCACGCCGGGCCCGCTGCGTGGCGGCCAGCATGAGCGCCTTGCCGGCCCCCGCGCCCCGGGAGCGCGGATCGACGTATAGGTCGTAAAGGATGTAGATAGGAGCGGCCAGGAGCGAGCAGCGGCTCGGGTACAGCTGGCAGAATGCACGCAGCGCGCCTTGCTCATCGACGGCGACCAGTATCACCGAGTCGCGCGCATTCAACCGCGCCGCGATGTAGGCGCTCGCGACCGCGGGAGCGGAGGGCAGCTCGTAGAACTGCCGGTAGGCATCGAACAGCGCCGCCACAGGGTCGAGGTCCTCGAGGTTCGCTTCGCGCACTTTGAGCATCGCCGCATCTTCTGACAGCCGTTGTCGCCATCATCCGGCAGACAGCCTCAGCTTGGCAATCGGAAGGGCGACCGCGGCCTGCCCGTTGACCTACGATGAGTGGGATGCAGGACATGCCTTCCATCGCGACCCCGCATCACGGACGCCGGATCCTGCTGGTCGCCGCCGTCATCGTGCTCGCCGTGATCGCGGTCGTGCTTATCGGGGAGCATCACCTCAAGGGCATGCTCGTGCGCGTCGTTTCCTCCCGTACGGGGCGAGCGATCAGCATTGACGGGGAAGTCGAGGCGCATCTGCTGTCGCGGCATCCCTCGGTGAGCGCGCGCGAGGTCACCGTCGGCGATCCGCCCTGGATGCCCCCGGGAGTGACGGCGCGGGCGGGCCGGGTGCTGGTGTTGCTGGAGTGGCAGCTGTCCGTGCCGCCGCTGGGGGTGCGCCGACTGGAGATCGATGGCGCGAAGCTGCGCCTGGTGCGCGATGCCGAAGGACGGGCGAACTGGTACCTGAGCGAGCAGGGAGCCGGCGGGGGTCCTCCGCTGATTCACAGCCTGTCGATACCGGATGCCAGCGTGGAAGTTCACGATGCCCCCCGGCACCTGGAATTCACTGGCACGGTCGCCGCCGGTGATGCGCCCGCGGAGGGGGGCGCGGGCCCACTCCATGCTGAGGCTGCCGGGCAGCTCAATGGACGCCCCGTGGTGCTTCACCTGCTGGCGGACCCCCTGGCGGAGGTCGGGCGTGACCGTCCCTACCACTTCAGGCTCGACGAGCGATCCGGCGCGACCCATCTCCAGGGGCAGGGCTACCTGGAGCACCCGTTCGACTTCCGTCAGTTGCAGGTGACCTTCCAGATCCGGGGCCCGGACATGGGGGACCTGTACTTCGCGGTGGGACTCAAGATGCCCCAGACCGGCGCGTTCCGCATGTCCGGAAAGCTGGAGCGCAGCGGAATGCGCTTCTCATACACGGACCTGCGCGCGAGTTCCGGTGAGAGCGATATCGGCGGGCGCGTGAGTTTCGGCCCCGGAAGTCCAACCGAGGGGCAACTCACCTCCGATCGCCTGCGCCTCAGGGATATGGGGGCGCGCGCGGCCGGGCATGCCGAGGCTGAGGCGCCGGCGCTGCGGATTCCCGATGCGCCATGGCCGGTGGCGGGCCTGCGCAAGAGCAACGCGCTCGTGAAGGTCCACGTCCGCGAACTGGAGATCGGTCCGCTCGTGTTGGGCGATGCCTCCGCGCGGGTGAGGATCCGGGACGGCGTTCTTTCAGTCGCCGCCCTCAAAGCCAAAGTGGCGGGCGGAAATCTGACCGGCAGCGCCCGCCTGGACGCCGCTCACGCCGCGCCGCGCGGTGAAGTGGACGTGCTGGTCACTGATGCGCAGATCGACCAGGTCATGGGCGCGAAAGGCTCCGCCGCCGGACTCAGCGGGTTCCTGAGCCTGCGGGCGCAACTGCGGGGGAGCGGAGACTCCTGGCACGCCATGGCCGCCACCGCGGATGGCACTGTGACGGCGGTCATCCCGCGCGGGACCGTGCGCGCGGCGCTGGCGGAGGCGGCCAGCCTCGAACTCGCCGGAGCGGTGGGCCTCATGACGAAGAGCCAGAAGGAGACGCTCGTGCGCTGCGCGGTGGGCAGCTTCGATGCGCACGAGGGCGTGTTCGCCGCCAGGACGCTCGTCGTCGACACCGACAAGTCACTGATCACGGCGACCGGGGATGTTCACATGGACACTGAATCCCTGGACTTCACGATGCGCGGCCACCCGAAGGCCGCGACGCTGGCATTGCGCTCGGCGGTGGCCATCAAGGGCACGCTGCGGCACCCGCGGTTCAGTCTGGCCGGTGGCGGCACGGCCGCCGAGACGGGTGTCGCGGCCGCCCTGGGCGTCACACTGGCTCCGGTCGCCGCCGTGCTCGCCTTCGTGAATCCCGGACTTGCCCACGACGCGGACTGTGCGGCGCTCCTGGGCTCCGCGCCGGCGGCCGACCCGCGGCAGACAGAGTCGCCCGCCAAGTGAGGGAGATCCGCGCAACGGTGGCAATCCCTGACAACCTCATCAATCATGCGCTCGGTATTCCTGAGGAGCGGGCATGGCGGAACTTGTGATCCAACAGCGCAGGCATGACCTCGGCGGATTTGAGGTGGGGCGCGTATTGCCCGCCGCGCAGCGCCGTATGGTCGGGCCGTTCGTGTTCTTCGACCACATGGGACCTGTGGATTTTCCCGCTGCAATCCCGCGCAGCGTCGATGTGCGGCCGCACCCGCATATCGGCCTGGCCACGGTGAGCTATCTGTTCGAGGGGGAGATCATGCATCGGGACAGCCTCGCGTCGCAGCAGGCCATCCGCGCCGGCGAGGTGAATTGGATGACAGCCGGCCGTGGCATCACGCATTCGGAGCGATTCGAGCACGCGCGCGCCCAAGGTGGTCGACTCCACGGGATCCAGGCCTGGGTGGCTTTGCCGCGCGAGCAGGAGGAGATTCCTCCCGCCTTCTTCCATCACGGGGCCGCGGACCTTCCGACCTATGAGGGCCAAGGCCTGTGGGCGCGGCTGATCGCCGGCGAGGCCTTCGGCGCGCGCGCGGGCGTGCGCACCCATTCCCCGATGTTCTATGCGCACTGGCGCCTGGCTGCCGGTGCCAAGGCCCAGCTGCCCGCGGAGTACCCCGAGCGTGCCGCCTATGTGGCGGCCGGTTCCGTCGAGGTGGACGGACAGCGTTTAGACGTCGGCCAGATGCTCGTGTTCGCCCCCGGCAAGCCCGCGCTGTTCACCGGCATCGAGCCGGCGATCGTGATGTTGCTGGGCGGCGAACCGCTCGGCGAGCGCTTTGTTGAGTGGAACTTCGTCTCCTCGTCCCGGGAGCGGATCGACCAGGCCAAGGCTGACTGGCGCGCCGGCCGCATGAAATTGCCTGACTTTGACAATCAGGAATTCATGCCGCTGCCGGCGGACGCGAAGATCGCCGCCGCGCACTGATCCTGTCGGGACGGGGTGCGCTCCTGCGCGCTTGACTGACTGAGCCGGAGGCCGCTGGCGGCGGCACCCCCATGCGCGAGCCGCGTCAGGGATTGTCCGGTCCGTTGACCCGATCAAGACCCTTGCGTAATTCCTTGGCCCAGGCATCGATGGCGCGCTGCGCGTCGGCGGCATTGGTGACAGAGTTGGTCCACTGCAGGCGACCGGTCTCCAGCGCCCGCTGCTTGTCGACCACCCGGGCCAGGAGCTTCCCGGTCGGCGCATCGCGCACCTCCATGTTGAGGGTCATGGATCCGGCGCTGGTCGTGTAGGTCCGCGACATCCCCGCGCGCATGACATCCGGCGCGTTGATGTAGAGGTCAACGATCGCAGGCGTCACGCGGATGGTGTCGAAGGCGGGCACGTCGGTGACCTCATACCCGCCTTCCGTGAGCTCGCGCGTGAAGCGCTCACGCAGCATCCTCGCCAGCGTGTCCTTGATCTTCTGGATGTCGGCCGGATCCAGCCGACGCGACAAATCCCCGCTCAAGTTCGGGTCCCAGTCCTTGGAGAAGGACACCTGCACCGGATCGATGATGACTTTCCTGTAGTGCGTGAACGTGAAGTTCGGCAGCACATACACCGCGTCGATACCCTTGACGTCGCGACGCTCCAGGCCATCCCAGGATACCGGCGCCGGCCGCGTGGCGCAGGCCGCGAGCATCACCAGCCCCATGATTCCGAGCACAAAACGTACCAATTTCAACATCGCGCATCCCCCGTGTTGATCAGCGTGCGCGGCGCCCTGCGCTGATTCGCGCGCGGGACGCGCGCATGCAAGATTACGGAAACCGCGGCCGCCGCGCATCACACCCAAGGCTATGGGGGTTCCCAGCCGCGCCGATCGGCGTTCCCCGGCGCGGGTGCGAGCCTCGCTCCGCGCCGCGGCCGTTGAGCGACTGAGTCCCCGCCCCCGCCGGCGTATGATCACAGCAGGGTCCCAGGCGGGGTCCGCCAGGAAACCCCGCAGGGGCGGCGATGGCCGACTTACAAGGATAACCAGCGAGATTTCAATGAAATATCCGGCAGTGGTTTTGGCGTCCGCGGCGACGATGCTCCTGGGCGCCTGTGGCATGAACGGCGATGAGATCCGCGAGCACATGGGAAACTGGAAGGGCCAGACGGACACGGCGCTGACCGGGGCCTTCGGCCTGCCACAGAAGACCCTGGACATCGCCGGCGGCAGCCAGGTGTACCACTACGAGTTCAACAAGGGCCGCTGCGTCATTGACTTCCAGATCGACCCGAAGCGCATCATCCAGGACGTGCAGATGAGCGGATCCAAACCCGGTTCGTGTCCGCGCAAGTCCCCCGGCGGCGGCTCCTTCTAGCATCGCAGGGCCGGGCGCCTTCGCGGGGCGCCCGGCATTTCGGCTAGACTCTTTTCCCGTGCGATGGCACCGGCAGGGGAGGTAAATTCATGAGATGGATCACCGTGGCATTCGTGGCGCTGCTGACCGCTTGCGCCAATTCCCCGCCGGCGGACAACCCTTCGGCGCCCTCCTCATTTCAGCCCGCGGCCCAAGAGCGGAGCGAGGCGAGGGCCCTGGAGCGGGCCGAAGCTGCCTGCGTCACGCAGGGCAAGCATGCCGAGGCCAAGCGCATCGAGGGCGATACCGTCTACAGCTGCGTCTCGCGGTAAAGCGCTTCCCGGCCTCTGGACGCGCCGCGGCTGCCGGCCTACTTCACCTCGAACGTGATGGCCAGCTGGGCGCAGCCGGCGACCGCCGCGGTACCGGTCGCAGGGGCTGGGCGGTAGTTTCCCGAGCCCGCCTTCGCGATTCTGAGCGCGGCCGCGTCCTGCGCCACGTCTCCCGACGAGCGCGTCACCACCGGATCCTGGGTCAGCGCGCCTGCGGCATCCGCGCAGACGCGTACGGCCGTCGTCCCGGTGGCGGCGTGGGGGCTGACTGTCGCACCCGCGGCGACCGAGGCCGCGCCACCCGGGCCTGGGGCACCGGCGGTGGGGACGTCCGCGGCCACATGCGCGCTGGCGGTCCATCGCAGGGAGATTCGCTGCCAGGAGTCCACCGGTTGCGCATCGCCGGGACGGGTCGCCGGCTGGAATCTCAGTTTCATGACGCAGCTGAGCGCGGCCGCGTCCAGCCCATCGACGATTGAAGCAGTCCGTACGGAAGCGTGGGACGGGACGCCATTGGCGCTGACGACGAACAGGACCTCCACGGTGTCACCCTCATCCGAGACCCGAAGCTCAGGGCAGCGTTCCTTGGGGTCGTAGCGCACGGCCGGGTGCGCGGTCAGGACCTCCTGCGGGGCGGTCGCCGCGGAGGCCGCCCCGCCTCCCCACGCGAACGCCAGTACCAGTGCGCGCGCCCCCACTGTGATCGCCCACCCCGGCTGCCGGTTGCGCTTCATGCGTGACCGCGCTGACCCGTCGTTGGGCGCGACGATACCTGTGCGTCAAACAGTGCGTGTTTCAGGGCCTCGAGGTAGCTCGCGCGGAACGCCCGCGAGACAGGCGCCTTGCGACTGACGGCATCAAACCCGTGGTACGCGGCCTCGACTACCCGCACCTCGCAGGGCACGCCGGCCTCACTGAGTCGCTTGGCGTACGCGAGGTCCTCATCGTGGAACAGGTCGAAAGATCCGACTCCCATCCAGCCCGGCGGGAGGCCCTTCAGGTCCGCGCAGCGCGCGGGCGCCGCATAGGGGCTGACGTCGGGCCCACCCGGCGCCGCGGCGAGGTAGGAAGTCCAGCCATACCGGTTGCTGGCGGTGTCCCACAATCGCAAGTTGTCATCACTGAGGTCGGTGCGCAGCACCGTGCGGTCATCCAGCATCGGGTAGATCAGCAGCTGGAACACCAGCGGGACCTCGCCCCGGTCACGCGCCATCAGTGCCAGGCCCGCGGCCAGTCCTGCGCCGGCGCTCGAGCCCCCGACCGCGATGCGCCCGGGAATCACCCCGAGCGAGCCTGCGTTCGCATGCAGCCATTTGAGGGCCGCATGGCAGTCCTCCAGCGGCGCGGGGAAGGGATACTGGGGAGCCAGGCGGTAGTCGACCGCGGCGATCACGATGCCCAGCTCGCGCGCGGTCTCGATACTGCCGATCTCGTCGAACTCCGGGGTCCCGAAGAGAAAGCCGCCACCGTGCATCCATAGCATCGCCGGGACCGCCCCGGTGACACCCGTGGGCCGGTACACGCGAATGCGCGCGGAACCGGTTGCGCCGGGCGTGAACACGTCCCGATGGCGACGCCCTCGACCTTCGGGGGCTTGGGCACCCCGCGCATGCGGCCAAGGAAGTTGATCGCGCGCACCAGCCGCGGGGAGAAGGAGAACCGCGGGATGAAGCGCGCGCTCGACCGCAGGTCGGGATGAAAGGGAGTCATCGTCCGCATCATGCCCGGTTGGATCGAACGCGCACAGGGCGCGACGGGCATGGACGGAACTCTAGCGGTTGTCGCTCCGGGCGACCGCGGACTTGAGGTTCATCAGCGACGGGTCGACCGCGCTCTGTATCTCCTGGCACTGGGCCAGGGATGCGCCCTGGTAGCTGTCCACCGGGAAGTGCTTGGCCTGCCACGTAGTGAAGCCCCACACATCCAGTCCCGCCTTCAGGTACTTGTCGGCGTGCTCGGCGGCCTCGCACTCATACTGTGAGCGTTGCGCGTGCAGCTTCAGCCGCGCGAGCAGTTCCGCCCGCGCCTTGAGCTCTTCGCGCTGCACGAGCCGGTCCGTGAGGCTCGCGGTGCCGTGCGCGTGATGCTTCACCCGGAACTCGCCATCGGCGTACGGGTTGGCCTCGGCACGTCCGGCCCCGCTGTCCTCAGTCTCGGCCAGGCCCGCGGCGGCGGGGATCTCGACCGCGGAGCCGCTCGCCGCCGCGGCGACCGCGACCGGGTCCACCGCCTCGGCCACCGGGGCATGCGCGGTCTTGGCGGACAGGTAGTCCTGGATGGTCCAGGCCCCGAGCAGGACGAACGCGGCGCTCGCGCCCACCGGGGCGGCGTAGCGGATGAAGGCGCGGAGATAGGACGAGGGAATCGACTTCCCGTCGCCCCGCGCGGCGGCCGCGGGCGCCTTGCCGCCCAACAGGCGGCGCAGACCGTGGATCAGCCCCTGGGCCACGAGGAAGCCCAGTGCGCATCCCAGGACAAGTTGAGTCATGCTCATTAGACGATGCCGATGTAACGCATGTTTTCCCGCGATATGACTATTGTGCAGGGCCGGTCCGCCAGCGGACCGTGACGACGATCACGCGGCCGCCCGCCGAACCGTGCGCGCCGCACCAATCCGGGGAGCCATTGCCACCTAGGGGCCATTGATGTGCGCCACCACGCGCCGGTTGGGCTCGAGGCAGGCGAGGTAGCGGCGCCGCTCGGCGGTCTCACCGGACCTGCGGCACTGCACGATGCTCCGCGCACTGCCGACCGCCTCGATGCGCATGGCCTCAAGAGGGATGCCCAGCAGCACAAGCTCATGCTCGACGCTCCGCGCGCGACGCTCACTCAGGCGCAGGTTGTAGCCGGCGTCCCCGGTAAGGTCCGCATGGCCGATGAGCTGGATCGGGCTGTGCGTGCCGGATTGCCAGCGCCCGGCCAGTTCCCGCAGCCGCGCGCGCCCGGGACGCCGGATGTCACCGCGGCGCGAACGGTCGTGCGGGAAGAAGACGCTCAGGTCCGGTGGCGATTCGGCCTCCGGCGCCGCGGCGGCCACCGGCGCCGGAAGCTCGGGAGCGGAGGGAGGGGGCGAGACCTGCGCGCGGATGGCCGTCCCGCAGTAGTCTTCCGCGATCCGCACGTACGGGTCCACGTGGCGCCAGCCACCGGCGCCTGCCTCATAGCCCACCCAGGCGAGTTCAACCTCGCAGTAAGCGGTCATCTTGGGAGCCGCGCACACGCGTCCGTCCGCCTCGACGCCGGCGATGCCGCGCCACAGATCATCGCGCACGTGGCGGGCGCGCGGGAGTTCAGGCGTGTCATGCGATACGGGTGCGTGCCGGATGAGGGACTCCACCAGCGCGCGGCCGTTACCGAGCGCCGCGGTGCGCACCTCGTACGGTAACTGCGCGGCGCTCGCGTACTTGCCGAAGTTGATCCACGCCTGCGCCTTGCTGGCTTCATAGACCGCCGCGCATCCGGAAGCCGTGCCCATCGAATCCAGCTGACGCTGCAGCTGCGTCAGCTCGGCGGGCTCCGCGGCGCGCGAGGCGCCGGGACGCCCGGGCTGCGGCGCGACCGCGGGCGCATCCGCCCGGGCCTCGGCGTCCGCCAGCGCGACGGTTGAACACAGCAGGGTGATGACAAGCCAGGCACCCCGCGCGCAGGCAGCGGACGCTCGTCGGGCGCGGGTCATTGGCGCGGACTCGTGGCCGCGCCCGCGAGCGAGCGGTTGGCCTGTGGGTCGCCGCGCTGGAAGCTCGTCTCGTCGAACTTGAACCGCACCCGCACATACACCCCGGTCCACGAGGAGTCGGCGCTGAACAGTTCGGTGTCGGCGTAACGGCCCGCGACGCAACCCCCCGAGAGCCACAGGTTGTCGATGACGCGGTAACCGACCTCGAAGGCGGCCCCTTGGTCGTGGCTGCCGCCGCCGGTGGTGGTGGAGGCGAGCAGGCCCACGTCCCAGCGGGGGCTCAGGTCCCACACCGCGCGTGCGCCGACCAACACCGCCGAGTAGTCCGAATGCACCCCGGCAAGATTCTCGCGCACGTCCTTGCCGGCCAGCTGAGCTTCGAACTCCCAGGCACGCACGGGATGGAAGTTGGCGATGAGCGCCAGGATCTGGCTGCGGCTGTCGGCGCCGATCAGCGGGGCGTTGTTGTAGTCTGTCCGGTACTCGTAGCGAAAGAGCGCGTTCCACAGGTTGGTGACGCTGTCGCGGTAGGCCATGCCAAGCTGCAGTCGGTCCTGCGCGGTCTCGGCGCGGGGTTGGCCCGGGAGCCTCGTCCGCGTGCCGAGGTAGAGGTTGCGGCCCATGAGGCTCCAGCTGTCCGACAGCTTGCGCAGCAGCGCAAGCGTTGAGAGCCAGTCCTTCTCGACGTCCGAGAAGCGGTATTCGAGGCGCGCCGAGCTTTTCCACAGCCGGCTGGCGAGGTAGTCCGCCCCGAGCGCGACCGCGGTCGCGGACTGGCTGCCGATGAGTGTGCCGGCGGGCGCATCGGGTAGCGGCGCCGGCTCAATCACCTGCTGCCGCTCAAGGCTCGTCGTCACGTCGAGGCCCGGGGCGATGCGCCACAGATTGCGGATGCCCAGCGCATCGGCCGCGCTCTGTCCGGAGGCGGTGCCGGCGAGGCGGTACTCGTTGTAGACGGTGCCGTCGCGCCGGTAGGCGCTGTCGAACCCGACCACCAGCTGGCGGGCGCGCGCGCCATCGCCGAGCCCGTAGTTGCCGGTGAGCGAGTCGATATCCTCGTAGCGCGCGTAGAAGCGCTGCGCATCCGTGACGCGGTATTCGCCACCGATCGCGGCGAGTTGTCCGTCGCCGCCGTCCACCGCGTGCGCGTACTGGGCGTAGACGCTCGCATCGTCGGTGACTTTCTGGGTGAGCTTCACGTCGGCGGCGAGATAGTCCTGCTCCACGATGCTGGCGGCGCCGGTCATGGGCAGCGCGAGCGGGCCCGACAGCGAGGGCGAGAGCGCCCCGCCGCCGGCGAAACCGAATCCGGTGTTGTTGAGCGGGGCCCCGGTGGCGGTCCCCGGGACCGCGCCGATGACGTACTGCGCCACCGCCGGCAGGGCGGCGTTGTAGCTCTGGTTGACGTAGGACACGCCGGTGGCAAGCTGCGCGCCGTTCCACACGCGCGTCTCGATGTTGGCTGCGGCGCCGGTGCGGTGCGCATTCGTGGGCTCATCGACCGAGCGCAGGGCATCCACCACCAGCTGAGTGCGCTCGGTGAGGCGGTAGGTCGCGTGCGCGCCGGCCTCCGTGCGACCCGGTGACAGGCTCGCACTCGCGTTCTCAAAGTCCGCATCGGTCTTGGAGGCGTAAACGCGCGCATCCAGTGAGTCGTCGCGATGGTCGAGCTCGATCCGCCCGGCGTTGCCGCTCGGGTTGGCGGTGGTGACCGCCGGGGAGACGCTGACCGGGGTCAGGGTACCGCCGGCGTTCACCGACTCGAGCTGGTTACCCTCGCTGCGCGCCACATCGACGGTCAGGGTCGTCGTGGCATTGAGGCGCCATACGCTGTTCACGCCGAAGAGCTTGAACTCGGTCACGGGGTCGTGGTCTTGAGAGTAGCGCGCGCCGACCATGAGATTCTCGCGCACCAGGAACTCAGCGTTGATCCCATCGACCACGTGTTCGGCGCCGCCGTTGTCGACCTCGTAGGTGATGCGGATGGATACCGGATTCAGGTTCTCATCGGCGCCCGCTACCGGCTGGCGGAACAGGAGGCGCCCGGAGAACGGTTCAAAGTCGTAGTCGGCGTAGCGGGTGAGGGTACGGCGGCTGAGCACGATCGAGGGCTGGTTGCGGTCGCGCACAAGAATCTGGATGGTCTCGGAATTGGCCACCGCGTTGGCCTGCGACACGGCATAGGGCCCGGAGATGCCCCGGCCGGGCTGCTCATCAATGAACTGGTGGGTGGTTTCCTGGGCGGCGAAGACCGTGGCGCGCACCTTGGCGGTCTCGTAGTGCGCGGTGAAGCCGGTGAGCGTGCGCGCGTAGCTGCCCAGCCACGCGGTATCCGTGGGCGCCAGAGTCTGGAAGTCCCCATACAGCATGTGGCTCGGGCCGCGGTCCAGTCGCAGGAACAGCTTGCTGGCACTGCGCGCGTCGTAGTTGACCAGGGAGGCATCGCCGGCCACCGGGAAGAACTGGTTGGGGTCGACGTCGGCGAAGAAGCGCCGCGGATCGATCTTGTTCGAGTCGTAGGCGCCGGTCAGGAGCGTATCCGCGCCGATCGTGCCCTTGATGAACCCCGCCGCCCGGCCCCCCGCGCTCCAGAAGCATCCATTGGACGGATCGTTCCCCCAGTGCCGCAGGCTGTCCTCGAAGCTCAGGTGGGTGAGCATGGGGGCGTTCGCGTCCGCGTTCACGTGTTGGAAGGCCAGTCCGGTCTCCACCACGCCCACGGCGATCAGCGGACGCAGCTCGGGGAGGAAACTCACCTGGCCCTGCACCCGTACCGCGCCGCTTGAGACGCGCACGAGCGCCTCGCCGGCGGTGGCCGGGGCGAGCAGATCCAGTTCCGCGACACCATGGGGGAGGGCGATCTCGAAGGCAGCCGCCTGGGCGCCGGTGGGTGAGCGCAGACGGCCGAGGCTCACCTCGATGCGCGCGCGCGTGAGGCTCGTGATCGGGTGCCCGTCGCGGTCCTCGAGGATCACGGTGAGGTGCATCGCGGAGTGACCGTCGGCCGGGAGCGAGGCCGCCGAGACCTGCAGCCGGATCCGCGCGCCATTGGGCAGGCCTTTCGAGTGGCGCCACAGGGCCTCGTCGGCGGCCACCGGCAGGGCGCTGTTGGCGGAATTCAGCACCCCGCCCGGGACTTCGCGAAAAGCGACGGTCGGTCCGGCCACCTCGGCCGCGGCGGTGGGCACGGTGGGCCGCGGCGGCGCGTCGTCCTGCGTGGCGTCATCGGCGGCCATCACCGCCGCGGTGGCCGCGAGCATCACGACCAGCAGGATCAGCACGCACGCGCACCGCGCGGTTTTCGCGGCGGCGCTCATGGGCGTGACCCCGGGTCGGCCGCGGGCGCGCTCGCGGCATGGGCCGTACCGGCGGGCTCATTGGATTCGAATTCGATGCCGGTGTGCTCGCGCCCGGACGGAGGCAGCGGCGCGAGCGCCGCGGGCAGGTGACGCCGCTTCACGTCCTCCATCACCTTGTCGGTGCAGGAGCCTTCCGCGAAGTCAGCCCGGTGAAGTTCCCCGTCACGCAGGTCGGCGAATAGGCTGTCGCCATCGCCGGCGTTGCGGCTGGAGAGCACCACCAGGCGGCTGCCAGCTGGCAGCGTCGTCCGGTCGACCTTGATCACGTGGGTGAGCGGGCGCAGGCCGCACAGGCTGTAGTCGCCGTTCTCATCCGTGGTGAGGTTGGTGCCGTCCTCAAAGTAGACACGCACGCCCGGGATGCCAGGCTCGCCGGGATCCTGCAGCCGGTTGCCGTTGCAGTCGACGTAGATCTTGCCGACCACGCAGGCACTCACATCGAAAGCGCCACCGGCGGTGATGAGCACGCGCGCGAGCGCCACGCCGGACTGCGCGCCCACGCCCCGCGCCTGCGCGCGGTTGATGCCCTCACCGCGCTCGGCGCCGACACCCACGCGCACCTGGTAGTAGATGTCCAGCACCGCCCCGGGGGCGATGACACCGAGCGGGAAGTTCAGCGCGGGTCCCGGTGTTCCCTGGGGATCCGCCGCCTGGGTCGGCTGCGCGGGTTCAAGCCCGATGCGCACGCTCCCGGGGATCAGCTTAAAGCCCAGCGGCAATGTGTCGGCGAGCTTCACGTCCGTTACCGGATTGCCGCCGCTGTTGCGCAGTCGCAGCCGGTACTGGACGCTCTGGCCGATCTCCGCCCGCGTCGTGCTCGCGGTTTTCTCCAGGAAGAGCGCGCCGCCCAGGAGCGCCGTGACGGTCACCGCGGCGGTGGAGTTTGCACAGGCCTGCGGGGTGCTCTTGTTGCATAGGCGGAAGGCGAGCGTGTAGTTGCCCGCGGGCAGGTCGGCGGTGGTCGTGACCGCGCCAGTCTGCGCGTTGAGGCTCAGCCCCGCGGGCCATGCGCCCGATGGGGCCACGCTCGAGTTGCCGGCGGACCCAAGGGTCGCCGGCGCCCCGTTGACGGTGCTGCCCGAGACGATGTTGGAAATCGGGGTCGAGGCGATGCCGGCGATGGCGGCGCCCTTCACGGGGGCGGGAATCGCGCTGCCGCTGGCGACGATCGCGTCGGTGACGGTGGCGCAGTTGGCCGGGGTATTGCGGTCACACAGCTGGTAGACGAGCGAATACGTACCCGGGGGCACCGTCGCGGCGAAGTCGATGGACCCGGTGAGGGTATTGAGCGTGATGCCCGCGGGCCAGGTGCCAGACCGCGCAACCGTGGCGTTGCCGCCCGGGCCAAGCGCCGCGGCCGCGCCATTCACGTGGTCGTTCGCGGCGACGTTCGCGATCGCGATGGACGCGATACCCGCGACCGCGGTGCCGCTCTCGCTGACCGCCGCGATCAGCGCGGTGACCTTCACAGTGGCCGTCGCCGAGCCGCAGTTGGCGGGCGTGCCGCGGTCGCACAGCTGGTAGATCAGGGAATACGTGCCGGGGGGGACCGCCGCGGTGGTTGAGATGGCCCCCGTCGCGGGATTGAGGGCGAGGCCCGGCGGCCACGCGCCCACCGTCGCCACAATGGCGTTACCGCCGGTCCCGAGGGTGGCCGGCGCGCCGTTGACGCGGCCGCCGCTGGCGACATTGGTGATCGGCGTGCCGGCCGTGCCGGCGATGGTGGTGCCGCTGGGGTTCGCGGGCATGATGTTGCCGCTGACCGTGACGGTATCATTGGTGGTGGCGCAGTTGACGGGTGTGTTGCGGTCGCACAGCTGGTAGACCACCGGGTAGCTGCCCGGCGCGAGCGCCGCGGTGGTCGCGATGGCGCCGGTACCGGTGTTCAGGCTCAGGCCCGCGGGCCACGTGCCCGACTGCGCGATGGTCGCGTCGCCGGTCGCGCCCAGCGCGGCGGGCGCCCCGTTGACCAGATCGTTCGTCACGACGCTTGTGATCGGTGTCGATGCGGTGCCCGCGACCGCGGTGCCGGCCTCGGCCACCGGCAGGATCGAGGCCTTGACCGTGAGGGTGTCGATGACGGTCGCGCAGTCAACGGGCGTCGCGCGGTCACACAGTTGGTAGGCGAGTGAGTAGACCCCGGGCGCGAGGGCCGCGGTGGTGTTGATGGCGCCGCTGCTGGGATCGAGCGTCACGCCCGCCGGCCACGTTCCGGACTGGGAGACGGTCGCGTTGCCGCCGGCCCCGAGGGTGGCGGCCGCGCCGTTCACGATGTCGTTGGCGGTGACGGTTGCGATCGGGGTCGAGGCGGTCCCCGCGCTGGACGTGCCGCTCTCGGGCTGGGGGTTGATGTAGATGACCATGTACGGGCCCGAGCTCGCACAGGCCACCGCCGGTGCGCAGGTCACTCCCGGCGCCGGCGCGCTCGCACCGCCCGCGGGATCGACGGAGGCGTAGTTGGTGATGCTGGCCCCGGCCGCCGCGGTGGGCGCGCCCACCGTCACGCTGATCGTGGACGTTCCGCCGGAAGCGGCGATGGTGCCACCGGAGAAGTCGCAGGTCAGGAGCGCGGCGACGTTGGCGCACGCCCAGTTCGTCCCGGTCGCGGAGACGAAGGTGAGGTTGGCCGGCAACTGGTCCTTCACCTGCGCGGCCGAGCTCGCGGCCGCGCCCG
>JANYBG010000064.1 GCA_025360865.1 Pseudomonadota bacterium | reverse complement strand
GTCTCGCCGAACTCGGGCTCGACCCACTGGTGCATGACGTGCGCTTCGTGGAGGACAACTGGGAGTCCCCGACGCTCGGGGCCTGGGGTCTGGGCTGGGAAGTGTGGCTGAACGGCATGGAAGTCACGCAGTTCACTTACTTCCAGCAGGTCGGCGGCCTCGACTGTCGCCCGGTTACCGGCGAGATCACCTACGGGCTCGAGCGCCTGGCGATGTACCTGCAGGGCGTGGAGAGCATCTACGACATCCTCTGGAGCGATGGCCCCGGTGGCCGCGTCACCTACGGCGACGTGTTCCACCAGAACGAGGTCGAGCAGTCGAAGTACAACTTCTCGCACGCGGATGTACCGAGCCTGCTCACTCACTTCGAGGACCACGAGCGCGTCTGCCAGGAGCTGCTGGCCGCGAAGCTCGCCCTGCCCGCCTACGAACAGGTGCTCAAGGCCTCGCATACCTTCAACCTCCTGGACGCGCGCCGCGCCATCTCCGTGACCGAGCGCCAGCGCTACATACTGCGCGTGCGCACGCTCGCCAGCGCCGTCGCGCGCGTGTACCACGAGACCCGCGAGGCGCTGGGCTTCCCGCTGCTGAAGAATGTCCCGGCGCCGGTGGCGGTGAGCCCATGAAGGTCGAGCACCGCGATTTCCTGCTCGAGATCGGCACCGAGGAGCTGCCGCCGCGGGCGCTCCTGAACCTGAGCCAGGCCCTCGTGGCGGGCGTCGCGGCCGGACTCGACAAGGCGCAACTCGCCCACGGCGAGCTCGTCGGCTACGCGACCCCCCGGCGCCTGGCTGTGTGGGTGAAGCGCCTCGCCAGCCGCCAGCCGGAACAGAACCTGAAACGCAAGGGTCCGCCGGTATCCGCCTCGTTCGATGCCGCGGGCGCGCCGACCCGCGCGGCGCTCGCCTTCGCGGAAGGCTGCGGGGTGGATGTCGCCGCGCTGACGCGCCTGGATGAGGGCAAGGGGATATTCCTCCTGTTCACCGGCACGAAGCCCGGTGCGCTGGCGACGGCGCTGCTGCCGACCATCGCGCAGGCGGCGCTCGATGGCCTGCCGATCCCGCGCCGCATGCGCTGGGGCGAGGGCACGGCGATGTTCGTGCGGCCCGTGCACTGGGTGGTGATGCTCTTCGGGCACGACGTGGTGCCCGCGACGCTCCTGGACATTCCCGCCGGCCACTTCACTTACGGCCACCGCTTCCATGCCCCGAAGCCGATGCGCATCACGAGTCCGGGCTCGTACGAGCGCTCGCTACGCGAGCGTGGCCGCGTGCTCGCCGACTTCGCGATGCGGCGCGAGAAGATCCGCGCCGACGTCTCCTCGGTGGCCAATACCCTCAGCGGCCGCGCGCTGGTCAGCGCGGAGCTCCTGGACGAGGTGACGGCGCTGGTCGAATGGCCGGTGGCGCTGGCCGGGCACTTCGAGGAACGCTTCCTCCAGCTGCCGCGCGAGGTGCTGATCTCGACGCTGCAGGATCATCAGCGCTATTTTCCGATTGAAGACGGGACCGGAAAGCTGCTGCCCGCCTTCATCACGGTCAGCAATATCGAGAGCCGCGATCCTCAGAAGGTGCGCGAGGGCAACGAGCGCGTGGTGCGTCCGCGGCTGGCGGATGCCGCTTTTTTCTGGGAGCAGGACCGCCGGCAGGCCTTGAGCGCGTGGCGGCCCGGCCTGGACGCGGTCACTTTCCAGGCTAGGCTCGGCACGCTCGGGGACAAGACCCGGCGCATTGTCTCACTCGCCGGGGACATCGCCGTCGGCGCCGGCGGCTCGCAGAGCGAGGCCCACCGCGCGGCGGATCTTTGCAAGTGCGACCTGCTGAGCGCGATGGTCGGCGAGTTCCCGGAACTGCAGGGCATCATGGGCAGCTACTACGCCCACGCCGACGGCGAACCCGCGGAAGTGGCCACCGCGATCAGGGAGCATTACCTGCCGCGGGGCGCGGGCGATGAGTTGCCCGGCACGCGCACTGGCATCGCGGTCGCGATCGCCGACAGGCTCGACACGATCGTCGGCATCTTCGCCATTGGCGAGAAGCCCACGGGCACGAAGGATCCGTTCGGCCTGCGGCGCGCCGCGCTGGGCGTGCAGCGGATCCTCATCGAGAAGAACCTCGACATCGACCTCAAGCGCCTGATCGCCGGGGCACTCGCCGGCGCCCGCGCCGACACCGACCGGCTGCGCCCGACCGCGGCGGCCGATGGCAAGCCTCCCAGGAGCGGCGAGGTCATCGAGGCGCAGGTCTATGACTTCCTGATGGAGCGCCTGCGCGCTTACTATCTGGAGCGCGTGGCCGCCCCGGGGCGCCTCGCCGTGACGACCGAGATGTTCGATGCGGTGCTGGCCGCCCGTCCCGCCTCGCCGCTGGATTTCGACGCCCGCCTGGCGGCGTTGAGTGCCTTCCTGGAACTGCCCGAGGCGGCAAGTCTGGCCGCCGCCAACAAGCGCATCGCCAACATACTGCGCAAGGTAGGCGCCGCGGTGCCCGCCGAGGTGGACGTGGCGCACCTGAAGGAGGCCGCGGAGGTGCGCCTGTTCGACGCCATGCGCGCACTGCGCGAGGCGGTTGATTCGGCCACCGCGCAACGCCAGTACACCGGGGCGCTCGGCCGGCTCGCATTGCTGCGCCCCGCGGTCGATGCCTTCTTCGAGGACGTGATGGTGATGGACGAGAACCCGCAGTTGCGTGCCAATCGCCTAGGCCTGCTCGCCCAGTTGCATGCGCTGTTCGCAGGCGTCGCGGACCTGTCGCGACTGCCTGGTTGAGCATGGTCGCGGGCAAGACCCGAACCCGGCGCGGCCCCGCTGTCCAGTACGCGGGATCCGCGTTCTTCACGGTGTTCATGCCGGCGTGGACCTTCTTCTTCGCGATCTTCTTCGTGATCGCCTGCAGCCTCCTGCCCTTTCGCAAGCGCTACCTGCTGGCGCGCTGGTACGGGCGGAGCGTGCTGTGGGTTCTCAAGTGGAGCTGCGGCATCACCTACCGGATCGAGGGTGAGCCGATTCCGCCAGGCGCGCACATCGCCCTGTGGAAGCACTCCTCGAGCTGGGAAACCATGGCCATGATGGTGGTCTTCCCCCGTCAGGTCTGGGTGCTCAAGCACGAGTTGCTGTGGCTGCCAGTGGTGGGGGTGGGGGTATGGCAGATGCACTCGATCGCCGTCAACCGCAAGGCCGGCCACTCAGCCGTCTACCAAGTCGTCGAGCAGGGCAAGCAACGCCTCGCCGAAGGATCCTGGGTGATGATCTTCCCGGAGGGCACGCGCGTGCCCGTCGGGGAGACCCGTCGGTACGGGGTGAGCGGCGTGTTGCTCGCCAAGGAGACCGGTAGGCTGATCGTCCCGGTGGCCCATAACGCCGGGTACCACTGGCCGCGGCGCGGAGTGCTGAAGAAGCCTGGCGTGGTACGGGTCGTGATCGGCGCGCCGCGCTCGGCCGAGGGGCGCGACCTACGCGAGCTTAACGGGGAAATCCAGGCGTGGGTCGAGCACACCATCGAGACGCTTACGCCCCGCTGAGTCCGGACCGAACGCGGTCTTCCCCTGGGGTGAGCCGTCGACGAGGATCTCGCACCCACCGAGCTTCAGGCGGTTGGGATAGCTGCCCAAGCTCGTTCGGGACTTCTTCTCCTGGACCCTGTCGAGCCAATCAATGCGTTCTTGCGACGCCTCGGCGAGCGAGGGCGCCCGGCGCGAAGCCGCGCCGGTGGGAGCCTTGCGTGTTCGCTATACGTCGAGGTTGGCCACGGACAGCGCGTTCTTCTCGATGAACTCTCGGCGCGGCTCGACCTGGTCGCCCATCAGCGTCGTGAAGATGTCATCCGCCGCGACGGCGTCCTCGATCCTCACCTGCAGGATGCGGCGCGCCTCTGGGTTGATCGTGGTGTCCCACAGCTGCTCGGGATTCATCTCGCCCAGCCCCTTGTAGCGCTGGATCGACTGGCCCTTCTTGGCCTGTTCGAACAGCCAGCCCATCGCCTCCTTGAACGAGCCGATTTCGTGACGCTGCTCGTCGCGGGCGACGTACGCGCCCTCGCCGATCAGGCCCGAGAGGGTCTGCGCGAGTTCCGCGATGCGCTGATACTCGGCCGACTCGAAGAACTCGCGCGGCAGGTACTTGTCACTGGGCGTGCCGTGCTCGGTCTTGTGCACGATCACCCGCGCCACGCGCCCGTCGTTGCCGGTACGTATTTCCACGGTGTAGGTGCGCGTGCCATCCACGAGTGCGTTAAGGCGCTGGTCGAGTTCACGCGCCCAGTCGGTGATCCACTCGGTGCGGAGGAAATCAGCCGGCGTCACCAGCGGCATGTAGATGAGGCAGTCCAGCAGGCGCTCGTCGTAGCGCTGCGACCAGCGCTTCACGATCGCCTGCACCTCCATGTACTTGCGCGCGAGGATCTCCAGTCCCGAGCCCGACAGAGGCGGCGCGTCGGAATTGACGTGCAGGTTCGAGCCTTCCAGCGCGTTGTTGAGCAGCAGCTGGTTCAGCTCCACGTCGTCCTTCACGTACGACTCCTGCTTGCCGCGCTTCACCTTGTACAGCGGCGGCTGCGCGATGTAGATATGGCCGCGCTCGATCAGCATGGGCATCTGGCGATAGAAGAAGGTCAGCAGCAGCGTGCGGATGTGGCTGCCGTCAACGTCCGCATCCGTCATGAGCAATATGCGGTGATAACGCAGCTTGTCGATGTCGAAATCATCGCGCCCGATGCCGCAACCCAGCGCGGTGATGAGCGTGCCGACTTCCGCGGATGACAACATCTTGTCGAAGCGCGCGCGCTCGACGTTCAGGATCTTGCCTTTGAGCGGCAGGATGGCCTGCGTGCGCCGGTCCCGGCCCTGCTTGGCGGAGCCACCGGCCGAGTCGCCCTCGACGATGAAGATCTCAGACAGCGCCGGGTCCTTCTCCTGGCAGTCGGCGAGTTTTCCCGGCAGTCCCGCGATATCGAGCGCGCCCTTGCGGCGGGTCATCTCCCGCGCCTTGCGCGCGGCCTCGCGCGCGCGCGCCGCCTCGACCATCTTCTGCACGATCGCGCGCGCTTCCTGCGGGTGCTCGAGCAGGAACTCCTGCAGCTTCGCGGCGACCGCGGTCTCGACGATGCCCTTCACTTCCGAGGAGACCAGCTTGTCCTTGGTCTGCGAGGAGAACTTCGGGTCCGGCAGCTTGACGGAGAGGATCGCGGTGAGGCCCTCGCGCGAGTCGTCCCCGGTCATGGGGATCTTGTCCTTCTTGCCGGAGAGCTCTTTCTCCACGTAGTCATTCAGCGTGCGCGTGAGCGCGCTGCGGAAGCCGGCGAGGTGCGTGCCGCCGTCCTTCTGCGGAATGTTGTTGGTGTAGCAGTACATGCTCTCCTGGTAGGAGTCGTTCCACTGCAGCGCGACTTCGACCTGCACCGGCCCGTCCTGAGTGCGAAACCAGAACGGGGTTTCATGCACCGGCGTGCGCGCGCGGTTGAGGTACTTGACGAACGCCTGGAGACCACCGGCGTGGGCGAACACGTCGGAGGTGTTCTCGCGCTCATCGATGAGCTCGATGCGCACGCCCGAGTTCAGGAACGACAACTCGCGCAGCCGCTTGGCGAGGATCTCGTAGTGGAACTGGATGTTGGTGAAGATCTTCGAGCTGGGCTTGAAGCGGATCACCGTGCCGCGATCATGCGTCGGGCCGACCAGGGCAAGGGGCGCCGCGGGCTCGCCGAGGTGGTATTCCTGTCGGTGTAGCTGGCCCTCGCGCGAGATGTTCAGTAGCAGGTAGTCCGAGAGCGCGTTGACGACGGACACGCCGACGCCGTGCAGTCCGCCGGCGACCTTGTACGAGCTGTCGTCGAACTTACCGCCCGCGTGCAGGACGGTCATGATGACCTCGGCGGCCGAGACCCCCTCTTCGGGGTGGATATCCACGGGGATGCCCCGGCCGTTGTCGGACACGGTCACGGATTCGTCGGCGTGAATGGTGACGATGATGCGGTCGCAGTGGCCGGCCAGGGATTCGTCAATCGAGTTGTCCACGACCTCGAAAACCATGTGGTGCAAGCCGCTGCCGTCATCGGTATCCCCGATGTACATCCCGGGGCGCTTGCGCACCGCCTCGAGGCCACGTAACACTTTGATTTTACTAGAATCGTAGACGTCGTCTAATGGCATGAACTCACTCGATTTTGCGACACGACATTATACGTGCTGCACCCTCCCTTGGGCCACGTTATAGGTGGCGTCAGGCACACCGAAGAGCCTTGATTCTGAAGTCAAAGACGTGACCACGAGCTGCGAGCGCAGCAGCAGTACCTGCTCAATGAAGCGCCGCAGTCGCTCGCCATCCAGCTCGGCGGCCGGATCATCCAGAAGCAGCGTCGGCGCCGTACCGGTGAGGTCCTTCAGCAGGCGCAGCTGGGCAACCGTCATGGCCACCGCCACCAGCTTCTGCTGGCCCCGCGAGAGGATCTCGCGCGCCGGTCGGCCGTCAATGCGGACGGAGACGTCGGCGCGATGCGGGCCGCTGTGAGTCAGGTGCCGTGCCTCGTCACGAACCCGTGAGGCCGCAAGTGATTCATGCAGGGTCACTTCCGCGCTCCAGCCGCGAAGGTAATGCAACTGCACCTCGAGCCCGCTCAGCGCGACGACGGATTCCCGCCAGTACGGCTGCAGCTGTTCCATAAAGGCCCGACGGGATTCGGCGATCCGCTCGCCGAGGCGTGCGAGCTCCACGTCCCAAGCGCGGGCGTGGTCCGGCTGCGTTCGCAGCGCGGCATTGCGCTGCTTCAGGGCGCGGGTGTAACGGACCCAGGTGTCGACAAACTGGGGTTCCACGTGGAACACCGCCCAGTCCATCCAGCGCCTGCGGCGATAGCCGGCTTCCTCAACAAGCTTATGCACGCCCGGCTCGATCACCTGAACGGCGAACGCCTGGGAGAGCTCAGCGAGGGAGTCTGCGGATCTTCCGGCTATCCTCGCCGCAACCCCTGCGCGGGTGACCTCGAACCCCAGCGCCAATACCCGGTCATGGCTCTGAATTCGGCCAATGACGCGTAAGTGATCCTGTCCACGGGTAATTAGGCGCTCACTGTTTCTAGTACGAAACGATCGACCGCGACCGAGCAGGAACATAGCCTCCAAAAGTGAGGTTTTTCCTGAGCCGTTATCGCCCCAGATCAGGGTCAGGCCGGCCGGAATCTGCAGCTCGGCCTTCGCGATCGCGCGGACGTGGGTGACGGTGAGCTCGATGAGGCTCACGGGATGCTCGCTGTGCAGCCCCGGGGCTTGCGCACCCCGTCGCGCTGAGTACCGGCGGCGCACGGGCTCCGCCGCGCCGCTTCGCCCACCAGTGTTCCACGTGGAACGCTAGCCCACGGAGCCGACGCGTGGGGCCCGGGGATCACCGGAGGCCGACGTGCACTGAGGAGAAAAATCGCATCGCCACCGCGCGCCCTGTGAGTATCCGGGTCTTCAACACGTGGAGCCCCTCGCGTCCCCGACACGGTTACCGGAGCGCACGGCGTCCGGGCTTGGGTGGGACACAAGACAGCCCCCCAGATCGTCCGACACGATAATCCAAGATTACCCTTGCGAAGGCCGAAGCCGGGCAATGGGTCCGTTCGCGAGTACAAAGGCTTCTCCGCGCGAGCGAGTCGGACGTTGAAGTGCGGTCCGGCAATCAGCACAGGGGGTTCGGTCGCGGGATCGGAACGCGGGGCTGGGGGAGAATCCAGTGGGGGGGAGGGACCATGATCATGGGGGCCGGCCGGCGTTGCAGCCGCCTTGGCACGGCTCCAGGGAATGTTCCACGTGGAACCTCTGGTGCCCGTGGCAAGCCCAATGGGCTGACCCTGAGACGTAGGATTTGAACTCCACGCGCGACAACGTGCAGGCGCCGCAGAATGGTTGGGACGCGCTCGCTTGGTCGCGGCGGCGATGGCGCCGATGCCAGGGGACTCGGAGATACCGAATGGACGCCCGGGGCACGGGTCAGATCCCCCGACATCGCAATTAGAGACGCATCGGCATCACGACGTAGCGGGTGTGTGCCGTGCCGGGTGCATTGATGAGGCAGCTGCTATTGGAGTCCGTCAGGCCGATCTCGACCTTGTCCCCTTCGATGGCGCTCAAGGCATCCAGCAGGTAATTCACATTGAAGCCGATCTCGACTTCCTCGCCCTTGTACGAGACCTCTACCTGATCCTCCGCTTCCTCCTGCTCCGGGTTGTGCGCCTGAAGAGTCAGGAGGTCCGGACGGGCTGTCAGCCGGATGCCACGGTACTTCTCGTTGGAAAGAATCGCCGTTCTTTGCAGGGCCTGTCGCAGGACTTCACGGTCGGCCTCGACCAGCCGGGGGGGGCTGGCTGGGATGACTCGACCATACTCCGGGAAACGTCCATCGATCAGCTTCGAAGTGAAGCGAATGTCGCCGATCTGGGCCCGAATGTGATTGGTTCCCACCGCCAATTCTATGTTCCCGTCGGTTCCCAGGATGCGCTGCAGCTCAAGCACCCCCTTTCGCGGCACGATGACCTGATGCGTGGCACCCGTCGGCTTGCCAGCGAGTTCCATTTCGCACAGGGCCAGGCGATGACCATCGGTGGCCACAGCGCGCAGCGCCTTGCCGTCAGTCTCGAGCAGCAGCCCGTTCAGGTAATAGCGCACGTCCTGCTGCGCCATCGAGAAATGCGTCTTGTCGATGAGGCGGCGGAATTCTCCCTGCGCGACAGTGAGTGTTTGCTGCGCGTTGATTTCCTCGACGAGCGGGAATTCCGCGGCCGGCAGACTCGAGAGCGTGAAGCGGCTACGTCCGGCGCGAATGGAGACGCGCTCGCCTTCTGTGCTCAGCGTAACGCTTGTTTTCTCGGGTAAAGAGCGAAAGATGTCGAGCAGCTTCCGCCCGGGAACTGTGATGTCTCCGTTCTGCGAGACGCTCACGTTCGTCGTCGCCACCAGCTCCACCTCAAGATCGGTGCCGGTAATGCTTAGGCGATTTTCCTTAGCGGCGAGCAGCACGTTGGCGAGCACCGGCATGGTCTGGCGACGCTCGACGACTCCAATGACGCTTTGCAAAGGAGCGAGCAGGTCTTCGCGCGGGGCGGTGAGCTTCATGGTTTCAACTCTCTTAAAGAATCTTCATTAGTGATAGAAGATATATTTATTACTAAGACTATAGAGCCTGTTAGTCACGGGGATAAGAAAAATTACCCTGTGTAATCAATTCGTTGCAGGCGATTTTCCGATCCATAAACATGCGCACGACCTGCTTACCGTCGGTGCGGGGCCTGTGGGTAACTTTATCCCCAACTTCACCCACAAGTAATCCACAGCCCTGTGCCCTCATCCGGCGAGGGTTCTCAACAGGTTTGAGTAGTCCTCTTTCACGCGCTGTTCGACGTCGCGCAGCTCCTTGATGCGCTTGCACGCGTGCAGCACCGTCGTGTGGTCGCGCCCGCCAAAAGCATCGCCGATCTCCGGCAGGCTGTGGCTGGTGAGTTCCTTCGACAGCGCCATCGCGACCTGGCGCGGGCGCGCGACCGAACGGCTGCGCCGCTTGGACAGAAGATCCGCCAGGCGCACTTTGTAGTAGTCGGCGACGGTCTTCTGGATATTCTCGATCGTGACCATCTTGGCCTGCAGCGACAGCAGGTCTTTCAGAGCTTCCTTGGTGAACTCGAGCGTGATCGCCCGCCCGGTGAAGCGCGAGTTCGCGATCACGCGGCGCAGCGCGCCTTCCAGTTCGCGCACGTTGGAGCGGATGCGTTTCGCTATGAAAAAGGCCACTTCGTCGGGTAATTCCACACCAACCGCCTGCGCCTTGGTCATGAGGATCGCGACACAGGTCTCAAGCTCCGGCGGCTCGATCGCCACCGTCAATCCCCAGCCGAAGCGCGATTTCAGGCGCTCCTCCAGGCCCTCGACCTCCTTCGGGTAACGGTCGCAGGTGAGAATCACCTGGTGCTGGCCTTCGAGCAGTTCGTTGAAGGTGTGAAAGAACTCCTCCTGCGAGCGCTCCTTGCCGGCGAAGAACTGGATGTCATCGATTAAGAGCGCGTCGAGCGAGCGATACGCGGTCTTGAACTCGCTCATCGAGTTGTGTTGGAGCGCGCGAACCATGTCACCGACGAAGCGCTCGGAATGGATATAGGCGATGCGCGCCTCCGCATCACGCTCCTTGATGAGATGCGCGATGGCGTGCATCAGGTGCGTTTTCCCCAAGCCGACGCCGCCGTAGATGAAAAGCGGGTTGTACGCGCGGCCGGGGTTCTCCGCCACCTGGTTGGCCGCGGCGCGCGCCAACTGGTTACTCTTGCCCTCGACGAAGGTGGCGAAGGAGAAGTCCGCGTTCAGCCGGGCACCCACGACCAGGCCCTCGGCCCGGCGTGCCCGGGGCGGAGCCACCGGGGGCGGGGCACCCCTCAAGGGGACCGGCACGTCCCGGTTACCCACCTCGACCGTGACAATGGGGGGATCCCCGGTGCTCTCATCGCGCAACAGCTCCCCGATCCTGGGCAGCAGGTTGGCGTTGATCCAGTCCACCACGAAGCGGTTAGGGGCCAGGAGCTTGAGCGCCCCGTTACCCTCCAGGGCCTGCAGCGGGCGCACCCAGGTATTGAACTGCTGCTCCGGAAGCTCCGTTTCCAACGCACCCATGCAGCGAGTCCAAAGCGATGCTTCCACTCGCGTGGCCTCCGTCGACGTTTCTGCTGACGTTGTGAAGGGGAAGGGCCGCGGAGTCTATACCGATCCGCGGGGGTGCTGAAGGCTTTCCGGAGCGGAAAAAATTGACACCTTGCAGGTCAACGGCTTAGCCTTGCCGCCCTTTTTTGATTGCGACAGATCGTTCCACGGAGCCTTCGGTATGAGCAAGCGGACCTATCAACCGAGCAAAGTGCGCAGAGCGCGCACCCACGGGTTCCGTGCGCGCATGGCTACCAAGACCGGTCGCCGGGTGCTCGCGCGCAGGCGCGCCAAGGGCCGTCGCAAGCTGATACCCTAGCGGGCGGTTCGCGGGCACGCCCATTATTGGGGCGCTGTCACTGCGCACCCTAACAAGACCTCCCCTAAAGGCCCGCGATGCCACGGCGGCTCACTCTGCCGGCGCGACTTCGCCTGCGGCGCAAGAAGGACTTCGATGCGGTCTACGCACGCGGGCGACGCCTGGGTGACGGATACTTCGGCATGACCGCGGTCAGTAACGCTGAAGGTGCCCCCCGCCTGGGTCTCGCGGTCGCCGTGCGAATCGCCGGCGGCGGCGTCGAACGCAACCGCCTGCGCCGGGTCATAAAGGAATCCTTCCGCCTGCACCAAGAACAGATCCCGGCGGTTGATCTCGTGGTCAGCGCGCGGCCCAAGGCGCGCGATGCCGCGGGCAAGCTGTTGCACGAGTCCCTCGAGGGACTATGGAAGAAAGTCGCAGAGCAATGCGCTACCTCGCCGCGGCCCTGATCCGCCTCTATCAATGGACGCTCAGCCCGCTCATCGGGCCGGCGTGCCGCTTCTACCCGAGCTGCTCGCGGTACGCGCTGCATTCAATCCTGCGTTTTGGCTTTTTCCACGGCGGCTGGCTCGCGCTGAAGCGCCTCGCGCGCTGCCACCCGTGGCACCCGGGTGGCTTCGACCCTGTGCCGCAAGCGCGCCCACACGTATGCATCGACCACGCCCATGAATAATATTTTCCCGACCAACCCACGCATCTACCTGTGGGTCGCCCTTGGCATGCTGGGCCTGCTGAACTACCAGGCGTGGATCAAGGACTACGGTGCGCCGCCTGCGGCCATCTCAGCGAGCGCGCCCACCGCGGCGATCGGCGCCAGCCCGCCTGCGGCGACGGTCCCCGGTGGCGA
Source organism: Pseudomonadota bacterium (assembly GCA_025360865.1). Taxonomy (GTDB): domain Bacteria; phylum Pseudomonadota; class Gammaproteobacteria; order Steroidobacterales; family Steroidobacteraceae; genus 13-2-20CM-66-19. Next base: position 23,179 of record JANYBG010000064.1, on the reverse strand, counting down.
TCTCGCCAGCCGCGTGCCGCAGGCAGCCACCGCCGTCAGCGGCGCCGCCGTTTCCCCGATGACGGCCGCGCCGCCCGTGGCCACCGCCGATCCCAGCGTGGTCGCCGCCGCGCAGAACGTGCATGTCGTGACCGACGTGCTGGACGTGGAGATCAGTACGCGCGGGGGCACGCTCGAGCGCGTTGACCTTCCGGCCTATGCGCAGGTGAAGGGACAGGCGGCGCGTGTGCGCCTGGAGAACAACGATTCCGACGCCACGCTTTACCAGCTGCAGTCGGGCCTGACGGGCCCGGGGAACGCCGCGGATTACCCGACCCACCTCGCCATCTTCAGCAGCCCCCAGTCGCAGTACACCCTTAAAGGCGCCGAACTGCGCGTGCCCCTGAGCTGGAGCGCGGATGGCGTCACGGTCACCAAGACCTTCGTGTTCCGCCAGGGCCAGTACGCGATCGGCCTCGACTACGAAGTGCACAACGGCGGCGCCGCCCCCTGGGCCGCGAGCGCCTACGCGCAGATCCTGCGCAACGATCCGCCCACCAAGCGCTCGATGTTCAACGTCGATAGCTACGCTTTTCACGGGCCGGCGCTCCACGATGGCGTCAAGTACCGGAAGTTGGACACCGCTGAGTCCAAGGACGGCCACCTCTCGCTCGATGTGACCAGTGGCTGGGTGGCTGCCTTGCAGCATCATTTCGTCAGCGCCGTCGTGCCTCCGGTCGGGGCGCCCTGGCATTTCACCCTGAGCGCCGCCGGCCAGCAGTACCTGCTCACCGCGACCGGGCCGGCGCAGACCGTGACCCCGGGGGCAGATGCGAGGTTCACGCAGACATTCTTCACCGGACCTAAGCTGCAGGCTCAGCTCAAGGCGACCTCGCCGGAGCTGGGCCGCGTGGCTGACTACGGCGCGCTGTGGGTACTGGCGCGACCGCTGTTCCAGCTGCTCGCCTGGGTGCACGGAGCCACCGGCAACTGGGGCATCGCGATCATCGTCGTCACGTTCCTGCTGAAGCTCGCCTTCTACCCATTGTCGGAAGCCAGTGGTCGCTCGATGGCGAAGATGAAGGCGCTGCAGCCGCGCATCAAGAATCTGCAGGACACCTACAAGGATGACCGCGAAAAGCTCGGCAAGGCGATGATGGAGCTGTACCAGCGCGAGAAGATCAATCCCGTCGCCGGTTGCCTGCCCATCATCATCCAGATCCCGGTGTTCCTCGCCTTCTATTGGGCGCTGCTCGAGAGCGTGGAGATGCGCCAGGCGCCGTTCATGTTCTGGATCCACGACCTGTCGGCGCGCGATCCGTTGTTCATCCTGCCGGCCATCATGGCGGTGGCGATGTTCACGCAGTACAAGCTGAATCCCGCTCCGCCCGACCCTGTGCAGGCGAAGGTCTTCATGTTCATGCCGCTGGTGATGTCGGTGATGTTCGCTTTCTTCCCGGCGGGCTTGGTGCTTTACTGGGTGACGAACACGGTCCTGTCCATCGCGCAGCAGTGGAACATCAACCGGCGTATCGCCGCGGCGACCGCGGCGAAGCGCAGCAACTAGCCCGCATCCGTCTTCACGCCCGCAGGCGGCACGCCTGCACGAAGGTGCATGAGCCATAACGACACCATCGTGGCTGCGGCCACCCCGGGGGGACGGGGAGGGATCGGCATCGTGCGCCTGTCCGGACCGAAGGCGCCGGAACTCGCCGCCGTCATGCTGGGCGAGGTGCCCCGCCCCCGCCACGCCACCTTCGCGCGCTTCCTCGATGCGCAGGGCGAGGCGATCGATGCCGGGGTCGCGCTCTTCTTCCTCGCGCCGCATTCCTATACCGGTGAGCACGTGCTCGAGCTGCACGGCCACGGCGGCCCGTGGGTGATGGAGGCGCTCATCGCGCGCGCGCTGGAACTGGGCGCGCGCCGCGCGCTGCCCGGAGAGTTCACCCAGCGCGCCTTTCTCAACGACAAGCTCGACCTCGCCCAGGCCGAAGCGGTGGCGGACCTGATCGACGCGGGTTCCGCGCAGGCCGCGCGCGCGGCGATGCGCTCGCTGCAGGGAGAGTTCTCGGCGATGGTGGGCGGGCTCACCGAGGCGGTGATCGAGCTGCGTACCTACGTGGAGGCGGCGATCGACTTCCCGGAAGAGGAGATCGACTTCCTCGCCGACCGCGAAGTCGCCGAGCGCTTCCGGAAAGTGCGTGAGCACTTCGAGGCTGTCATGGACAGCGCGCGGCAGGGGAAGCTGCTGCGCGAGGGCATGACCCTCGTTATCTCCGGCCGCCCGAACGCGGGCAAGTCGAGCCTCATGAATCGCCTCGCCGGCTACGAGGCGGCGATCGTCACGCCGGTGCCCGGCACGACCCGGGATGTCGTGCGCGAGCGCATCCACATCGACGGCATGCCACTGCATGTCATGGACACCGCGGGACTGCGCGACGGCGGCGACGCCGTCGAGGAAGAGGGCATCCGCCGGGCGCAGGCGGAGATGCGGCGCGCCGACCGCGTGCTGTTCGTGGTCGACGCGAGCGAGGATCCCGGGGCCCGGTCATACCTGGAGGAACGCGCGCGCCTGCCCGCGGACGTACCGGTGACACTGGTCTTCAACAAGTGTGACCTCGCGGTCGGGCTGCCCGTGGCCGATACCCTGACCGGGCCGCCACGCATCACCGTGTCGGCGCTCCAAGGGACCGGGGTGGATGAACTGCGTCGGCACCTGAAGCAGGTGATGGGTTACCACAATCCTGAAAGCGGCACGGTCAGCGCCCGCGCGCGTCACCTCGAGGCGTTAACCCTCGCCCGTGAGCATACGGAGGCCGCCTACGCGCAGCTTACCGAGAGCCGCGCCGGGGAACTGGTCGCGGAGGACCTGCGCGCGGCGCAGCAGCAGTTGAGCCAGATCACCGGCGAGTTCACGAGCGACGATCTCCTCGGCAGGATCTTCGCCGGATTCTGCATTGGCAAGTAGCCGTGGCTCGGTTCCAACGATTGCCATGCTCGCGGTGGCCTGCCTGAGCCGGCTGGCCAGCGGCCAAGGGCGCTGACCACGAAGGAGGACACGCAGGCGAGGCGCTCCGGTGCGCTTCCGCGAAGTCCGCGGATGCGACCGCCGCGTGTGGCAGCATCATCGACGACAAGCGCGAGGACGAGGCGAGGCGGACCATCGCCCGGCGAAATCGCGCGTTCCATTATCAGCAACTCGGTGATCTGGATCGTGCGATCGCCGACTACACGCAGGCACTCGATGAGTTCAACAAGGCGATCCAATTTGACCCAAAGGACGCGCGGGCCGTCAAGGCGCGCGGCGATGTCTATCTGGCCCAGGGCGATCGGGATCATGCGATCGCTGACTTCGACGAGGCCATCCGCCTGGATCCCCGCATGACCTCGGCTTACACGAACCGGGGCGCCGCTTACCTGGGAAGGTCCGAATGGACCTGGCGATCGCCGATTTCACCCACGCCATCACACTTCAACCCGATCAGTACGCACCCTACCTCAATCGCGGGCAGGCCCGCGCCGCCAAGCATGAACGCGATGGAGCCATCGATGATTTCACCCAGGTGATCAAACTATATTCAGGATCCTCCGAGGCCTACCGGCTCCGCGCATTTCAGCGCCAGCAGAGCGGCGACAGCCAGGCCGCCCTCGATGACTACGATCGGGCGCTCGCTATCAACCCGAAGGATGCCGAGGCCCTTCGCGGTCGCGGCTTCACGCACCTGTGTTGGAATGAGACCGACGCATTGAACCCGAACGATGCCCTCATCTATCACCTGCGGGCCTAGGCTCACCAGGCCAGGCGAAGAAGGATCTCAAGAGCGCCGGTATCGATCAGGCGATGGCGTCAAAGCTGAACCCGAAGGGCTGGCCAGCCTCGCGGGAGTCACCTTAAGGGGGAGTGGGGTTCGGCGCGATGGCGCGCAGGCTCAGGTCGCGGCTGTAGACCACGTTCATTACGTTGTCGTACCAGCCCTGCACTTCCGGCTTCACCAGGTGCTTGTTCACGTAGAAGTAGATCGGCAGCAGCGGGTGCTCGTTGAGCATCACGCCTTCGGCCCGCTCGAGCAGCGCGCGGCGCGTCGCGGCATCCACTTCGGCCGCGGCCCGGGCGAGCAGCGCGTCGTAGGCGTCGCTGTGGTAGTGCGGCAGGTTCACGCCGAAGTCGCTCTTCAGGTACTGGGCGAAGGTGTAGGCGTCGTTGTAGTCCCCGACCCAGCTGGAGCGGAACATCTCGACGTCGCCCCGGTCGATGTCCTGCAGCAGTGACTTGAATTCCGCCTGCGCCAGGTGAACGTCCACGCCGAGCGCTTCCTTCCACATCGAGGCGATCGCCACCGCGAGCTTGGTGTGCACCTCCCCGGTGTTGTAACGCAGCTCGAAGCTCAGTGGCTTACGCGCCGAGAAGCCGGCCTGCGCGTACAGCGCCTGCGCCTCGTGGACGCGGTCGGCCATCGGCTCTTTCGCGTAGTCGAATGACTGCGAGCTGTAGTTGTCGACTCCCGGAGGGACCCAGCCGTAGGCGGGCAGCTCCCCGACCCGCAGCACCAGCTGCGCGAGCTTCTCGCGGTCGATGACCAGCGACAGCGCGCGCCGCAGACCCGGGTTGTCGCGGAACACCGGGCGCCGGAGGTTGAAGCCGTAGTAATACGTGGCCAGCTGGGGATGCACGTGCAGCTGGTCGGCGAGGTTCGCCTTGACCCAGTCGAATTGGCCGCGCGGCACGACGAAGGTGACTTGCAGTTCCCCGCCCCGGTAGCGCGCCAGCTCCGCGTTCTCATCCGGGATCAGCAGATACCTGACCCCGTCCAGCCGCGTCGCCGCATCGTTCCAGTAGTGATGGTTGCGCGTGAGCAGTACCGAGGAACCCTGCACCCACTCGGTGAGCACGAAGGCGCCGTTGCCGACCATCACGCCCGGCTTCGCGAAGCCGCCCGGGTTGGCGGCAAGCGTCGGCCGGTGCGCTGGGCAGGTGCTCGGGTGCGAGAGCAGCGTCGGCAGGTAGGGGGCCGGCGCATTGAGCGTGATGACCACCGTCGCGGCATCGGGAGCCGCGACCCCCAGGGACCGCACCGGCTTTGAGCCTGCGATGATCTGCCCGGAGTTGGCGATGACGTCGGTGTACTGCGCGTACGCGGAGGCGGTGGCCGGGTCCACCAGGCGCCGCAAGCCGGCGACGAAGTCCTCGGCGACCAGCGGGTCACCGTTGGACCAATGCGTGTCGCCACGCAGGTGGAACGTGTAGGTGCGACCGTCGGGGCTTACGTCCCAGGAGCTGGCGACGCCGGGGGCGACGCCAGCGTCCTTACCGAGCGTGGTGAGTCCCTCGCACAGGTCGCGCACGATGCTCTGCGCCTCGAACCCGCGGGCCTTCTGCGGGTCGAGCGAGTCAGGGTCAGGTCCACCGCCGCGCACGAGAATGGCGGGGGCCGCGGCCCCCGGCGCGGGCGGGGTGCCGGAAGGGGCGCCACATCCGGCCAGGCAAAGCAGCAGTGCGGGCAGTGCGCGCAGCGGCGGCTTCATCGCGCGCGCGCGCGGTGCTTGTTGATCTCCTCGCGCAGGCTCAGGGTGGCCGCGCGCGCCGCGCCCGCGAAGTCCTCGCCCCGCGAGGCATACAGAATCGCGCGCGAGGAACTGATGAGGAGCCCGGTGCCGGAGGCGGTCTGGCCATTGCGCACCGCCTGCCCGACATCCCCGCCCTGCGCGCCGACCCCGGGCACCAGCAGCGGCATATCGCCGACCAGGGCGCGCACTTCGGCCAGTTCGGCGGGGTTCGTGGCGCCGACTACCAGCAGGCAGTTGCCGCGCGCGTTCCAGCGCAGCGCGGCGAGTTTCGCCACGACCTGGTAGAGCTTCGCATCTGGTGCCATGAGCTCCTGCAGCTCACCGCCGCCGGAATTGGAAGTGCGGCACAGGACGATGACGCCCTTGTCCTCGTAGCGCAGGAACGGCTCGAGGGAGTCGGTGCCGAGGTAGGGGTTCACGGTGGCCGCATCGGCGCCGTAGCGCACGAACGCCTCCGTCGCGTACCGCTCGGCGGTGCTGCCGATATCCCCGCGCTTCACGTCCAGGACCACCTGCACCGCGGGATGGGTCCTCTTGATGTACTCGATGGTGCGCGCGAGCTGATCTTCCGCCCCGACCGCGGCGTAGTGGGCGAACTGCGGCTTGTAGGCGCACACCAGGTCCGCGGTCGCATCGATAATGGCGCGGTTGAACTCGAAGATCGGCGCGCGCCCGGCGGCGATCGCCCGCGGGAAGCGCTCCGGCTCCGGATCCAGGCCCACGCACACCAGAGAGTCATTGGCCTTCCAGGCATCCTTGAGTCGCTGGATGAAGGTGCTCATGCCACCCGCGCCCGCGCGCTACCACGCCTCTTCAGGTGCACCACCAGGATCTGCACCGCGGCGGGAGTGATGCCGGGGATGCGCGCGGCCTGGCCGACGGTGCCAGGCCGCGCGTCGGTGAGTTTCTGGCGAACCTCGTGGGAGAGTCCCGCGAGCGTTGCGTAGTCCAGGTCATCGGGCAGCGCGGTTTCCTCGGCGCGGCGGACGCGTTCAATCTCCGCCTCCTGGCGCTGGATGTACCCTTCGTACTTGGCGCGCACTTCCACCTGTCCCCGGACCTGGGGTGGGAGGCGCTCGTCCAGGGCACCCTCCGCGGCCCACGTCCCGGTCAGCTCGGCCAGCGCGTCGTAGGTGACGCCGGGCCTGCGGAGCAGCTCGAAGGCGGAGAGGTCACGCGCCAGTGGCGCGCCCAGCACCCGTTGCGACCACGCGGCGGGCACGTCCGCGGGCTTCACGCGGTGCGCGCTGAGCCGTTCGATCTCCCGAGCGGTGATCCGCGCCTTGGCCTCGAACAGTGCCCAGCGCTCATCGTCCACCAGACCCAAGTCCCGCCCGGTGGGCGTGAGTCGCAGGTCCGCGTTGTCCTCGCGCAGCAGCAGGCGATGCTCGGCGCGGCTGGTGAACATGCGGTATGGCTCGCGGGTGCCCCGGGTGACCAGGTCATCGATGAGGACCCCGAGGTAGGCCTCGCTCCTGGCCGGCACCCAAGGCCCGCGGCCTGCGACCTTCAGGGCGGCGTTGATCCCCGCGACCAGCCCCTGGGCGGCGGCCTCCTCGTATCCGGTTGTGCCATTGATCTGGCCGGCGAAGAACAGTCCGCCGAGCACCCGGGTCTCGAGCGAGCGCTTCAGATCCCGCGGGTCGAAGAAGTCGTATTCGATGGCATAGCCGGGCCGGGTGAGGTGCGCGTTCTCGAAGCCCCGGATGCTGCGCACCAACGCGCGCTGGACCTCGTACGGAAGGCTGGTCGAGATGCCGTTGGGGTAGACCTCGTGGGTGTTCAGGCCCTCCGGCTCGACGAAGATCTGGTGGGAGGTCTTCCCCGCGAAGCGCACGACCTTGTCCTCAACGGACGGGCAATACCTGGGACCGACGCCCTCGATGATTCCGGTGAACATCGGAGAGCGATCCGTGGCTGCGCGGATTATCTGGTGAGTTCGCTCGTTAGTATGCGTGATGAAACAATTAATCTGCTTTGGATGGTCAGTGATCCGCCCCAGATACGAAAACACCGGCACCGGGTCATCACCGGGCTGTGGCGCCATCGCCGACCAGTCCAGCGAGCGCCCGTCCAGGCGCGGCGGGGTGCCCGTCTTAAGGCGCGCGACCCGCAGCGGCAGCTCGCGCAGGCGGGCCGCGAGGCGGTTCGAGGGAGCATCGCCGGCCCGTCCTCCTGGGGTGTTATCGAGCCCGACATGGATACGGCCGCCCAGAAAGGTACCGACGGTGAGGATCACGGTGGGGGCGTGGAAGACGATCCCGGAAACGGTGACCACGCCGCTAACCTGGTCGCCGACGACGAGCAGGTCGGCGACCTCCTGCTGGAACAGGCTAAGGTTCGGCTGGTTCTCCAGGCGCTCGCGGATCGCCTGGCGGTAGAGCGCACGGTCGGCCTGGGCGCGGGTGGCGCGCACCGCCGGACCCTTACTCGCGTTCAGGGTCCTGAACTGGATTCCGGCGCGGTCCGTGGCGCGGGCCATCGCCCCACCCAGCGCGTCGATCTCACGCACCAGGTGTCCCTTGCCGATGCCGCCGATGGCTGGGTTGCAGCTCATCTGCCCCAGGGTCTCGATGCTCTGGGTGACCAGCAGCGTGCGGGCGCCCATGCGCGCGGCGGCCAGCGCCGCCTCGGTGCCGGCATGGCCGCCGCCGATGACGATGACATCAAGGACGGACGTGGATGGGTTCATGGGGCTCATGGCTGGCATCGGCTCAGGAGTCGGTCTCCCGGGGCGGTGCGTATTGTAGGGCGGTGTCACCCCGCGGCAAGCCGGTTCGCGGGGGTCGCCAGCGGCGTAGGCTAGAATCGTCGCGGTTCGCGGCCGCCTTACGGCGGCCCCTCCTGAGCCAACGAGTACAGCGACCGCGGGGGTTGAATATGACGGCGCGAATCCTGGGGGCGGCGATGGCCGCCGCGCTCCTGATCAGCGGCTGCGCCAAGATCACGGCGCCCAACATGGATTTCGCCGGTCCGACGCCGAGCGTTGACGTGAACGGCACCGAGATCGGCGCCGCGTTCAGCCATTTCACAGGCGACCTCACGGTGAGCGTGGCCGTGCGGCACGCCGGACCTGTCACCCCTGCGACCTCGGCCGCCTCGGCCGGCTCCGTGGGGGGCACGACCACGTTCCGCCTCAGCGGCGTCCCGACCTTCACCGTCGGGGACGTCCTCACCGTCATCTGGAGCGGGCCTGCGAAGACGATTGTCGGCTCCGCGTACATGCTCACGCGCAGCGCCCAGTACCGCATCGTCGCGGGCACGCTGCAGGTGCAGACGCCCTCGGGCGGGCTCAATCCCGGACAGTCCGGCCGGGTGTGCGTGGCGCTGCTGCCGAACGCCCCGGCGAACGCCAACGTGACCCTACGGAGCAGCGTGGTGTCCGTGACGCCTGCGACACTGCATATTCCCGCCGGGCAGTCCAAGGCGACGGCCGCGGCGACCGCCAACATCGGCGGATTCACCTGCCCCATTAAGACCACGAGCGCATCGGGCGCCGCGCCGGTATGCAATGCGACTAACGGAGTCACGGCCTCCGCCACCTTCGGCGGAATCACCATCCAGGGCTGCGGCTTCACGGGGCAATCCTGCTGCGGAGTCAACGGGCAGACCTGCGCCGGCCCCACAGCGCCGCCGCCTTCGGTGTGCCCTTCCTAGCTCACCGGGGTACGCACCTGAAGACACGACCGGCACATGCCAAGAGGGGCGGGCCCTGATGTGCGTCTTCCCCCCATCCGCACCCACGCAGGCGGGGAACGGGCACGTGCTCAGGTGACCTGGAACGCGCAGGCCGCGGCGATCCTCGGCGGTGGCTACCTTGTCCAGCGGACCGCCGCCCCCAGCTTCCACGGCGCGAGCGGCAAGTAAACTGTCGAGCGCTCCGCACTACTGGCCGCGCGGCGGAAGTTACACTCGCCGCCCATGAACCGGATCTCGATCGCAGGCGTGCTCGCCGCGGGCCTCGTGTCGCTCGCGCCGCTGGCCTGTGACGGCGCGCAGCCCGGCGCGCTGACCCTGTCAGCGTGTGAGCTCGAGCATCCGCAGCGGCGCACAGTGGTGCCTGCCGAGTGCGGCGTCCTGCAAGTGGCGGAGAACCCGGACGATCCGCGGTCGCGGAAGATCGCTCTTCACGTCGCGCGCGTGCCGGCCATCAGCCGCCGCAAGCTCCCCGACCCGCTGTTCGTGCTCGCCGGTGGACCAGGCCAGGCGGCGAGCACGTTCTACGCCACGGTCGCGGGCGCGTTCGCCCGCATCAATCGCGATCGCGACATCGTGCTCATCGACCAGCGTGGCACCGGAGCCTCGAACCTCCTCGACTGTCCCGGGGACGAGGAGTCGCTCTACCGCGCCGCGGATGCCAGGATCCAGAGCGACACACGAACCTGCCTCGCGGGGCTCGCGGCGCGCGCCAGTGTCGCCTACTACACCACCAGCGTCGCCGTGCGCGATCTTGAGCGGGTGCGCGCGGCCTTAGGCTACCGGGTCATCGACCTGTACGGGGTTTCCTACGGCACGCGGGTCGCCCAGCACTACATCCGTCGCTACCCGGACAACGTCCGCGCGGTGATCCTCGACGGGGTCCTGCCGCCCACGCTTGCCATCGGGCCGGCCGTGGCGCTGGATGCGGAAGCCGCGCTGCGCGCGATTCTCGCGCGCTGCGTGGCCGACCCGCCCTGCCACGAGCACTTCGCCGATCCGGTCGCCGACTATCTCGGCGTGCGCGCGGCGCTGGAGAAAGGCGCCGTCAGCGTGCGGCTGCCCGATCCCGTGACGGGCGAGCAGCGGTGGCTGGAGTTCGGTCCCGACCAGCTGGCGATGGTGCTGCGGCTGGCCAGCTACAGCGCCGATTACTCCGCGCTTCTGCCACTGATGCTGCACGCCGCGCACGCGAAAGCCGACTACACACAGCTCGCCGCGCAGTTCTCGCTGATCGACCGGTCCTTCGGTGACATCGCCACCGGCATGCACAACAGCGTGGTATGCACCGAGGACGTGCCGTTCTACGCGCCCACAGCGCTCGACCCGGCGCGGCTGGCCGCGACCTTCATGGGCGCATCCCAGGTCGAGGGCCTGCGAAGCGTGTGCGCGGTCTGGCCCCGCGGGCCGCTCGATGCGGATTTCCACGCCCCGCTGAATACCCGCGTGCCGGCGCTGCTGCTCTCGGGCGGGGATGACCCGGTGACCCCGGCCGCGTATGCGCAGCAGGCCGCCCCGGGATTCGCGCGCTCGCGGCAGATCGTCCTGCCGGGGTTCGGGCACGGACAGCTGACCGCGCCGTGCATGGGCCGGGTGCTGGCGAGGTTCCTCGACACGCCCGACCCGGCGGCTCTGGACGCGGGTTGCCTCATGAACGCAAGGCCGATGCCCTTCTTCGTCACTCTGAGCGGGCCTGCGCCGTGATCGAGGCCACGCATCTCTTCAAGCATTTCGGCCCGGTCAGCGCCGTGCGCGACGTGAGCCTGCGCGCCGACGACGGCCGCATCACAGGACTCTTGGGCCCCAACGGCGCCGGCAAGTCGACGACGCTGCGCATGCTGTACACCGTGCTGAAGCCTGACTCCGGGGACGCGCTCGTGGACGGGTACAGCGTGGTGCGCGAGCCGCTGACCGCGGCAAGGCGCCTCGGGGTCCTGACCCATGGCGCCGGCATCTATCCCAACCTCACCGCCCGCGAGAACATCCTCTACTTCGGGGCGCTGCACGGCCTTACGCGCCAGGAGGCGCGGCGCCGCGCGGGCGAGCTCGTCGAACTTCTGGAAATGACCGAGTTCGCCGACCGGCGCGCCAAGGGGTTCTCGCAGGGCCAGCGCCTGAAGACCGCGCTCGCCCGCTCGCTGGTGCACAACCCCCGCAACCTCATCCTCGACGAACCCACGAACGGGCTGGACGTGATGGCGGTGCGGGCGCTGCGCCGCCTACTGCGACAGCTGCGCGAGGCCGGGCACTGCGTGCTGTTCTCCAGTCACGTCATGCATGAGGTGAACGAGCTGTGCGACGAGCTCATCGTGATCGCCGACGGCACGGTCATCGCCTCCGGCACGCCAGCGACGATCCGCGCCCGCGCCCAGTCCGGGATACTCGAGGATGCGTTCGTGCGGCTCATCGGCGGGGAGCCTGCCTGATGCACGCTATCCTGACCGTGTTCACCAAGGAGTTCCGCGAGAACCTGCGCGAGCGGCGCACGCTCTTCTCCGCGCTGATACTCGGGCCGCTGCTCGGGCCGCTATTGTTCGCCGGCGCGTTATCGCTGCAGATCGAGCGCACGGCCGGCAAGTCCGATCGTCCGGTGCAGCTGGCGCTGTCGCACGGTGAGCGCGCGCCGAACCTCGCCGCCTTCCTCACAGAGTCCGGCGTCACGGTGAAGCTGGTGGACTACGACGCTGCGGGCGCGCGCGCCGCCATCCAGACACACAGCCACGAGCGCGTCCTCGAGGTCACCCCGGACTTCGCCAACAACCTCACCGCCGGTGGCCCCGCGGCGCTGGTGCTGTACGCGGACTCATCCGCCGTCAGTTCCTCCGCGGATACGGATCGCGTCCGGGCCGCGATTGAACAATATGGCTCAATCATCGCGCGCCTGCGGGTGGTGGCGCGCGGCGTGGATCCGGTGGTGCTTGATCCCCTGGCGGTGCAGGACATCGATGTCTCGACCCCCGCCAGCCGCTCGGTCGCGGCGCTGGGCACCTTGAGCTACCTGGTCCTGATCACCATGCTAATGGGCGGCATGTACCTTGCGATCGACGCCACCGCGGGTGAGCGCGAGCGCGGCTCGCTCGAGCCGCTGCTCACCGTGCCCGCGCCGCGGGCGCACCTGATTTACGGCAAGATCCTCGCCGCCTGCGCCTACATGAGCCTGTCGCTGATCCTCACGGTCATCGCTTTCTCCATCCTGCTGCGCTTCATCGGCCTTGAGCGCTTCGGCATGAGCGTGAACTTCGGGCCCTGGGTGGCACTGCGACTTGTGCTGTTTTGCCTGCCGCTGGTGCCGCTTGGGGCGGCCCTCATGACCATCGTGGCCGCCTACACCCGCAGCTATCGCGAGGCGCAGACGTATCTTGGGCTGGTGCTGTTGGTGCCAACCCTGCCGCTGGTGTTCGCGGGCGTCATCGGGCTGCGGCCAAGTCTTGCGTTCATGGCGATTCCCTCACTCAGCCAGCACTTCCTGATCACGGGTCTGCTGCGCGACGAGCCGGTGCCCGGAGGCTACTTCGCCGTCTCGATGCTGAGCACCCTAGCGGTCGGGGCGGTGCTAGTGTTCATCGCCGGGCGGCTGTACCGCCGCGAGGCCCTGCTCGGCTGAGATCCTGGGCGCGGCCAGCAGCGTGTGGAGGGTCGACACGTGCAGCGCTGCGAAGCCGCGCGCCTCGATCTCGAAGCGGTTGTTCCAGTAGCCGCGGCGCAGGCACTCCGCGAGATAGCGTGGCACGGTGAGCCCTCCGGGCCGCCACTGCAAAATGACGTGGCAGTACTCGTGCAGCATGAGGGAGGGATTGCTGAAGAAATCGGCGGCGGAACCCCGCAGGTAGATGCGGTCGCGCCGCGTGGTGGCGATCGCCCGTCCATGCAGCCGCACCCGCCAGGAATGCTCGATCACCCGTACTTGATCCACCGGCGTGCCCAGTATCCCCGCGAGCGCCGCGCGCACGGCGGACGGGACCGGGACTTCGCGCGCGAGTCTCACGCTGGTCAGGTGCGCGTGTGCACCCACCCCATACTGGGCCGGAAGCGCAGGGCTCGGACCGGTCCGGCCGCGATGTCGTCGGCGAGCAGCCGCACGCCCCCATCCTCGAGATAGCGCTTCACCAGGGTGATCATGGTCTCGGACACGGGCGCCGCCTGCGGGGCATCCGCCAGGTGCGCGACTATGCGCGCCTGCAGGTGCTTGGCCTGCGGGGCGGACTCGCGCAGCGAGGCGAGACAGCGATCCAGCAGCAACAGTTCCGTGGCGAGAGTTGAGTCGGTGACGTCGATGGGCTTGGTACTGCGCACGATGCAGCGCAGGTGCAGCAGCGCGCCGGCCTCTTCCTGGGCGTCATAAACACATACCGCGAGGGCGGACTGCAGCCGGGCGACCAGCAGCACATCCTCCAGGGTCACCTCGAACTTGTCGGGGACGACGTTGACCTCGCGCTGTTCCATCCGCCGATGTATACCGCCTCGCGGCGCCAGGATGTGGAGACTCCTGCCCAAACTATGAACTGCCGCACGCGGCGGGGATAGAATATGCGAAGGCGTACCAGCGGGGCTGTGAACATGAGAACACTGACATCGACCGTGCTTGCCTGCCTGCTCAGCGCCCCGGCGCTCTCCCAGCAGGCGCCCGTGTCGTCGATTCGCGTCAGCGGCGCCGCGCAGGTCACCGCCAAGCCCGATCGCGTGCAGATCGACATCGGTGTCACGACACGCGCTGACCGCTCGGCCGATGCCGGGGCTGAGAACGCCCGCCAGGTGGACGCGGTACTCACGGCGGTGAAGAAGGCCGCCGGGCCCACCGCGGCGCTCAAGACCGTCAACTATTCCTTGAGCCCGAACTACAAGTACCAAGCCGGTCATGAGCCGTTGATCACCGGCTACAGCGCCTCGAACCTGGTGCAGGTGACGCTCGATGACCTGACGAAAATCAGCAACGTGATCGATGCGGCGGGGCAGTCCGGCGCCAACCAGGTACAAGGCATCCAGTTCACCCTGCGTGACCAGGACGCGGTGCGCGCCGATGCGCTGCGCAAGGCGGCGCTCAAGGCGCGTGGCGATGCCGATGTGCTCGCCGCGGCCCTGGGCCTCAAGGTCGTACGCGTGCTGAGCGTCGAGGAGAGCGGCGCGCCGCAATTCCCCAGGATGCGGGCCATGAGTGTCGCCGCCGCGCCGCTGGCGGCGAAGGTGGACACCCCGGTGGAATCGGGTACGCTCGAGATAGCCGCCGACATCGTGCTCACCGTCGAGGTCGCACCCGCGCGCTAGCGCGACCGCCGGGAAGCCCCCCGCGCCCGCGCCACGGCAGATCTCAGGCCGGCGCGGTCCCTGGCGGCAGCGCCGCCTGCCTCACCACCCCCGCGAACGCCTCGGCTAGCGGGTCGTGTTTCGCTGGCAAATAACCCGCTTCGCAATTGGCGTGCGCCACGCCGCCAAGGCGCATCCCCAGATAAACGCAGGTCTCGGCGAAAGCGCCGATGAATTCCGGCGAGGGCTCGTCGCTGATGGACGTGCACACGACGTAGGCGTTCTTGCCCCGCAACCCGCGCCCCCCGGCCAGAAGCTCCGGCAGTTCCAGGAAGTCGGATATCCGGTCAAGAAACACCTTCATCGCAGGATTGACCGCGTACCAGTAGATCGGCGTCGCGAAGATGACCTGGTCGTGCGCGAGCACACGCCGCATGAGGGGCTCGAAGTCATCGCCCCGGTTGCGGTGCTCGTAGTCGAACGATGACATGCGCAGCTTGGTGAGATCCACGACCTCGACCTCCAGCAGCGAGGTGATCCGATCCAGCAGCTGCCCGGTATTGCCGAGGCGCCGGGAACTGGAGAACAGCGCTATCGTGCTGAGCATCGGGCGGGCGCTCCGGAGGCAGCTTGAGTCAGACCGCGCATAAGGGTAGAACCTCAACCGCACTTGAGGTCAAGAGGAGACGCCCTTTGGCGCGGACGACCAGGGAAAGAACCGTCGCGGCGCTGTCGGCCGGCCAGGTGGCCGCCCGGAGCGGTGTCGCGGTATCAACCGTGCACTACTACGAAGCCAACGGGCTGGTCAGGGGCTGGCGCAGCCCCGGGAACCAGCGCCGTTATGGCCGGGACGTCCTGCGGCGCGTCGCGATCATCAAGGCGGCGCAGCGCCTGGGGCTGCCACTGTCGATGATCAAGCAGGCGATCGATTCCTTGCCGGGTGGCCGTACCCCCACCGCCAGGGACTGGCAGCGGCTGTCGGGTGAGTGGCGCGCGGAGCTCGACCGGCGGATCGCGCTGTTGCGGAAGCTGCGCGGCCAGCTCGACGGCTGCATCGGCTGCGGGTGCCTGTCGCTGAAAGCGTGCGCGCTGCGCAATCCAGGGGATGCGGTGTCCGGTCGCGGGTCCGGGCCGATGCTGCTGGAGCAAGGGCTCACCAACGGCTGAAGCGCCGCGCGCGGCCAGGCGGCGTCACTTGCGCCAGTAGGCCGGCCACATCAGGACGACGACGCTGAAGATTTCCAGGCGCCCGATGAGCATCGCCCCGGTGCAGATCCAGGTCTGCGGCGGCGTGAGGTCATGCAGGTTGTGTACCGCGCCGGGCGGGCCGAAGCCGTGCGCGGTATTGTTGATCGAGGCGACTACCGCGGCGAAGGAAGTGTCGAAGTCCAGGCCGGTCAGCAGCATCGCGAATGTCATGATCGCGATGGTGACGAAGTACAGGAAGATGAACGCCAGCACCGCGTGCCCGACCGTGTCCGGGATGGCCCGGCCGCCGATGCGCACCGGGGCCATCGCCGCGGGGTGGATCAGGAGCTTCAGCTCCCGCCCGGTCTGGCGCGCGAGCAGGAGCGCGCGGAACATCTTGATGCCGCCACCGGTGGAGCCGGTGCTGCACACGATGCACGAGAGAAACAACATCCAGTACGGCGCGAACACCGGCCAGCTCTGGTAGTCCTGCGTGGTCAGCCCGCTGGTGGTCGCCTGCGAGATGGTGTTAAAGGCCGCGTTGCGCAGGCTGGTCAGAAAATCCGGGTACACACCGTGCCAGCTCAGCAGCGCGGTGATCCCGGCCACGCTCAGGCCGAGGACCAGCAGGATGGCGCGCACCTCAGGATCGGCCTTGTAGGTCTCGAGCGACAGGCGGCGCAGCGCCACGAAGTGACGCGCGAAGTTCAGGGCGGCGATCACCATCAGCGCCATCAGGACAAGCTCGATGGCGGGCGAATTGAAGTAGGCGATGCTGCGGTCATGACTCGAGAAGCCTCCGAGCCCGACGGCCGAGAAGGCATGACAGATCGCATCGAACCAGCTCATGCCGCACAGCCGCAACGCCACGATGCCCACGGCGGTGATGATCGCGTATACGAACCACAGCGATCTTGCGGTCGCGGTGATGCGCGGCGCCAGGCGCTCATCCTTGACTGAGCCGGGGGCGGCGCCCTTGTACACCTGCATGCCGCCCACGCCCAGCAGGGGCAGCACCGCGAGCGCCATGACGATGACCCCCAGTCCACCCAGCCACTCGAGCGCGTGGCGCCAGAAATTCAGCGACGGCGGCAGCGAATCAAGGCCGTTGATCACCGTCGAGCCGGTGGTGGTGAGCCCGGACATCGCCTCGAAGAAGGCCTGTGTGAAGCCCAGACCCGGGATGCCCAGCAGCAGTGGCAGCGACGCGGCCGCGGGCAGCAGCACCCAACCCAGGGTCACCAGCAGGAAGCCGTCGCGCGGCCGAAGCTCGCGATGCGGGCGGTGCGCGATCCCGAGGAGCAGCAGCGCGGCCAACGCGGCAGCCGCGGCGGTGAGCAGGAATACCCGCCACAGGCCATCGCCCATGATGAGTGAGCAGGCGACCGGTGCGAGGCAGGTCAGCGCGAAGCTCGCCAGCAGCAGGCCCAGAACATGTACGACGGCGAGCACGAGGGTGTCCTGCGGATCTTCAGCGCGTCGACCTGAGGAACAAGCGCTCGACCACCTCCAGGTGGCGCCGGTCCGCCAGAAACAGGATCACATGGTCATCGGTGAGCACGCGCGTGTCGTGGTGCGCCATGATGACCTCGTCCCCGCGCACGATAGCCCCGATCGAGGCGCCTTCCGGCAGCGCGATCTCACCCACCGCGCGGCCGACCACGCGCGAGCTGCGCTCGTCCCCGTGCACGATAGCCTCCAGCGCCTCAGCGGCGCCTCGCCGCAGCGCGTGCACGCGCACCACATCGCCCCGGCGCACGTGGGCCAGCAGCGAGCCGATGGTGATGGTCTGCGGAGAGATGGCGATGTCGATGCTGCCGCTCTCCACCAGTTCCGTGTAGGAGGGCTTGTTGATCAGCGCCATGACCTTGTGCGCGCCGAGCCGCTTGGCGAGCATCGCCGCGAGGATGTTGGCTTCCTCGGAGTTGGTGACCGCGGCGAAGACATCCGCGCTGTCGATGTTCTCCTCGATGAGGAGCTCCTCGTCCGCGGCGTTCCCGTGCAGCACGATCGCCTTCTCGAGGCCTTCGGAGATCTTGCGGGCGCGCCGCGCGTCGCGCTCGATGACCTTCACCTGGTTGCTCTTCTCGAGCGTCCGGGCGAGGCGGTAGCCGATGTGGCCGCCACCGGCGATGATGATTCGGCGCGCCGGATCGTCCCCGCGGCGCATCTCGGCCATGGCGCGGCGGATGTGCTCCTGGGCGGCCAGGAAGAACACCTCGTCGCCCTCGGCGATGACGGTCTCGCCCCGCGGGGTGACACCGCGGCCGTCGCGGTAGATCGCGACGATGCGCAGCTCGATGTTCGGCAGGTGGCGAGGGAGCTCACTCAGGGTGTGCCCCACCAGTAGGCCGCCCGTGCGGGCGCGTACGCCCACCAGCTGCACCTTGCCATCGGCGAAGTCCAGTACCTGCAGCGTGCCAGGCTGCTGGATCAGCCGCGCGACGTACTCGGTGACCAGCTGCTCGGGACTGATGAACACGTCCACCGAGAGCCCGTCGCTGCCGAACAGCCCGGCGCGGCTGGTGTACTCCGTGGCGCGGATGCGGGCGATCTTGGTGGGCGTGCGAAACAGCGTGAAGGCCACCTGGCAGGCCATGAGGTTCACCTCGTCGCTCGAGGTGAGGGCGATGAGCACCTCCGCCTCGGCGGCTCCGGCGGCCTCGAGCACCGTGGGATGCGCGGCGTTGCCGGCCACGGTGCGCACGTCGAGCCGGTCCTGCAGGTCGCGCAGGATCTCCTCGTTCGAGTCGACCACGGTGACCTCGTTCGCCTCCTCGCGCGAGAGCGCCTGGGCGGCGGTGCGCCCGACCTGACCTGCGCCGAGGATGAGGATTTTCATGACGGACTGGTTCTAACGCTTGCCACTATAACGGCGTGAGGTTCGCATACTGGACCATCAGCCACTTGGTGCCCTGGCGCTCGAAGCTCACC
The DNA here is from genome assembly GCA_025360865.1 of Pseudomonadota bacterium. Lineage (GTDB taxonomy): Bacteria > Pseudomonadota > Gammaproteobacteria > Steroidobacterales > Steroidobacteraceae > 13-2-20CM-66-19. The sequence continues at coordinate 4,576 of JANYBG010000064.1, read as the reverse complement.
TGCACCCGCGCCTGCGCCCCGTTGCCCTCGACGCTGAGGATAACCCCATCGCCGAACTTGCCGTGGCGTACCCGCGCGCCCAGGCGCACCCCGCCCACGGCCGGTTCCTGCGGGCGGAAGCGCCCGACGGCCACCGGGCGTGAGACCTGCACGCGCGGGCGCACCTCCTCCATCAGCTCCTCGGGGATCTCGCGGATGAAGCGCGAGGCCTGGCCGTACGAATCCACCCCGTGCAGCCGGCGCTGCTCGGCGCAGGTGAGGTAGAGCTGGCGCATGGCCCGCGTCATGCCGACGTAACACAGGCGTCGCTCCTCCTCGAGGCCATCCAGGTCATTGAGCGAGCGCTGGTGCGGGAACAGGCCCTCCTCCATGCCGCAGATAAAGACCACCGGGAACTCCAGCCCCTTGGCCGTGTGCAGGGTCATCATCTGCACGCAGTCCTCCCATTCATCCGCCTGGCCCTCGCCGGACTCGAGCGCGGCGTGGGCGAGGAAGGATTCCAGCGGCGGCAGGTCCGAGGCTTCCGGGGTGAAGCCACGCGCCGCGGAAACGAGCTCGTCCAGGTTCTCCACCCGGGCCTCGCCGCGCTCGGCCTTCTCGCGCTTGAAGTGCTCGATCAGCCCGCTGCCCTTCAAGACCTGGTCGACCTGCTCGTGCAGGGCGAGCGAGCCTGAGTCCCGCGCGATGCGCTCGATCAGGCCCATGAAGCCCTGGATGGCCATCGCCGCCTTGGCGCCGAGCGTCCCCGCGGCGATCGAGGCCGCGGCGGCCTCCCACAGCGAGACGGTCTTAGCGCGCGCGTGGTCGCGCACCACGTCGAGGCTCTTGGCGCCGACCCCGCGTGTGGGCAGGTTCACCACGCGCTCGAAGGAGGCATCGTCGCGGCGGTTGGCGATCAGGCGCAGGTAGGCGAGGGCGTCCTTGATCTCCGCGCGCTCGAAGAAGCGCAGCCCGCCATACACCCGGTAGGGCACGCGCGCCGAGAGGAAGGCTTCCTCGAACACGCGCGACTGCGCGTTCGAGCGGTACAGGATGGCGATCTCGCGGCGCAGGCCGCCCTGGGCGACGCGCTCGCGGATGCGGTGCGTCACGAACTCCGCCTCGTCGCGCTCGTTGAAGGCGGTGTAGAGGCGGATCGGGTCGCCCTTCTCGCCGTTGGTCCACAGGTTCTTGCCCAGCCGCGAGTTGTTGTGGCCGATCAGCCCGTTGGCGCCCTCGAGAATGGTCGCGCTCGAGCGGTAGTTCTGCTCCAGTCGGAACAGCTGCGCGCCGGCGTAGTCGCGGCGGAACTCCTGCAGGTTCTCCACCCGCGCGCCGCGGAACCGGTACACGCTCTGGTCATCGTCGCCCACCACGAACGGGTAGCTCGCGTGGCCCTGCGCATCCAGGGTCGCCGGCGCCAGCAGGCGCAGCCACTCGTACTGGATGCCATTGGTGTCCTGGAACTCATCCACCAGCACGTGCCGGAAGCGGCGGCGGTAGTGCTCCAGCAGCGAGGGGTTGTCGCGCCACAGCTCGTAGGCGCGCAGCAACAGCTCGGCGAAGTCCACCGCCCCGGCGCGCGCGCAGGCCTCCTCGTAGCTCGCGTATAGCCTGATCAGCTGCATGCGGGTGGGGTCGTTGCCGTCCTTCAGGTGCCGCGGCCGGCGCCCCTCGTCCTTGTTGTTGTTGATGAACCAGGTGACCTCGCGCGGGATCCAGCGGGTCTCATCGAGCTCGGCGGCGCGGATGAGCTTCTTGACCAGGCGCTGCTGGTCCTCCGAGTCGATGATCTGGAAGCCCTGCACGAGGTTGGCCTCGCGCCAGTGGATGCGCAGCAGGCGATGGGTTAGCCCGTGGAACGTGCCGATCCACAGCGCCCCGCCGGGGACCCCGAGCAGCTGTTCCACGCGGCCGCGCATCTCCCCGGCCGCCTTATTGGTGAAGGTGACCGCGAGGATGTTGTGCGGGGATGCGCCCTCGGCCTGGATCACCCAGGCGATGCGGTGCGTGAGCACGCGCGTCTTGCCGCTGCCAGCGCCCGCGAGCACAAGCACGGGACCCAGCGGCGCGGTGACGGCCGCGCGCTGTTCGTCGTTCAGAGGATTGAGGATCGGGGACAGATCCATGGGGGGCGCATTCTACGGGAAAGATTTCCCGTTCACGCATCCGCTGGTGGGGTCTCCCGGGAGAATCGCGCAAGGGCCACGACGAAGCTCAGCAGCACAGGTCCCAGCACCAGCCCGAGGATGCCGAAGGTCGCCGCCCCGCCGATCGCGCCGATGAACAGCGCCAGCGTTGACACCTCGGCGTGGCGCGCGGTGAGGATAGGCCGCAGCAGATTCTCCACGACCACCAGCAGGGCGATCCAGAAGATGAGCAATACCGCCTTGCCCCAGTGGCCGCTGAAGGCGAAGTAGAGGATCGCCGGGATGAGGACGATGGAGGCCCCCGAGGGCAGGAAGGAGGCGACCATGGCCAGCACGCCGAACACCACCGGCGAGGGGAGGCCTGCGATCGCGAAGCCGATGCCGACGATCAGGCCCTGAACGAGGGCGGTCGTGACCGAGCCGAATACCACCGCGCGCGTGACTTCCCCGAGGTACTTCACTGCCTGCGCGCGCCGCGCCGGCTCCACGGGGATCAGGCTGATAGCCTGCTCGCTCAAGGCGCGTCCGTCGCGCAGGAAGAAGAAAAGTATGAACAGCATCATGAAGAAGCTGATCAGCGTGCCGAAGATCCCGAGCGCGACGCTCCCACTCAGCGACGCGGCGCCCTTGAGGGCGCTCTGCAGGCCCTCGCTCGCCCAGCTCTGCAGCTGGTCGGCGGTCACCGACGAGTTCTCCCGCACCCAGCTCACCGCGCCGCCGATCACGGGGTAGCCGGACAGCCGCTCCAGTAACTCCGTATAGGAAGGAGGGGTCTGCCCCTTCAGGTAATCGATCAGGCGGACGACCTGCCCCGCGAACACCACGCCGAGGATCGACAGCGGCACGAACACCGCGACGGGTCCCAAGGCGGTGATGGACCCGGCCGAGACCGAGCGGCGGCCCTTGAAGATCGAGTGGGTGAGCCGCTCGTGCAGCGGGTGGAACATGTAGGCCAGCAGCGCCGCCCACCCGAGCGTCTCGAAGAAGGGCCGCAGCACCCGGAACAACAGGTATCCCAGCACCAGCGTCGCCGTGACCTGGAAACAGCGACGATAGAAGGCAGAATGCATGAGCGTGAGCTTATAGCGAAGACACCCCCGAGGCGACGACCGCTTCGGGGGTGTCTCGTGCGGGCAGGTCTACTCGGCGTTGGTTTCCTTGCCGAAGCGGTAGTTCACGCGCAGGCCGATGGTCCGCGGCTGGTTGGTGGTCTGGCGCAGGTCGTAGTTACCCGTATTGCTGTAGATGATGGCGTTCTTGTCCGCGCAGTTCGTGCAGTAAAGCTCCGCCAGCCAGTGGGCGCCCTCCGGGGTGAGCCCCACGCGCAGGTTGATGAGCGAGTAGGCGGGCTGGAGGACGCGCGGGAGGCCGGTGTACTTACTCGCGTCCTGGAGGTCGTTCCACATGTCGCCCTTGTGCGCGATGTCGAACTGGGCGTAGCCGCGCAGGTTGGCGGCCAGCGGGGTCTGGTAGCGGATGTTGGCGCTGTAGCTGAAGTACGGCACGTATGGCAGCCGCTCGCCGACGAGCGGCGCGAAGGCGGGGTACGTGGTCGATACCAGGTGTGAATCGGTGTAGCTGACGGCCGCCTGCATCGACCAGTTCGCGTTGAGCTTGTAATCGACGTTGCTCTCGACGCCCTTGATCTTGGCCTTGCCGACGTTCGCGTTGAAGCTGCTGGGGGGGCAGACGGTGACGTCGTAAATGAGTGTCTGCAGGTCTTTCCAGTCCATCTGGTAGACCGCGCCATTCCAGATCAGATGGTTGTCGAGACCCTTGGTCTTCCACCCGAACTCGAAGTTGTTGAGCGTGTCGGGGACGTAGGCGGGCGGGACGCCTTTGGCGTAACACTGCGAGGGGTAGCCGGAGTTGGAACCGCCGTCGCGGAAGCCCTGGGAGAATATGCCGTACAGTAGAATGTCGTCCGTCAGCTTGTAGTTGATGCCGAACTTGCTGTTCCACTTGGTCGAGCCGCCGGGACTCTCGGACGGAGTGGCCGGCGCATAGGCGAGCTGGCCGTACGGGCTGTAGTAGTTGAAGTCGGACTTGAAGTGCACCGTCCCGGCCTCGACGTTGAGCTTCGGGGTGATATCGAAATTGATGTTCGCGAACTCGGTTGTTTGCTTGTAGTCCGAGCGCGTCGTGTACGCGTACCAGTCACCCGGCGGCAGCGAGCTCGAGCCCGGTGGGGTGCCGTAGTAGACGTTGTAGTACTGGAACGCCGGACTGTCGGTGCGCAAGCCGGGCATGTAAAAGGTACTGCCGGAATTCTTGTCGCGGGTCTTTTCCCAGTACAGGCCCCCGAGCCAGTGCAGCCGGCCGCCGGCCCTGGACTGAAGGCGCAGTTCATCGGACCAGCGTTCCGGGTTGGTGTGGTACTCAAAGAATTGCACGGGGGCGTTGCAGTTCGTGTAGGGGCCAGTGCCGAACACCGGGTCGTTGGTGCA